>JBMHCO010000048.1:0-25360 GCA_049889895.1 Rubripirellula sp.
AAGCATCCTTGAAGCATACCGCGTCAAATGGAATGTCAGCGTCGAGAATCTTTTGCAGGGTTCCTACATAGAACTCAGGATCATGTGCACCTTGGCACCCCGGCGGCAACTCCATCAGCGTCACGCAAACCTGATGCTTTAGGCCAGCATCAACGATGCACTGACCACTGTAGATCAAGTTGTCGACGTCATTGAGTGCATCAAAGTTACGAATCGTGGTCATGCCGTGCTTCTTAAACAGATCGGCATGTAGCTTGATGATGTCGCTTGATTGAGAATCGAGGCCGACCACATTCACTCCGCGCGCGAGCGTTTGCAGGTTGGCATCGGGTCCCGCCGTGGCTCGGAACGCGTCCATCATGTCAAAGGCGTTTTCGTTGCAGTAGAAATACAACGATTGGAAACGTGCGCCGCCACCTGCCTCGAACCATGAGATCCCAGCATCCCTAGCTGCTTCGACTGCGGGCAGGAAGTCATTGGTGAAAACTCTCGCTCCGTATACCGACTGAAAGCCGTCACGGAACGCAGTGCACATGAACTGAATTTTTTTCTTTGACACGATTGTCGTCTTTCCAAACTGAACTCGAATTCACACCACAAAAGGCGATCTCAACTAGGTCAAAACAGACCAAAGGACACCCGCAGCAATTGCTGAACCAACTACGCCCGCGACATTGGGAGCCATGGCGTGCATCAATAAAAAGTTGTGCGGGTCTTCTTGCTGACCGACCATCTGAACGACTCGGGCCGAGTCGGGGACCGCCGAAACGCCAGCAGCACCAACGAGCGGATTGATTTTATCCTTCAGGAACAAATTCATGAACTTCGCGAACAGCACACCGCCTGCGGTCGCAATCGCGAAGGAAAGTGCCCCAAGACCGAAAATTTGTAGCGATTGAGGGGTCAGAAAGGTATCAGCTTTGGTGCTTGCACCCACTGAGAATCCCAACAGGATCGTGACAATATCGATCATCGCCGTTCTCGCAGTCGCCGCTAATCGCTCGGTCACCATGCTCTCCTTGAGCAGGTTGCCGAAGAAAAGCATCCCCAGCAAAACAACTGCCCCAGGTGCAATTAGGGTCGTAATCAAAAACGCCGCGACCGGGAAAATAATTTTCTCTCGCTGAGTTACCTTGCGGGGAGGAGCCATTCGTATCAATCGCTCTTCCCGCGTGGTCAGCATACGCATGATCGGTGGCTGAATTACCGGCACCAAAGCCATGTAGGAATAAGCTGCAATCGCGATCGCACCAAGGAGATGTGGAGCGAGCTGCGACGCTAAGAAAATCGCTGTCGGCCCGTCCGCCCCACCGATAATTCCAATCGCTCCCGCTTCGGCAAAATTAAACCCAAGGTAGATCGCGCCAAAGAAAGTTAGAAACACACCCACCTGTGCAGCAGCGCCGAGCAACACCAATTTTGGATTCGATAACATTGTTGAAAAATCAGTCATCGCACCGATACCGAGAAAGATCAGTGGTGGGTAGATACCGAGACTGACGCCCGAATAGAGGTAACTCATGACGCTGCCGGGTGTGAACTGAATCACCCCATCAACGACAGCCCAACTCTCTGTGTCGTACACGCTCATCGGCATTCCGGGGATCGGAATGTTTCCAACAACCGCTCCCATCCCGATCGGCACCAGCAACAACGGTTCGTAATCTTTCATGATCGCAAGGCAGATAAAAACCACCCCAATCACGATCATTATCAGATTACCGAGGGTCATCGATGCGAACCCGGTGGTCTGTAAAAACTCACTAAAAATGTCCATCTCTAGCTTTCGTCCCGATTAGCCTTGGCTTCCAACAATCTCATACTCGCCGCCGTTTTTCTCGCGGCTCAAGCGAACGCACCAACTGCCTAACTAAGATTTCCCGTCTGTGCCGGCAGAGACCTGACGTTGGAATTCGGTGTGTAAGACATAACCAATTGCGGCCAATAATTCTAATTCGGCATCCTCATCCTGCTCTTCGTGAACCGTCCCGTGATGACCATTCGATTCAGGCAGCACTGCGTTGATCAGCTGCAAAACCTTCGGCAAAGTCGCGATGAAGAGACTGAGAAAGATCAGAACCAAAAAAACGATCAGCAAACCAACGATTGCGATCGTCGCACCCTCGGTAAGACTTCCAACTTGGGGCGAGACTGAATCACTCGCCTGAGCAAGGTAGGGATGGAGTGTTAGTGCCATAGCTACGAAGAATGTCGACTTAAATGATTGTAATTCATTGCTTCAATCTGGCTCCATCCAGAGACTCTTTCATTCAGTGATCCGATCACCAGATGATTCCGATCCGTGATGTGTTGAAAGGCAACAACCGACCGTGATCCGCCCATGAAAGACGGAGCTTCCACTACCCTGTGATATCAACAAGGCAAATGCGGACAACTGCAGGACGTCGTAGGATCGCCCCCACGCTGGGTTATGCCGGTCGCGCTTCTGCTAAATCCTCAATACCCGACCTAAGCCCTTCGCTTGGAAGCCAAGAGATTGTTTCGTGATTGAGATTCCCTCGAAATATCCCGAGCCAGAAATCCAGCCGCCGCGAACCAAGTTGATCAACCAACCGGCCCCGCCGCCGCTAAATCCAGTTCCAAAAACAACACAGTCAGGCATGACAAAGTCCTGCCTTAGCTACTTAAATCAACCGAGAAACCCAGCCGTATAATTGGAGGCGATCTGGACGTCCGCGATTAGCGTTCTACACCGTCTTTCTGGAACCAAGTGCTTCAACAGGCAAGAGGATATCTGATCAAAGGAAAATCTTCATCCCCCGCGATCGAATTAACGGCAGAATTCTTTTCCCTAAAGCCGCCTATCCACGTCTCACAGCCGAAAGATGTGGCAAGGTGTCGGGATTAGCGAGTTCACGCATGAACGGGCCCGAGCAAACTGGACGGACGAGAAATCGGAACCCACCCGAAAAAGGGGCTTCAATGGGGAGGGCAGCGAGCCACACCCCCCCACTGTTTTGTTGATATGAGTGATGAAATCTTTGAATCACTAAACCCCTGCGATCAAACTAAACCTCTGAGATCAAACTAAACCTCTGAGATCTCAGGAACTCGGAACCCGGGGTTATTCTCATCCTTCAGAAGAGCATTTGCCTCGTCGGCGTGATCGCCGACGTGCTGCTCGGTTTTTGGGTCAAACGACAACCACGGGCCCACCGTGTACTCTTCTTTGTCTTCGGGGAGTCCCACGCCGTCTCGCATCACCTCATGAAGTTTCAAGAAATGCTCACCTGCATCCGCGTTGTCCCCAAAGGAAGCCGCCTTCGCATTGAACGGGACCTGCTTACCAAGCCGGTATGAATTGTTCATCAGGTGGCCGAGAACACACCCATAGTGAGCGTCCATGACGTTCCCATTGGCCATGCTGGGATCACCTGCTCGCACCGCGGCGATGAAAGCGCCCCAATTCCCGCCCGGAGTCACCTTTCCTTTGGGAACTTCGAGAGGTTCAGGCTTAGACGCGCCAGGGCGAAGGATCTGATACTTTCCTTCTCCGGTGATCTTGCTTCCATCTTCTAAATAGTACTCATTGAATACTTGGTGCTGATAACCCTTGTAATTCACATTTCGCACGTTAAACATCACCTGTTGACCGTTGGGAAACTCAGCCAAGCCAAACATCGTGTTGGGCGTCTCTCCTTGGTCTTTCCAAGCAAACCTTCCGCCGATCGCCATCACTCGCACGGGATGCGTTTGATCTGGGTTCAATGCCCAACGTGCCACATCGAGCTGATGTGTCCCCTGATTATTAAGGTCCCCGTTACCCGTCTTCCAGAACCAGTGCCAGTCGTACGGATGGTAATTTGCATGGTAATCACTGATCACCGCGGGTCCTTTCCAAAGGTCCCAATCGAGATTCGCCGGGGGCGGACCAATTGGCTCATGCCCAATGGAACCACGAGGCTTACAGCAGTAACCGTACGAGATTTTCAATGGAGGCAGGTCACCGCGGTGAAGCGCTTCGTGTAAGCCAGCAATCCCCGCATCACTACGACGCTGAGTCCCATGCTGGATCACCACTCCGTATTTCTTTTGAGCCTCAACCGCAATTCTTCCCTCCCGAACATCGTGGCTCATCGGCTTTTCCACGTAGACATGCTTTCCGGCTTGCGCCGCCCAAATGGTCATCAGTGAATGCCAATGATTTGGAGTCGCAATGGAGATCGCATCCACGGTGGGATCTTCGAGTACCTTCCGAATATCTGTCGCATCCTTCGTGGCAAAATTACCCTCGCTCCGTTTCTCGAGCCCACTCATCGCTCGAGCACGCACGCGGTCATCGGGATCAATCACGTAAGCCACTTCGACATTCGACTGCCCCAACCAACCGCTCAGATGAGATTGCCCTCTTCCGTTAAGCCCCGCCACAGCAACTCTCACCCGCTCACTCGCACCATTAATCTGCCCCGAGGCGCGAGTACCCGTGATGAGAAAGGAGCCTCCGATCGCTGAGGTTGATTTGAGAAAAGATCGTCGAGACGGACGAATGGTCATGGCAATGCTTCCGATCAAAGGTGAATCTTAATGGAGAACCGAAGGTAAACCGACGGCGAAAATCAACCACTTCCAGAGGTACCTAAAGGCGGCGTACCGTCCCGAAGAGGGAATTTATGATATCGAAATTGAACGGCCGTGGGGCAATCCCACTGCGGGCCATTGAACGCCATCGGTGACAAACCGCCTCTCATCGCTTAAAACCAACAATCGCGGAACTGGGTCGGCGTGCCAGTAACCATCCGTACGTTAAACGGTCCGCATCCGCAACTGCGTGCCCCGCATTTGCTAACGAATTATCCCCCACCCCAGAAAAGCAGAGCAGAAAAGCAGAGCCATGGCGAAGAAGAAAAAAAGCTCCGACGCCTCATCCGTTCAACCCGATGATTCTGGCCTCAACTTTGAACAGACGCTTGCCGAAGTGGAATCGATCGTTGGTCGACTCGAAGGCGGAAATCTCGGGCTCTCCGATTCCCTCGAACAGTATGAAGCTGGTATTCGGCAACTCAAACGCTGCCACCAGCTGCTCGATTCCGCTGAACAAAAAGTTAGCCTTCTAGCTGGTTTTGATGCGGATGGAAATCCGATTCGTGAATCGATCTCATCCGAAGAAACAAGGGGCTCCAATCGCAAGGCGGTACCGGGAGGAAAATCGCAAAAAACTCAATCGGCTGAATCATCAGCGGAATCGGAGGACGAGCAGCTTTTTTAGCGGATTGCCTCAAATGCGCAGGCCAATAATCATCGACGTAGCTGCCTCCAGAATTCATCGCCCGTAATGCACCATGCCGGCTTTTCGCACTCCCGCTTTGCGAACCGTTGCCGTAAACTATGGCGGTTCTTATCAAACAGCTGGGCATAGACACCGTGACATCAGCCTCATCCACCACTGCGATATCGGCCAAAGACGATCCGACCGGATTTCGAGATCTGCAGCCATTAATAGAGGATGCTTTGGAGGCTGCTTGTGAATTCGGAAACGGCTGCCCAGGGCGACTCGGTGATGCAATGCGTTACGCAGTCCTAGCCCCGGGAAAGAGACTCCGCCCCGCGTTGGTTCTGATGGCCGCGGAAGCGTGCGGCGGCAATCACGACGCAGCACTGCCCGGAGCTGTCGCGGTTGAAATGATCCACGCCTATTCGCTCATTCATGACGACCTGCCGGCGATGGACGACGACGATCTCAGACGCGGTCGCCCTACTTGCCATATCAAATATGACGAAGCGACCGCAATTTTGGCCGGCGACGCGTTGATCGCCCAAGCGTTCACTCATTTGAGCGAGAACATCAAAGATCCGATTGTTGCTGCCACTGCAGTCAAAACACTTGCCAAAGCCGCCGGTCCTTGCCATCTGGTCGGTGGACAAGCCGACGATCTGGCTGCGGAACATCGATTCGTCGATTCGGGAGACGCAGCTAAGGCAGATCCCCCTCCGAATGGTGAAAGTGCCGTCGCGGCACTCAAGCATCTGGAATCCATCCATCAACGCAAGACGGGAGCTCTGATTGCAGCTTCGCTTAGCCTTGGGGCGACACTCGGCGGGGGAACGGAACGACACCGATCAGCACTCGCTTGCTTTGCCGAGAACGTTGGACTGGCTTTTCAGGTGATTGACGACCTGCTTGACCTGACCGCGGATTCAACCGCGATGGGCAAGCGAACCGGCAAGGATGCGATCAAAGGCAAACTCACCTACCCAGGGTTGCTGGGTATAGAAGGTGCCAAAAAACGAGCCGAAGACCTGATCCGAGAGGCTCAGGAAGCAATTAGCGTTTTCGAAGAACGTAAATGGCGGTTATCATCACTCGCCAACTATGTTTTGGAGCGACAGCATTGAACGATTCAAGTAACGGTACATCCGACCATCACCATCATCCACTTGGTCAACATCCCCTGTTGGCTGGGCTGAAGGACGCGGTGCCGCTCAAAAGCTTCTCACCCAACCAACTCAAAGAAGTTGCTGGCGAGATTCGTGATGTTCTCTGCAATCTTCTGGCTACCAGAACGGCACACTTCGCCTCGAACTTGGGCGTGGTGGAACTCTGCTTGGCGCTGCACTGCGAATTTGACTTTCGAACAGATCGACTGATTTGGGATACCGGCCACCAAATTTATCCCCACAAGCTCGTCACCGGTCGCTACAAGGATTTCGCGGGAATCCGCACCAAGGGCGGGCTGATGGGATACCCCAATCCGCACGAAAGCGTCTACGACCTATTCATGACCGGACACGCTGGTAGCAGTGTTAGCACCGCGGTTGGACTTCGAAGTGGCGATGTATTGACGGGGGAAGAAAACCGACGAACGGTGGCAGTCATCGGTGATGGCGCATTCCCGAGCGGTATTGTTTTCGAAGCAATGAATAACGCGGGTGACCTCAAAGATGATCTCACCATCGTTCTTAACGACAATAAAATGTCGATCTGCCCCAGGGTTGGCTCCGTCGCAGCTTATCTCGATCGACTACGCGACAACCCTTTTTACACGGGCTTGAAAAGTGAAGTCTCACGACTTCTCGACCGAGTCCCAATGTTCGGTGACCCGGCCGAGCGATTTTTGGCGCAGACCAAAGAGGCAGTCAAAGCGGGATTTCTCGGTGGAATGCTCTTCGAGGAACTCAATATTCGCTACCTTGGCCCGATTGATGGTCATGACGTTAGCTTGATGAGAAAATATCTCGCCATGGCGCGTCAGATGCAGGGCCCCGTCTTGCTACACGTGGTGACAGAAAAAGGGCACGGCTATAAACCCGCCGCCGAAGACCCCGTCTATTTCCATACTCCACCGGCGTTCCAAGATCAGGACGGGCAAGCCATTCCGAAAAAGAGTGAAGGCCTCCCACCTTACACGCAACACGCTCGAGATGCGATTCGCGAGCAGATGGCTGCGAATGAAAAAGTTACGGTGATCACTGCCGCGATGTGTCAGGGAAATAAACTCGAACCAGTTCGTGAACAATTCCCCCAACAATTCTTTGACGTCGGCATCTGTGAATCACACGCTGTCGCATTTGCGGCAGGACAATGTAAAGCAGGATCGCGCCCAATCGTCGACATCTACAGCACCTTCCTGCAAAGGAGCTTTGATCAAATCTTCCAAGAGGTGGCTCTGCAAGATTTACCAGTCGTCTTTATGCTCGATCGGGCAGGGCTCACCGGACCGGATGGTCCAACCCATCACGGACTCTTTGATGTTAGCTACATGAGAGTCTTCCCGAACATGGTCTGCATGGCGCCCGGTTACGCTTCGGAAGTGTCTACGATGCTTGACTTCGCGATCAAGCATGATCATCCAACAAGCATCCGTTATCCAAAAGCATCTGCCCTTCAGACCAATCACACACCGACTCCCATTGAATTGGGCAAAAGTGAAACCTTGCGTCAGGGTAACGATGGAACCATCATCGCCTTCGGCGCCATGCTTGAGAATGCTCTCGAAGCTGCCGAACGGCTCGAAGGTGAACTCGACATCGCCGTCATCAACGCTCGATTCGTGAAACCTATCGACCAGCAAATGGTTCGACAAAGCCTCGAGTCAGGAGGCTTTGTGATCACGCTCGAGGAAGGTACTCGACTCGGGGGCTTTGGATCGGCATTCTTGGAAAACGCCTCCCATCAAGGGCTCGATACTCGGAAGGTACACGTCACCGCACTACCCGATGAATTCATTGAGCACGGTGATCGAGACGACTTGCTGCACGAACACGGTTTGAGCGCGGAAGCGATTGCCGCGACTTGCCGTGAAGCAGCAGGAAGCCGAACACACCAGAGTCTCTAGATTGTTCATTCGCTAGTTGCCAAAAGGCAAGATGAGATGCAACACTCCTCTATTCCGAAGTGGATGCAAACCTCAGAGGTAAAGCCTCGTGTTGTTATTCTCGGTGCCCCCAACCGGCAGCGAGTGCAAGCAGAACTGCAGCGACTGCGTCCTGCGATCGCTCGACACGCAGAGATCATCGCTGAGGATCTTGCATTCGAATACGAATTCAACCAAGGCCAGCAGGATCTGGTGATCGTTCTTGGGGGTGACGGGTCCATCTTGCAAGCGGCGCGGCAGATGGGACGAAACCAGACTCCCGTTCTAGGAATCAATTGCGGGCGACTCGGATTTCTCGCAGATCTTTCTCCGGATGACTTTCTCGATACTTGGCCACAGCTCGCAAGCGGGGCATTCGAGATTGTGGATCACCTCATGCTTAAAACCACTTTGATTCAAAATGGTGTGGTCGCGGCAGAGCAGCTAGCCCTCAATGAAGCAGCGGTACTCGGTGGACCACCTTACCAAATCCTGGACATCGATCTCTTTGCCGATGGTCACCTTGCGACCCGTTATCGATGCGATGGACTGATTGTTGCGACTCCAGTTGGCTCCACGGCACAAAACCTCTCTGCCGGAGGACCGATCCTGAGACGTCATCTGCAAGCAATCGTCCTCTCCCCGATTAGCCCTCACACGCTGACCTATCGACCTTTGGTGGACTCGGCAGATACGCAACTTGAATTAGCAGTCAATGAACCCAACGCATCAACCAGCATCGTCGTGGACGGCAGGGTACTCGGAAAATTACTTCCGGGCGACCGTGTAAAAATTCAAAGAGCTGACCAAACCTTCCAAATGCTTTCAATTCGAGGGCGAGACGACTATCGCGTCTTACGCGAAAAGCTGGGTTGGGGCGGATCTGTACCCTCCAATCGCTAATCCGTTTCTGCTTTGCAGCCAAGTCGCCAAATCTCTATTGCTGCAAATCGAGCGATCTGACACGATTTTTTCATTCGTGAAACTCGATTCTGTGCCCACACGGAGAAGAACCTTGGTGGCTCGCTTACACGCAACTCGTTGGATCATTCTATTTGGCTTTGTGATGGGCTTGGTGACCACGGGCAACGCGGAACCAACCGACTCCCCAGCTTCGTATCTGCTGCGTTACAAGGTACAACCCGGTGAGCAACTTCATTACGAGGTCACGCACGCGGCGAAAACCAAAACGAGAATCCAAGGTGAAGAGGAAATCTCACAGGTTCATACCACCACCCAAAGACATTGGAATGTGATTGAAAGCGAGAAAAACACTTTCAAGTTTGAACACATTTTGGATGCGGTCGCCATGACCCAGCAACAGGGCCAGCAAAGTGAACTGAGATGGGATAGCCAAAAAGACCCCGAGCCTCCCAAAGTATTCGGGCGAATTGCAGAGCAGATCGGACATCCACTCTCCACGATTACAGCAAGTGAAGCAGGTAAAGAGCTAGAACGAGAAGCGGACTCCGGAACTAAAACTTCCCTGGGCATGGGATCCCTTACGCTAAGCTTCCCTGAGGAGCCGGTTAAAATTGGAGAATCATGGTCGACCCCGCATGAAGTACGGGCAAGAACGGACAATGGCTCCGTAAAGATCATCAAAATCCGTCAGCTTTACACGCTCGAAAAAGTTCAGACTGGGGTCGCATTCCTTCGCGTGCGCAGCCAACCGCTTACCCCTATCAACGAAGAATCCGTACGGGCTCAGGTGGTTCAACAGCTCAGCAACGGAATCATTCGCTTTGACATCGACAACGGTCATATGCTCAGCAAGCAACTCGACTGGGATGAAACCGTGATCGGATTCCAAGGAGCGAATAGCTTGATGGAGTACCGCGCAAGATTTACCGAACGGCTTGTTGACAACTCAGTTCCTAGCTTGAAACGCTAATCGCCCTAGTAATGCGGCGAAGACGTCCAATGTTGACGATGAATGAGTCACTCACATTCAACGATTGATTTCGCCTCTTCTTCTGAGATGTGCTCAATCGTTACACCTGCCTTGGAGACTTGCGAGATCCAGCAGATAGCCGAGATCGCAGCAATTTGCAGGCATGCGTAGGCCAACGGCGGGACGTTTCTAACACCATTAAAAAAATGGTGTATCCAAAACTGCTCGCGTTGTTGCTCGACATGCACGAAATCAGACAGCGAACGCTGCGGTCGCCAACTGGAAGTATGCTCCCAACCATCCTTGGTTCGTCGCCAACCACGGGGTGTGACAGCCGCGACATGTGTCACCGGAATATTTTTTGCTTCATCCGCGACAGCATAGAAGGGCAAACAAAACTGACTTGCGATGAATCCCTTTGCTCGCCCAACAAACTCTGCCGATCCCTCGAGAAGCCCCAAAGATCCCAGCAAGAGAGCCACCATTGCAAAAAGAACGAGCAATTGACCTCGCCTAGCAGAGACCGCAGCCGTTGCTGGTGTTGTTGTCGTGGGAGTCGGAGATACCATCCAGCGCGTTAGTCGCAAATCCGGTGCCGAGTTGCTCCAAAAACCGGCATCCCTGCAAACCACCGTAAAAATAGTATTCACGTGATCAGGGTGAAGCGAAGCGGTGATCAAAATGGCATCATTCGATGACCAAACGCAACAACTCGTAGAACGCGTGGTGACTTTTTGCAACGTCGGCAGTAGAGGCGTCTGCAGGGCAGTGGATGAAGCCTGTTGAAATCACGCCATAAATTCAAATCCATTTTGCCCCCCCGTTTTTTGTGAGCTAGCTTTTGAATATTCGAGGAGTGATCGGACAGCGAATCATGTGACTCAACGCATGCGAGTTGAGTTGCGAATCACTGTCCACCGGTCAGCATGAAAGCTGTATGAACACTACGAGGCGTTGGCGCTCGCCGAGGAAATCACCGAAGCCTCGGCGGGCGCGACGTCTCACCGGATAGATCACCGTACTAGAACGAACCGTCATCAAAAAATCTACAAGGCTGCATTCAGCACAGAAGCTGTTTTGGGAACAGTCCTCTACAAGCAATACTTCTCGCGAAATGATGCAATATCGTTTTGTCTTCCGAGCACCATCAGCTCATCGTCTGCTTGAATTTTCACTGCGGCATTCGGGTTAAATTCGAATTCCCCGTTCGAAGATTTGATGGCGACTACCAAGACTCGAAAATCACGGTGAGCGGCAGCTTGCTCGAGGCTCATCTTGACGAGTGAGCAAGTTGCGCCGACTCGCAATTCGTCCAGCTCAAAATCAGAACTTCCTTTCTCATCCACCAATCGAATTAATTGCGCGGTGGTCGGGCGCGTGATCATCCTCCCCATCTGCTTTGCTCCAACAACGGTCGGCATCACCACTGTATCGGCGCCAGCCTGCACCAATTTCTTCTCAGTGGTCTCTCGCTCCGCACGAGCAATGATTTTCACCCGAGGATTCAGATTACGCGCAGTCAACGTGATGAACACGCTATCCGCATCACTCGGGAAAGTACTCACCAGAGTCCCAGCCGCCAGCAAACCCGCATGCAGCAACGTCTCTTCTTCAGTCGCATCACCGATCAAAGCAAGAAAGTCCTCCGCAGTTGCCTCCGCAACTCTCTCTGCATCCGAATCAATCACCACAACACCTCGTCCCTGCATTCGCAACTCTTTTGCGAGGTTTCGTCCCATCCGTCCATAACCACAAATGATGGTGTGATCTTTGAGTGATTTGATTTCCTTTGTCATTTTTCGTCTTCCCAGAATGTGCTCCAACTCTCCCTCGATCATCAATTGAAATAGCCCGGTGAAGGTGTAGACCGCTGCACTGATCCCAGCGGCAATCACTAACATCGTGAGAATCTGCAGCGATGTCGGAAGTGCGGAATGACCTTCGCCGTAGCCAACGGTAGAGATGGTAATTGTCACCATCCACAATGCATCCAACCAACTATATCCGCCGACCAGTCGGTATCCGATTACAGAGAGTGAAAAAACTGCAGCCAACACCACAGCACCAACTTTGATGCGTTCTAGCGGCGTGCGAGTCATCATGAGATTTCCTCCTCTTGAATGCCCGCCACAGCTTTACGTGCATCCCGATTTACAGACGCTTCAATCATTGATGCAATCTGACAAACCGAAAAACAATTCCGATCGAAGTCATGGATAGTTACCAAGGTCGGATCACACCATAAAAAAACCAAGTCATGCACACATGACATGACCTGGACTTTATGACGACCACTTTCGCCGAGCTGCACTTAACGCATGTAGCGTAGGCAGAACGCTCAAGAGCATCTTGATGCTTTAAACGGTCGTTACTTATGGATGTTATGACAAGCTTTGCAGTTAGAAGCTTTCTGCAGAGCCTCGCCGGCTCCATCTTTTCCTTCCAAAACGTCACTACTTGCCTTCACAAGCGCTGAAGTCAGTTTCTTCCAGCTCTCAGCATCACCTTTTTCTACTTTGTTTTTCCCAAGAGCAACAAGCATTGCATGCAGCTTCTGCTTTTCGTCATCCGACGCATTTCCACTGGCTACTTTCTTGAGTAGACCACCCTTGAAACCAACCTTCATGATTTCTTTGGTCGAGTGCTTCGCGCTGTCGGACTCTTCCGCTTGAGTTGTGACTGTCATGAAAACCAAAGGCATTGCAGCCAACACTAAGACCGACATGATCGACTTCAACATCTACTTCCCTCACTCACTACGAGAATATTTATCTCACCGGACCGACCGGAAAAGTTCGGTAAGGATATTAAACCGAGTCGACCGGAGCCAGAAGAACCTTCGGATTTCCCCATAATCAAACAAAAAACGGCATTCGTTGTACTGCATAGCCACTTGCTCGTTTTGCTAAAAAACATCACCGATCCTGCTTGTCACGGGAACACTCTATACTAGGAACTTTGCGAAAGGGAATCTGTTAACGAATCAACCGGTTAGACCGCCCCACCTTATCCCGCCGCCACCGCGCACCCCCAACAACATGAACATCAAAGCCTCCAAGATCGACAAGCAATATCTCAAGAATCGTGAAACTCCTTCTTCAACCGCCGAAAAAGTCACTCGCCGAGCGTTTCATAAGAAGGTAGGCGGGGCATTCGGTGCATTGTCCGGCTTTTACTTTCTACCAGCACTTGCAGAAAAGAAACTAGAGAAGCCAACGGTTGCTGGAATTGGGATCGGTGGAAAAGGCGCCTCTGACCTTGCCGGAGCAAAGAACGCCGGATTTGAAGTTGTGGCCTTGGTGGATACCTTCGACACAACGAAATTTTCGAGCGACGATCGTCGAGTCAAACGTATTGATGACAGCCGAAAGCTCTATCAAGATGCTTCGTTCTATTTGGACTACCGCGAGATGCTCCACGAGATGGGAGACAAAGTTGATGCGGTAACCGTCTCGACACCTGACCATCATCACTACCACGCCTCCGCATTGGCAATGCAAGCGGGAAAACATGTCTACTGCCAGAAGCCGCTTACCCACGGGATCTGGGAAGCTCGGTCCTTGGCAGACCTCACCCAGAAAACTGGGGTCAAAACGCAAATGGGAAATCAAGCTCATGCCAAAGACCACATGAGACGTTGCGTTGAGTTAATCCGAGCGGGAGTCATTGGCAAGGTTCGCGAAATACATGCCTGGACCAACCGCCCCATCTGGCCCCAAGGTTTCGCATCTCCTCCAAAAGCAGAAAAGATTCCCACGGGTGTCGATTGGGAGCAATGGATTGGCCCCGCTCAATGGGTTGATTACAGCCCGAAGATAGCCCCGTTCGCGTGGCGAGGTTGGTGGGAATTTGGCACCGGCGCTCTCGGTGACATGGCGTGCCACATCATGGACATGGGTTACTGGGCGATGCAACCTGGCACAGGACATTACCTAGCACCGACTTCCGTCGTCGCCAAGCAGCAGGGGGCAACGGATTTCTCGCCACCCATCAATTCAATCATTACCTGGAACTTCGATGAGTCTCCGTACGCAACGTCAAAAGGATTCAAGTTCCACTGGTACGATGGGTACGTTAACGCCAATTTTAATCGCGAGTCTTGGCAACTCGAAAAAGAATCAGACGAATACAACCATCCAAACAGTGAGATTCTTGATGGCATGAGCTTCAAGGATTTTGGAAGCGTCATCATTGGGGAGGAAGGCAAGCTCTTCTTTAATCGAGGCAAGAAAAACTGGGTTCTAAAAACATCGAATAAGATCGACGAATTCCAATGGCCAGATCCATCGATCGCGAGAGCGAGAGAGGAAGATAGCTACAAAGAATGGATGGATGCGATCGAGGGGAAGATTGACCAAAGTGAATCGAATTTCAACCTAGCTGGGCCAATGACCGAGACCATTCTGCTCGGTGTTCTTGCACAGCGTCAACCGAACGAGAAATTGAACTGGGATCCGCAAGCTTTGGAAGTCCGTGATCGACCTGAGTTGTCTAAGTGGATCCGGCGAGAATACCGTGACGGCTGGACCCTTTAACCCAGCGTCCGGTAAGCACTATGGCTTGGGTCGAGATTGGCGTAAAAAGTCATTCACGTTGTTGATTTCTTGTGGCTCGGGCTCGGTAGTGAAAAGGGAACTCCAAAAGCCCGGTTCCTTGCGTGTCGTTTGAGGTCCTTTGCTTCGGTGCGATGCACTGAAGAACTTGGTCGGATTGTAGCGAGAAGGGCTAAACACCTCTTTGGTCTTGGCCCAACTCTTTGATGCAGTCGCAGAAACCTCAGAAAAAAAACTTTCCTTCTTCTCTTTGACTCGCTCCTGCTCCTCTTGGCTCGGGAAAATCGAACCGAAGTCAGGCATCTTCCAGTTCACTGGATTCATCCCCGACGCGAACCGCTGCATTGCACTTGGCGTTGCTCGCTCTTCAGCTTGTAAATCGTTTGAAATGACCATGAAAACGCAGCAAACGACACTGAGCAGACAGGTTTTGAAGATTTGATTCACTGCTTTTCACCGATCAATGGGTAACCGTCCAGATGATTCACCGTTTCGCGATTTCTGACCCGACTTTATTCCAAGTCTTCTCAGGTGGCATCAAGAGCAATTTGGTGGGGAACCAACTCATCGCCCTTGATCACAGCGACAACCCAACGGCTAAACTAACGCGTGCAGCGTTACCCCAGATCCGTGTTCCCTTCACCCCCATACCACGAAGAGACTCGGAAACCGGGAGACTAGGGCACCGAAAAAGAACTCTCTGAAACCACTGTTCCCGTCCTCAACCAGATAAATTGATGCGATATTGGATTCCCCTGCCGCACCGTTGGATGGTCTGTATCATCCTCAATCTTGCATTCGCCTCAGCGACGTTAACTCACGCTCAAGAACGTCCGCCAATCGCTCCAGTTTCACGCGATGCTCTGCCGGCGATCAAGGACGCGGTGGAAGCTCATCTAGGTTACGTCACCGACTACTGCCTGGATGAATATGGTCAGGATGAGACGGGGATCTGGCTGGGGCAGATCGATATTCGCACGTCAAAACTACCAGCAGTGGAATCGCTCCGAGACTCCAAAACACACTCCACAATTTGGCCCTTCGGAAATCTCTTGCTTGATCAACCGACAATGGTTGCCGCGGTCGAAATGGGCCGAAGAACTGGTTGTAAGTGCTATCAGGATTCGATCACTCGCTACCTTCGTGATCAACTTCAACGAATGAAGGCTGGCACCGACGATGCGTTTCAAGTCATGCTCACATCTGATTACGATTTGATTCGAGACCAATTTGTCGGCAGTGAAAAATCGTGGACGACTTGGCGATACCTGCCCGCGTGGGAAATTCTAAATCGCGAATCACCTGAAGCACTTCGAATCCACCTCGAGAACATGCTTCAAAACACTAACGATATCCTCCAAAGGTTCGATGCTCCAACGGAGCCTGACAAATCAGCAAAGGCTGACACATCAGCGGATTCAGACCACACCATTGGGACTTTGGCGACCGAAAGATGGATGGCAAGATCCAGAACACTGTCCACGCTTATGTGGATGGCAAATCACTTCCAAAGCGAGTCGGACTCGTTACTCGCGCGAGCACTGCCGCTGACAAAATTGTCTGACGTGGATCGGCAAACGTTTCATCAACAACCACTTGGAATTCAAGCAAACTGGCTCAACGCAGTAACCTCTCACCCGTCTCTCGCTCCACAACTCAGCGAGATCCAACAACAATTGCCGCTCCCTAAGGTAGCAAATCCAGCTGGCATTACTTCTGAACCAAGCAAAGAAAAATCGGAAACAGAAGCCGCAGGCATGAGCCCAAATCGCTTCGGCTTCGATGATGACTGCCGCTACGCAGAAGCATGCCTAACAGCTTGGAAACAGACACAACAAGAGGCATGGTTGGGCCAAACGAAACGTAAGCTAGTTGAAATCGAAACACGAATCATTGAACAGCAATCATCGTTCACGAGGGCCGAAACGTATGGCAGAGCAATTCATCTGCTGAATCGATATAGCCAAGTGACCAATCTAGAACGATACAAAAAACTTGCCGATAGCCTCGCCAATCAGGCGATGAAGGATCTCTATGAACCACGTCTAGGGATGTTCCGAAGTCGCACTGGCATCGACTTTTGTGACTCGCGAGATGGCATCGGATTCCTGCTGCTTGCACTCCTTGCACTTGATGGTGATGACCCAACCGACGCAAGTAGCCTCCGGTTTTAAACTCAAAACCCAAGCTCCAACATCATGGCAACATTGCTTGACGAGAGCCCCTCCATCTGTATCATTGCACCAACACAGTGAGGCAAGGGATGCAAATTCATATCAAATCGGACGGACTGCCAATCTATCAGCAGATCGCAGATCAAATCCGCCACCGGATCATTGCAAGGCAGCTTGAGGTTGGTAATGAGATGCCTTCGATCCGCAATCTTGCTCAACAGCTTCGCGTGAACCCCAACACGATTGCAAGGGCTTACCGAGAACTTGAACTGGAAGGGCTATTAGAAAAACGAAGAACAAAGGGGACATTTGTTGCAAGCCACAAATCGAATCGCAGCTTGAAAGAGAGAATCGAACGACTGCAACCGCATCTTGATGCGGTGATCATCTATGCGTCCCAACTTGGATTTTCGAGAGAAGAATTAATGGACCAAATAACAGTCAGGGATTCAATCATTCATCAAAACCGCTCCGCTACAGAGGAGGGCTTATCTTGAGCCACCCAACCGACAGCAACCTAGCGGTGGAAGTTTCCAATCTGGAGCGTACCTTCCACGGTAAAAAAGCTCTCCGAGACGTGAACCTCAAGATTCCGCGGGGAACCATCCAGGGACTCGTTGGTCTCAATGGTGCAGGAAAAACGACACTTATCCGCCACCTCATCGGATCGCTCAAAGCACAATCAGGAGAAGTTCGCGTTCTCGGCCATGACCCTGTTCGCGACCCAGAGGGCGTACTCAAGCAGATTGGGTACATGACCGAGGAAGACTCACTGCCAAAGTGGATGCGAGTGGGAGAGTTAATTGACTTCTGCCGCGGAATCTATCCAACATGGGATGATCGATACGCAGCAGGTCTCTCGGAAATGTTCTCACTTTCCAAGAAAACAAAACTAAACGGGCTGTCCAAGGGTCAAAGAGCAAGAGTTGGTTTGCTGGTCGCGATTGCCCACCGGCCCCTTGTGTTAATCCTCGACGAACCAAGTAGTGGACTCGATCCAATCGCTCGCAGCGATATCTTAGAAGCAGTCATCCGCACCATCAGCGACGATGGTCGCACGGTGCTCTTTTCGAGTCACCTCCTCGATGAAGTTGATCGCGTGTGCGATCACATTGCATTGCTGCACGATGGAAGAATCATTGATTCGCTTTGCCCCGACGACAGAGAGCAACGCTTTTTAGAGCTTACCTATTTGTCTTCAGAATCATGGGTTCCGCCAGACTCATCACGGCGCGACCCGCAGTCTCCACATTGCTTTGGCTGGAAGCGATCCGGCAAGGAATGGACCACCGTACTCAGTGGAGCAAAAGATCAAGAACCACCAACTTTTGAAAATACACAGTTGATTGCCAAAGGACCGGTTTCCCTTCAACGTTGGTTCGAAGCGAGCGTCACTCAAAACCCGTCGAAAAAAACGAACCAAGTTCAAGATACGAACGAGGCGGCAGATGACTGAGGTGGTGGCGTTAGCAAGGCTGTCTATCAGTCGATACCGCGTTCTCTTGCTCATCATGATTGGATTGATGATCGCCGGGCTTTGCGGAACACTTGCCTCCATGCAATGGTTTGGCGAAGAGATCGGAACAAAAGTCGGTGGGTATGCCATTTTCTTTTCACTTTTACCCTCCGGTGTCGCGGCTATCGCTTTATTCGACTACGGCCTTGATCATGACTTGAGTCACCCTGATTCAGGGTGCAGTCACTGGCTATTGAGGCAACCCATCCGATCTTGGAAAATCGCTACGGTTCCAATTGTTTTCAAGACAGCATGGATCTCATCTATCTGGATTACCTTCGCATTAATCATGCGTTCGTATTCCGCGCAAAGCATCCCAATCATCCTACCCTGCATCTCTTTTTCCGCGGTGCTCATCTGGATCATGGTGCTCTCTTGGCGTCCTTTTTCCCGTGGACGTTACAAACTTGCATCATTATTGGTTGCGTTACCTGTCAGCTACTGCGTGGTCGCGGGTGGTTTCGTCGCACCATTCATCGAGTACAAGGAATGGCGACCAACCGCTGTCCTCGGTAGCTGGACTGCGAGTCTTGCTTTCTTTCTGAGTGGTATTTGGACCCTGCTAAATGCCACAAAACTCGCCAGAATCACTCCGGTAGGATCAAGCCTTCAAAAAGGTTTGGAGATTGACAACAAGGCCCCAAGATTCATCTCCAATCTTAACAATGAGCTTGCACCATCCCATCCATTAGGGCAACCAGGAAAAACGGGGCCACTGCGATCACTCATTTGGCATGACTTTGTCGGATCAAAGGATTGGATACGCCAAGTTTATTTAGTTGGACTCATCCCCGGGACAATTCTCTATTCACAACTCACGCCGCTTCATCCGGTCTCCGTGATCGGCATGTTTTTTGGAATCATCTACCTAGCCATCATCAGTAATTCCAAACACCTCATCCAAGGCAATGAGGGAAATCGGCCTGTCACGCTCGCAAATCATCTCCCAACCTATCTCGCCACAAAACCAATTTCGACCAAAGCGATTGCTTGGGGCAGGCAAATCGTTCCGCTAACCACCGCGTGCCTGACATACCTATGGACTCTTGTCGTGATCGGGGGATGGTCGCTGCATGAGTCTAACCGGATGACTTGGATGCGTTGGGCGACAGATCAAGCAGCAAAACTTGAGCAGATCGAAAACGCGTGGATGATTGGTATTCAATTATCGGCAGCGATTGTGCTTGGAGTCGGGATCATTTTCGTCACCCGCATTTTGGCCCATGCTTGGGTACCTGCAACAGGGCGAGCTTGGGTTACCGTGGCAAGTTCAAGCGGTGCAATCATCTGCCTGTTTACGCCGTTGATCATCTTTCTCCGTTGGTTTCTCAACCAAACCGACTGGGAGACGACCGAGCAATCCGCGATGAAAGCTGCTGCCTATATTCCAATTTTTGCCGCAACACTACTTATCTTGAAAGTGACATTTGTGGTCACCATTGGCGGTATTGGCCTGAAACGCAGGATCTTTAATGGATCTGATTTATTAGTGACCTTGGTGATCTGGTTCACTGTTGTCGTCGTTGTCAGCTTAGTCTTTCATCGCCTGATCCCACATGACTTAGCAACCTTAAAAAACTGTATGATCGCCGTGACGCTTGTCATACCGTTGTCGCGATGGCTAGGACTACCGCTCGCCGTGGCGTGGAATCGTCATCGCTAGGAACCCAAAGTGTCAGCATCCATCTTTGACTGCTTCTTACCAAGATTCCACGCAAGAATGGCCCAAAGTATTGCGAGTGGTAGAGCTCCCAAGCGGATTGCGCCAGCAGTCACGCCAAGGCTCGTCATCAAACCGATGAATTGCATCGAAATGGAATCGCCACCTCGCACAACGACCGTATCAATAAAGTTTTTCGCCTTGTATTTATCTTCTCTGCTCACAACAGTGAAAAGAACCTCCCGAGCCGGCACCGTCATTCCATAAGCACATGAACGGGTGACGATCATCACGACCGCAAGGACCATTAATTCTGGCTTTAGCGAAAGCGAAACCAGTGACGAAAAGTAAATTACTGGCAAGAGCACTAGTGCAAACGCAATGCCTAGCCGCCGCATCACCCAACCGGCGATAACCAACTGAAATAATAGAGTGAGCGACTGAGAGTAAAAGTCGATCGAGGCAAAGAACTCTGTCCGAGCCATCTCACCCACAATCTCATTTCTCACAATGGTTGCTTGCTCTGTGTAGAGAAGCGTACCGAATGCCTGCACGAACATCAAGAAAGCTGCAAGCCGCATCAAATAGCTGGACTTCGCAACGTGCTGCACTCCAGAAAACAAGCCACCCTGACGAAGCTCTTCATCTTGCACTGCCTCCGCTTCATCAGAAACCCTCGACCCTCGCGAATTGAGTTCAAGGTAACGTCCAAACAAAAGCCCCAACTCCAAGAGGACTGCGGGAAATAGCATCAGCCACGCCGTTTCGAGACGGCCAGCCACTTGACTAATCACAAAAGATCCAGCAATCGCGCCGATGGTTCCACCCGATGCAATCACTCCGAACAGTCGCTTTCCCTGATCGCTACCAAACAAGTCAGCCAAGACGCTCCAAAAAACACTCGTGGAAAAGATCCCGAGCACGCTAATCCAAACAAAAAGCAACCTCGCAATCCAGAGGTTCTCAGACGCGCCATGCAAATTGAGCGTTAGCAGAAAACCAAGTGAACTCAGTGCAAAGCCATGAAACACCACTCGCGCAATGGATCGGTGTGACACTCGCTGAACCAATAATGCGTATAGTGGCACAATGACGCACATCGCCAAAAAACCGGCTAGAAACAACCACTTCAATTCGCCTTTCCCAACAACCGTTCCCATGGTTTCACGAACGGGGCGAACCATTGAATAAGATGCGAGGATGCAAAAGAACCATCCAAACGCGCAAAAAATTGCCAAGCGTTCGCGACTAAAGAAAACTGGCTGCTGGTTGATTAGCAATGTCTAAATCCCTTCCCGGAACACCAACCGATTTGCAAGATGAAGCAAGGAGCGTAAGTAACAAAGTGCACAAGAAAATGTGGTCCAAGCCTCCAGTGCCTGCACGCAAGGCGTCGACCAGGGAGAAGCTTATCAACCGCTCTGAAAAATCACTCGGCACATCACTCGGCACATCACTCAGGCACGTCACTCAGGCACATCACACTGACTTGCCAGCCTCAATGTTGACCACTTGGTGGCTTGAGCGCATCGAGATGCCATACCACCTCTGTCTCAGCCTCCGACTCCACCAATGCCTCAAACATCGCATTTGCCGCATCACGACGGAGCAATGAGATATCCGTTAGCTCCTCGAAGGTTAGACTCCCTTTTTCCAGTTCATGCAGAAAAAGCAAGTGTACACCCAAAGGACTTCTCAACGGACGGCTGACCGACCCGACCGGCAACTTCCTAACTTCCTTCATCAGACCGGCGGGCAAGTCCCCTTCTGACTCCACCCATCCCAAGTCGCCTCCGGACTGAGCCGTCGATGACTCACTGTACTGGCGAGCAGCATCCGCAAAGGCTATCTCGCGTTCGCCTGCTGTTTGAATCTCGGACGCAAGTGAGGACAGCGATTTAACCGACGCAACAATATCCACCTCGGAGGTCGACGCTGGCCGAATGAAAATCTGGGAAATACGGTACCGTGTTCCATTGTAGGACGTCGCGTTCTTCTCAAAATATCGACGTAAATTCTCGTCTGTTAATTTGCTTTTCAGATACGCCCCCCAGGCGACTCTCCATGATAGATCAACTAGAAGAGATGCCGCATCAGATGACCGAGCCTTAGCCTGGTGTTGCAGCGTACTACCGCGACGCTTTGCTTCCATAATGAAGGCATCAATTTCATTTTGAACCATCTGAGCAAGCGGCTCACCACCTACTTTTCGCAGTGCACGCAAAGCAAGACGACGCTGCGCCAACAAATGGCAGGTTGCACGCTTCAAATCAACATCGATGGAATCCAATGGCTGATTTCGAAATCGCTCGGCAAGTATCAGGTTCAACTCCCCAACGTATACAGGATTACCATCCACCGATGCGATGATGTCCTCCGGCTCCAAGTCCTTTGCAATTCCGTGAACGATCCCTAGATGGCTGAATGCCAAGAACAAGGACAAAACCAGCAGACAGTGATGGTGCATAATCATTCTCTGAAACACTTTCACGGCAATTCTATCTCCTTGATTTCAAACTCAATTTCGCGAGTTGCAACCGAGGTGGGCGACTCATAAATCAAGGTGGCCCGGTGTGCCCCATCATTAAGATTAAACAGATAGTTGACCCTAAAACCTGAATCAGATTGACTCAAAATTTCGAACCCCAGATGCGAAAGCTGAGTGCCATCTTCCTTCTGTAAGAAGACGCGATTTTCAAGCACCCATTGCCGATGACTTTCCAGAGCGCGTCCCGCATCCTCCAACTCCACTTCAAGCGATACTTGCTGTAGCTGGTCCTGCTGTCGTACATCTCCGACTCGCACCGTCATAGCATCGATGGTTACCGAGTTTACCTCGCCATTGAGTGGAATTTTAAACCGCTGCCGTGTCCCGGGTATCATCGTCTGAATAACTCCTGTCAACGATTCGATACGACGCGGTCGTCCCTCTGGCAGCTGCAGGGGAAGCCGACACTCGGCAAAAGCGATCTCGCTATTTGTGCTAACCTCGATCGTTCCGCCTGACTGCTGAGGCAAGAGAACGGAACCGTCGTCAAGCATGGCTCGAATTTTCTGCAGAGGAAAAGCAAGACCAATCGGCCGGACTTGCGGCTCCCACGAAATCTCAATAGCCAAACTAACACCACTGAGACCAGCTTGCCGAATAGTTCTTTTTGCAGTAACCGAGATAGGTTCAATTCGAAAGACGGAACAGTAAGCAGCTGCTCCGCTCCGGGAAAGACGCCCCGGTTGACGACGCACAAGGTTCAGCGTACCCGGCCCGCCACCATAAAAATTCACATCGAGTTGCTTCTGATCTAGCAAACGATCTAACGCCGCCCAGAAGGGAAGAGGTTCGGCGATTGACTCTATCAACTCCGTCCCTTGCAGCGAATGATTAAAAATCAGCCCGGTGTCGAGACCAAGGATTTCGAGCGCGTCATCAAAGCTTGCCGCATCCGCCAAAGAAACCAAATCCTGCTCGGCATAAGACTCAGCTACTTGGCTCGGGGAACGATCACCCTCATCAGTCTGCTGTGCGCAAACCGAATTGGCAGTTGAAGATAAAAAAAACAGAATGACGAAAAGCACGTTTCCGATGACGACAGTTAGATTCATCGATCCCCCCAAAGGCATCTCACTAACAGTTCGGCGTCTGTTTGACATGCAGTCACCAGAAAGACACAGAAATCGAACTGAGCAACAACTTCCAAATTTTCTCAAGCCTCAGGATCGATAAGACGAATGGACGGTTCACTACCGGCGAATCACATCAGCCATCAATCACTGAATCAATGATCCTACCGTGTACATCGGTCAATCGAAAATCTCGACCTGCATATCGATAGGTCAGCCTCTCGTGATCAATACCAAGTAAGTGCAACATCGTCGCGTGCAGGTCATGCATGTGAACACGATCCTTCGCGGCATAATACCCAAACTCGTCAGTTTCACCATACGCGAAACCGGATTGAACACCACCTCCAGAGAGAACCATGGAGAAGCCCTGAGGGTTATGATCTCGGCCATTCTTCCCCTGAACAACAGGCGTCCGACCAAATTCGCCACCCCAAACAATCAACGTATCATCCCATAGACCGCGCTTCTTGAGATCCGCAATTAATGCTGCGATCGGCTTATCCGTCGCCAGTGCGTTCTTATTGTGACCAGATTCCAGGTTTCCATGCTGGTCCCACACTTGGCCACTGCTTACGGTAATGAAACGCACACCTGATTCGGCAAGGCGTCGAGCCAATAGGCAGCTTTTCCCAAATGCCTCAGTTTCCTTCGCGTCGAGGCCGTAGGCTTGGTGAGTAGCTTCTGTTTCAAGCTCCAAATTAAAGACATCCGGCGCAGCAGTTCTCATTCGGGATGCTAACTCGACCGCTTCCACCGCACCCCTCAGTTCACGATCGGCACCGACCGCTTGTAAGTGCTCGGCATTCATACGTCTGACTAAATCAAAACGCTCGCGAACCTGATGGTCATCCCCCGGTCCATCAAGGTGTGAAATCTCACCACTCCCGGGTTTTCCATTACTACCAATTGCCGTCGCTTGATGCATGGCGGGAAGGAATGCAGCCCCATAATTACGCGGGCCACCATGAGCTGTGGCAGGCCCAATGGCAATGTGCGCAGGAAGATCAGGATGCCCGCTACCCAAGGCATAACTAATCCATGCGCCTACACTTGGCCGAACCAGATTATCGCTACCGGTGTTAACCATCCCAACGGCCTGACCATGAGATTGCCCCTTGGTATGCATACTCCGAATCACACACAGTGAATCGGCGTGCTCCGCCATGTGAGGAAGCAAGTCACTAACCCAAAGCCCCGAATCGCCTCTCTGCTTAAACTTCCACGGCCCATTGAGAAGCGTGGGAACTGCATCAATATTCGGAGGCAACTTCCCTGGAAAAGGCTTCCCGTCGTCCTTGGCCAATCTAGGCTTGTAATCAAAAGTATCGACGTGACTTGGGCCGCCATGCATGAACAGGAAAATTACACGCTTAGCTCGCGCTGGAACGTGCAACTGACGGATTGCGGGACTGCCCCCCGACTCCGACGCCTTAGACTCCTGCAACTTAGACGGAACATCCATTCCAAACAAACGTCGGTCAGGTTCAAACGCAGCAACACTCAAGCCACTCATGGCAAAACCGCTGGTCACGCCAAACGCACGCCGCGAGCAACCGCGGACGCCTGATTCCCTGTTTCGCTTTGAGCTTTGCACTTTATTAACCACTAAAACGTTTAAATTCTGTCTCGG
>JBMHCO010000049.1:0-4018 GCA_049889895.1 Rubripirellula sp.
CGATGCGGGCCACGCTCGATGAGGTGATTGCCAGTCCCACCTATTTTGACGCTAAACCAAGGGGCGCGACCGTAAGCATTTCCCCAAATCTCGTCGTAGATCACCGGCCGCTGCCGCCAAAGCCTCGCGGGCGTAAACGGCCCTTCGGACACACTTCCGTCAAACAGTGCCTCATGGTCGACATAGTTGGCGTACTGCGGAAATGAACGCCGCTTCTGCAGCTCCGAGTCAAATCCGGATGTGATAAGTAAGTTTTCAACTTCACTCACAAACGCAATCCGCTCTTCCCGTTCAGGCTGCAGCGCATCACGCGGTGGCATCTCCATGATTTGCACATGGGTCAACGCCTCATCCCAGAGTCCCGCCTCGGTCTCTTCATGCACCAACTGATCGACCAACGTATCGAAACGGACCCCACCCTCTTGGACATCGGAACCATGGCAATCAAAACAATAACGCGACAAAAACGCCGTGGAAGAATCCACTGAGACATTCGGTTCATTCGCGATACCGAACGAGCCGAAAAAACCACCCCAGAATGTGACAACGATTAACAGCAGGGTGCACGGACGCATCGTGAAATGCTTTACCCTCATCAATGAGTCAAATAGCATGGAGCAACCAAAGCTCAACCGATCAATATACTCGGCTCCGTGTGGCTCGCTGAGCCTCTCAGCAACTTACAACGGTTTCCTGACGAAAAACGGCCAACAAATTAGTGAAAGGTACAACAAGATGGATAATAAACAAAAAAACACGTTTATTAAAACTTGCTACTTGATGGGCGTCGGGATCTTATTTGTTCTACTTTTCGTTATGGTCTTTCAATCCACGAGCTAAAGCTCGTGTGCAGCCAAACAGCCTCATCACAAATGGAATTGCAAGTTGGGAACGCTCCTGACACTCGCCGCGAATTTTCGCCGGAGTGCGTCCTTCTACTCGGCCGGAGGGAAATGCCAAGAGACTTGAGAGAACCCCCATTTGCCAGACACTTTGGAGAGCCCAAGAATCCCGACGACCTTGGTAAAGGGGGCACCATCGGTATCAACACCATTCATCCCTAAGTAAACACTTGCTTTGTCATCACTACTATGCAGTACCGACAACTTGGTGATTTGATTTTCCTTCCAACCAAAGTTGTTTTTAATCAGTTGGTAAAACTGCTCCATCTGCATCTCATCGCGATCATTAACAATTGTTAATGGCGTATCTTGGTTCAGCGAAGAGTGCGGAAAATGATGACAGTCGACAACCTTAGCGACATCTTCAGCATTAAAAGCAACAACGTATTGTTTGACAAACTTTGCAACCTCCGCCTCACTAGCGGATTGATACTTCTCAGCGTTTGCCATTGGGACAAATAAAGCAGCGGAAATAACGACACAAGACAACCGCGTAATCAGAGAATTCATGGGAAGCATTCCGTGAGATGTTGTGAAATCGGTGAATTAGTAAACTGCTTCCGCCTCGCAGTTCTACCAAACTAAAGCATTAGGTTCAACGATGCAAATGCTTCTCAGACCATCGCAACATCCACGTTTATTGCCGCAAGATCTGTTACCATTCGCACATGAGATTTTCGATAAAACAACTCTTGCTTCTTGTTTTCTTGACGGCGATTGGTATCGCAATGGCCTCCAACGACCAACGCGGCAATGAGGCTAAGGCACAGATCAAGACACTGGAAAACGATATCGAGAGCGCGGAACGTGAACTTGTTTACCAGAAAAACAGCTACAACGACGCTCTAAAAATCTACCGAGAAAACAGCGACAAACGAATTGGTCTACAAGCGATACGAGATTTCTGCGGAACTGAAATCATCGCATTACAAGAAAAGCTAATTAGCCGTCAGCGAATCGGCCCTGAGTATGTATCGATAAAATCTTTGCCTAGGATGCGAGTAGTCTTTGGCAGACGTCCCGTGGCCTTCAGCATCCACGTTCCTAAAGATAGTGAGGTGTGGCTTCAACTCGTGCACGATCTCGAGATACTCGACGACACTCCAAGCGTCTCACAAAATCAGCAGACTCCATCACCTCGGGAACCGCGCCCAAAAAACATCGTCAAGCATGAAGCCAAGCTAACACCTGGGTATCATGTCCTAGAATGGGTCATTCCTAGTTTCGATAATGCTTTGATTGATATGGGTGCGGTGAATCTGATACTCGACTCGAAATTACTGTATTCATCAGAGTTCTTAATCACTTCAGTGATCAGTCGTGGAACCTCAGGCTCTAGCGACGAAATGCATTACCCAGAGAAGGACGAGTCAGTTCGGCAAATTTTTTCTTGTGACTGGACTCGTGAGACCGACATGCAGACCGCCACCGAGCGCACTAGCTTTGACCTCCGCTTAAGCCACAAACCAAGCGGCTATGATCAATTCCCGGAGCTCCCATGAATGACCCGGCGCGAGATGATCCCATGTTACTTCTGGAATCCATAAAGAGGGTTATCAACGCCTCCATTGTCATCGCACTGGTTGGCATAACGACAGTAGTGTTTCTACTTCATAGCGTAGAGATCAAGCAAACCACTGATGAATTAAGCCGCGCCCGAGCGACACTTAAGGCAACAGAAGCTGAATCGGTCCGTTTATCTTCAGAAACACAGGAATTGCGTCAGCCAAGAGAGGAGCAAAATCAAGATGCGATTCGAGATTTTTTAGAGTGGTGGCGTGATGCCGATGACATACCTGACTTTAACTCGAGCCGGATCATTAGAGACTGCCGCGCAGATGAAACGCTCTGGTATACACCCGCCGGCCACCACCGCCTTGAGATCGCGATCTCAAAAGTTTTAAGAGCACCTACAGACCCCAATCCTGAGACTGGACCAATCACCAAACTGGGACAGCTACCTCCACCTTCAGCGGAAACACTCAACGTTTGGACGGTGCCTCTGGTTGGTGATGCTGGTTACCATTTCAAAGTGATTCTTCATTCCGACCAAAGGCAACTAAAATGGAACTTATCCAGCAATTCGCAAAATTCCACGTCCCGCAGCGAGCTTATCCAAAATCGCGAGTCGAACAAACTAGCCCCCTTTCCATTCGCTAATTGCTGTTTAGATGTCCAACCAGTGATCATCCCCAACGAAATCCCGGTAGCTAAGTATCTCCGTCTCAACGATGGGAGATCTACGGAGGAAAAGTTAGCGGAGTTGAGGAAGTTATTGGAGACACCTTCAGGTGTGCCTCTCTATGCGAAGCGCTTCATCAGCCCCCAGGTAACGAACGGTAAGCAGGAGGCGACCTACGTCGTTGCAAGGCTAGTAAGTGACGGACCAGCCCAAATCGCTCCATCAGACGCAAAGAAACTGATTCAAAGCATCGACTGTCAAGATTTAATTGAGCCGCACATCTATACCGAGCCATACATCTATGACGAGAGCTTTGAAGCGAGCCAAGCCAAGTAAACAAGCGACGGATAGACAATCTTGCGAGGAGCACTATTGAAAGTACGCTGATTTCGACACGTCTTTCCTTTTGATCTTTCGCCCATTTCCAACAAGCACACACTTGTGATCAGCAATCAATGAAGAGTTCAGTCCGGTACCTTGTCGCGACGGCATTAATAATCGCCAAATTCGCCTGTGCTGCGGAGGATTCAGAGCCTGCAAAACCACATGGCAAAGATTTTTCGACAGGGACGCACACCACATCGAATACCCCGCTAAGCAATCTACCTAGGGACTACCAAATTGCAGTGCAGCAAGTAACTCGCTTTACCGACGAACAAATTTCAAAACAACTGACACCGATCCGTACGAGCAATCAGGATCTGATTTGGAATCATTCACTCGAGACTCCGCATGTTCTCGTTTGCACATGGACCACGCATGACTCGTACTTCGCGTCAGAGAAGCAACCTATCGGAATCCCGTTTACAGAACGATTCAACGTTTGGGTCGTTGTGGCTCCGGAGCTAAGAGCCTTCTACAGCCAGCACCGTAAACAATCAAGCGTTAAACCGATCACTGCAAGGCTGGAACAACTCTTCGGATTGCCGCCCAA
>JBMHCO010000050.1:0-37593 GCA_049889895.1 Rubripirellula sp.
AAACTCATCCTGCTCTAGATCTTCATCTTCGATGTCATCCTCTTCATCGTCTTCGTCCTGAGCATCTTCATCTTCGTATTCTTCTTGGTACTCTTCGTCCTGATCGTCGACGAGTTCGTCTTCTTCGTCTTGCTGTTCCTCGTCAGACTCTTCCTGCTCTAGGTCTTCATCTTCGCTGTTATCCTCTTCATCGTCTTCGTCCTGTGCATCTTCATCTTCGTCTTCTTCTTGGTACTCTTCGTCCTGATCGTCGACGAGTTCGTCTTCTTCGTCTTGTTGTTCCTCGTCAGACTCATCCTGCTCTAGATCTCCATCTTCGATGTCATCCTCATCATCGTCTTCGTCCTGAGCATCTTCATCTTCGTATTCTTCTTTGTACTCTTCATCCTGATCGTCGATGAGTTCGTCTTCTTCGTCTTGTTGTTCCTCGTCAAACTCATCCTGCTCTAGATCTTCATCTTCGATGTCATCCTCTTCATCGTCTTCGTCCTGAGCATCTTCATCTTCGTATTCTTCTTGGTACTCTTCGTTCTCATCGTCGACGAGTTCGTCTTCTTCGTCTTGTTGTTCCTCGTCAGACTCATCCTGCTCTAGATCTTCATCTTCGATGTCATCCTCTTCATCTTCTTCATCCAGAACATCTTCATCTTCGTCTTCTTCTTGGTACTCATCGTCCTCATCGTCGACGAGTTCGTCCTCTTCGTCCTGTTGTTCCTCGTCAGGCTCTTCCTGCACTAGGTCTTCCTCCTCGCTGTCATCCTCATCATCTTCTTCATCCAGAGCATCTTCATCTTCGTCTTCTTCTTGGCACTCTTCGTCCTGATCGTCGACGAGTTCGTCCTCATCTTCCTGTTGTTCTTCGTCAGACTCGTCCTGCTCTAGATCTTCATCTTCGATGTATTCCTCGGCATCTTCTTCGTCCAGAGTATCTTCGTCTTCGTCTTGGTACTCTTCGTCCTCATCGTCGACTAGATCGTCCTCATCTTCCTGTTGTTCTTCGTCAGACTCGTCCTGCTCTAGATCTTCATCTTCGATGTATTCCTCGGCATCTTCTTCATCCTGAGTATCTTCGTCTTCATCTTGGTACTCTTCGTCTTCGGTCGCCACTACAGGATCTCCGTCATCTGCAATGGTTTCTTGAGATGGTTCTGATGCAGCAGGGTCGGGGACGTACCGGTAGTCGCCGTCTTCTCCTTCGTGGGAGTCGCTATGCGAGATGTCATCGATCGTTTCCGACGCAGGATCGTCGTTACGTATTTCTTCTTGGGGCGCATCACCTTCTGGTAACGCAACCTCATCAGTGGGGTCTTCGTGCGATGAGTCCTGATTTTGGTTCATGCGATTCGACTCGACTCGATGTGCCGTGGTTGTCGACCTAATTCTCTGCTCTTGCGAGCAGTTCGATAATCGGGGAACGAGATGTCATTAGCCGCGTCGTTATTGGCTGATTTCTGTGCCAACGCCGCTAGTGGTGAAGATTTCTAACAGGAGCGAGTGGCGTACTCGTCCGTCAATGATGTGAACCTTCCTCACTCCTCTCCCCAGAGTCTCGAGGCAGGCTTCCACCTTGGGGATCATTCCGGAATCAATGACTCCTTCGGCAATCAGCTGCTTTGCTTCTTGACTGGTCAGCGTGTGGATGATGGTGGAAGGGTCATTCTTGTCTCGGCGTACGCCGTTGACATCGGATAGGAATACGAGTTTTTCAGCACCGAGTGATTGAGCAACTGCCATCGCAGCAGTATCCGCATTGACGTTGTATTTCTGTCCATCTTCACCCTCACACATTGATGGGATGATTGGCACTTGGTCGGTGTAGGCGAGACCTTCGATGACGCTACGGTCAACACGCGTTACTTCTCCAACAAAACCAATGTCATCGCCGTCTTCTGTTTGGTGTCGTTCCCCAAAGAGGACATTGGTGGTGCGAAATGATAGGTTCATTGCACGACCACCCAGTCGTTCCATTTCTTCGGTCAATTGAATATTCAGATCCCCTGCGAGTACCGACTCGACCACTTCCAGCGTCGCCTGATCGGTCACACGTCGTCCTCGCACAAAATTTGGTTCAATCCCTGCTTCTGCCAGTGCGCGGTTGATTGCTTTGCCTCCCCCGTGAACGATGACGGGTTTCATTCCAACCGATTCCATGAAGATGACGTCTAGAAGTAGATGCATCATCGCTTCCTGGTCATCAAGCAAGCTGCCGCCTAATTTGATGACGGTTGTTTTACCGCGGAATCTGCGGATCCAGCCCATCGCTTCGATCAGGGTATCTGCTTTACTGATTGCTTCTTCCACGTGGGTCTCTCTTGATGACTAGACGACACTTGCGAAGCCAAAATATGGTTTCGGGAGGCCGCCGCGAATTCTGGGTTGTTTGCGAAGGGAAAAACCGATCAATTTAAGGCTGCTGAGTCAGAGGGTCAATTGTGACGTTCCCCCCGAGTGTGCGTTTTCGCACCCCTTTGACCAGTCAGCTAAATTAGGGGAAATGGGAAGTGGCAGCAAACTCGTGAGAAGAGTATGAAATCAAAGCGATTAGCACTGGTCGGTGGCGGGCAAATGGGAAGGGCTTTACTGGGGGGCGTATTAGCCTCTTCACTGCTCCCGTCAAGCGAAGTCTGCTTTGTTGACCCTTGCGAGGAAACTCGTCTTTGGTGGAAAGAGAACCAGCCAGAGGTGGCATGCATGGAGTTGGCCGAGGCTGTGGCGTCCTGTGACGTCGTGCTGCTCGCCGTTAAGCCCAATCTGATCGCCAGTGTCACCAGTGCAGAAGGCGTGGATTTGCAAGGTAAACTGGTGATTTCCATCGCTGCTGGTATTTCGCTTTCAAGCCTCCAGCAGTGCGTGGGTCATGATCAAATTGTCAGGGTCATGCCCAATACACCGAGTTTGGTGAGAGAGGGGGCAAGTGGGTTTTGCTGTGGTTCAGACGTCACCGCAGTTGATCGCCAGTGGATTCAGAATCTGCTTGGGTGTGTTGGATTGGCTGTAGAAGTCCTTGAATCACAGATGGACGCTGTAACTGGCCTGAGTGGTTCTGGGCCCGCTTATGTCTGCCTTGTCATTGAGGCTTTAGCCGACGGCGGGGTTCAGGCTGGTCTTCCGAGGCCGCTCGCCATGAAACTCGCCACTCAGACCGTCTTAGGTACAGCCAAAATGATCGATGAGACGGGGCGTCATCCTGGTGAACTGAAGGACGCAGTCGCAAGTCCCGGTGGGACCACCATTGCTGCAATTGCAGAGCTTGAGAGGTACGGTCTTCGTAATGCTCTGATGCAAGCTGTCAATGCATCGGCTGAGCGAAGTCGGAAACTGGGGGGCTAGGCCAAAGTGTTGAGTTCCTCGAGCTTTATCGCATGTGAGACCGAGAGCTCTTTCGTGCCTATCAACATTACCGATAAAAGATTGAGTCAGCTAAAATGAAATCTCCGCTGATCAAAATCGATGACAAGCATTTACCTCTCAGTCGCATTGTTTGGGTTAGCGACGTGCCACATTTTTGTGGTGAAGACGACTGTCTCCACGAAGGGGACTATGAGGTTAGGCTAGACGTGGATGATTCGGTTTGGGCGAACCGAGTCGAAAGAGATCACGTGGTTGAGTGTTTGGAAGTTTGGTACGGAGGCGGCGCTGAAGACGACGGGCCGGAGTGGACCTAGGCGAGCAGGAAGGGGACCTAGAGTTGGGGCACTGGCAAAGGTACTTACTTCGTATGCAGTGTCGGCGCTGTTTGGGCTCGGTGCGGTTCAGGTAGAACGGATGTCAATTGCCTCTTCAACCACAAGAGTGGGGATCTCTTCTCGAATTGGATAAAGCCAGACACCTTCATCGGTTACCAATCCACCGTCAATCTTCTGACTAACTTTTTGCTCAATGCGATCCCTGGCATTTCCATTGGCAATTGCTTCATTGACGCTGAGGATCATCTGATCCGATGCAAGCGATAGCTTCTTGCCTGTTAACGGGCACTGCAGTAGTTCCAAGACTTCTTCGGTAAGCATGATCGATGATCCCTGTCGATGGTCCCTGTCCGGATAGTTCTTATTCCGAGTCGCCGAATGATCTTATCTGCTCGACTCTAACACGGCTATCGCATCCGTCGTAGAGAGCCTGTTGAGGCAACGCGGAGATAAAAAGATACAGCGACGCTCACCGGAAGATTGATCAGGGCGCAGTCAACCGCAATTGTTTTGAAGGCACTGACTGGCGCAGCGTTACTACCTTCAATGGTCGGAGAGCATCCAGAATGAAGATTGCTTTCAGGAAACACGTGCTTACTAATTGCTGGGATGATTCACAGCAATTAGCGCACGATGTGTCACCGAAAACCGTTATTAAATGCAGGACTGCGACACAGCCAAAGAGCAATCCTGTCGATTGTTTGTTCCAAGCCCCGAGACGAACCTAACAGCGTCTCGAGGAGGCAATTCACATTCAATCAGCAAACAGCTTACTGGCCGGATCGAACTACTTGAGTTCGACCGAACCACCAGCTTCTTCGATTTCCGCTTTGATCTTGTCGGCTTCTTCCTTGGCCACACCTTCTTTGAGGGTAGCAGGAACGCCTTCGACCATTTTCTTTGCTTCCATGAGCGAAGCGCCGGTGAGGTTCTTGACAACCTTCACGACGTTCAGCTTCTTGTCGCCAAAGCCGGTGAGAACGACGTCGAATTCGGTCTTCTCTTCTTCTGCTGCACCGGCATCTGCAGGGCCAGCAGCAACCATGACAGCACCACCACCTGCGGCAGGCTCAATGCCATGAGCTTCCTTCAGGTAATCGCTAAGTTCTTTAGCTTGCTTCAGGGTTAGTTCAGCGATCTTGTCGCCCATTTCCTTGGTCTCTGCGCTGAATTCAGCGACTGCAGTATCTTCAGACATATCTAATACCTCAAAACAGTTTGGTGACTTGGTACGAAAGGTTTACGGTAAAGCGAGGCGTGACTACTCGTCGCCTTCGCTGATTTTCTTGATTTGGCTGTTGAGCTTCTTTCCTGGTCCGAGCATCGCAGCCGATAGTTCGGCTCCCGGCCCCAAGATCTGCCCTACAAGCAATGAGATTTGCTCGGCTCGGCTTGGCCATTTGCTGACTGCTTTCAAGCCGTCGGCATCCAGTTTTTCGCCGTCCATCACACCACCGCTGGCGTGGAAAGCGTCAAACTTGGTTTTGTCCTTGTCGAGTTCGACAATCTCTTTGACGAGAGACACGAAATCGGAGGAGCCCCAACAGACTCCTACCTGACCGCTTGCTCCCTCGAATGCTGCGGAGAGTTGCGTTCCCTCAGTTGCTCGTCGAGCAAGCGAGTTCTTTACAACCAACAACTTAATGTCTTTCTTATCCAGCTCCCCGCGGAGTTCGCTGGTGGTATTCGCGTCCATTCCGACGCAATTGACCAACACCGCATCCTCCACACCGTCAAGACGGCGGCGAATGTCTCGCGTAACGAGCTCTTTGACGTATTTACTCATCGGATCGATTCACTTAGACGACTGATTTGACCTAACTTTGGCAAACGTTTCCGCCTGCATTCCCATTAACTTAGGAGGCAATGCGGACGCTTGGGCTCATGGTTGAGCAGATAGCGATGCCGCGAACGTAGGTGCCCTTGATGGTTGATGGCTTCATTGACTCAATAAAATCAATGAACGCTTTGATGTTCTCGATTAGCTTTGGCGAATCGAAGCTCATCTTTCCGACCACGGAGTGGACATTTCCACCTTTGTCGTTACGGAATTCAACTTTTCCCGCTTTGTACTCTCCGACGACCTTTGCGACATCTGCGGTAACTGTCCCTGCTCGCGGGCTAGGCATCAATCCTCGCGGACCGAGCACTCGACCCAAAGGACCAACCAGTCCCATCATGTCTGGTGCAGCGATGCACACGTCAAACTCGGTCCAGCCGTCTTTGATCTTTTTCGCAAGATCCTCTTGTCCGACTTCATCAGCCCCAGCTGCTTCGGCTGCTTTTGCTGCGTCGCCCTTGGCGAAGACGACCACACGCTGAGTCTTTCCGATCCCATTGGGGAGAACTAGACTGCCGCGGATGATCTGGTCGGCTTGGTTCGGGTCAACGCCCAAACGCATATGAACTTCGACCGTTTGATCGAATTTGGTCGAATCGTATTGTTTCAGGACTTCAACCGCCTCTGAGAGCGGAAGCAAATCTTGTGGCTGCTTAGAAAGCGCAGCACGATATCTTTTTGATTTTTTACCCATGGGGTCACGACTTTCGTTGGTCGGGTGGTTTGGCGAAAACACCTGTCCTGCGTCAATGAGCTCGTCCTCATCTAACCCAGCGGCAATTTCTCCCACTTGCACGGCAATTCCGTGAAGAGGCAGAATTTGGCGAACGAACTGCAGATCGTCAACGCCAATCGCTCTTGACTTACCTACTTTTTCGCAAAATAGCTGCCTTGATGCCTCACGCGGCACTCAATTGGAGCGTTATCGGACGTCAATAAAGGGCGGATTCGCCCTGTCTTAAGTTTTTCGCGAGTTTTATCCCAGCTCTGGATCGTCGAGTGGCCCGGTTAGCTCTGCTCGCTGGCTCACATTGAACTTACGACTCTGCAAATCCAGAGCGTTCCAAATCCAGGGCTTTCCTGAGTCCCAGAGCTCTCCTAGTCCTCGGTCTCTCCTCCCCGCTGAGACTCTGAATCGTGGTTCATCAGGATCCGCAATCCTTCCAAGACAACCTGGAACCTTCTTTTGGCTCGATCAACCTCTTGGGTCTGCACACGATCTCTCGATCGCTTGGCTTGAAGTTCGCGAGGCGAGATTTTAATTCGGCCAGCAGCGATATCAACGTCCTCGCGGCTGAGACGTGCCAAGCGTTGTCCGGCATTGGCGAGAAAACGATTGTGCATCATGTCGATCGACTGGAACGCTTTGTCGTATTTTCCCTGCCGAAATTCTTTATCTCGAACGTATCCAATCTGGTCAGCGTTTGGAACAAGACCGCTCCGCTGAGCCGAGGTCAGTAATTGGCTGAATGAGCCCAAGTCGAGAATGTTCTGATGATCGACTGTGGAGGTCTTGGATGGCTGCACCTCGCCACTTGGCTCCGCACTCCCTGGCTCTTCGTCACGACCTGCCTCTTCGTCACGACCTGCCTCTTCGCTCTGAATAGGAGCCGGCGTGGACTTTGATGATTGCTGGGTGTTGGTGTCATCGGTTTCTGATTTACCAGTCTCGGGGGCAATGACTAGAAAACATGATTGCTTTGAGGCGAGTTGAAGGAGTCCCTTAACCGTTACAGGTTTGATGGGGCGTTCATCGAGGAGGCTGGTCAGGTGCGTCGTGGACTCGCCAGTGACTGGTAGCGGCTTGATGCTTTGGATTTGTGTCAGAACGTTCGCTTGTTGTGTTTGGATTAAGTAAACACCCTCGATTTGGATGTCGTCGATGTTTTCAACTTTTTCGAGTCGAAAATGGGTGGCGAGTTGCTTGGGTTCAAGATTGAGGTTGGTCGGTGCGACGCAAAGTTCGCGCAGACGCTTGATGAGGCTGCCTGATGTATTCGTGTTAAAGGTTCTTATTGCTGAATCGTTATTGCTGGTTTGATCGCTCGCCGCTGAGTTTGGAGTTCTAGATGGTGGATGATGCGGCGATTCTGATCGCAGTGGAGATGGTGATCGCTGGGCTCGACGTTCAATCTTTTCAATGAGTTGATCAAAGTGAGTCATTGCCTGTTGGATCTTTTCAAGCTTCTGCTGCTTCTTGCCATCCTTTGGGTGGGCTGGCTGGTTGGGAACCGCGAGATCAGCTTGTTTTAGTGTCCGCGAGTAATGATCCGAATAAGCCTGCCTTGCCTCGCGTAGATTTGCCAACGAGCCTTGAAAGTCATTTTCTGTAGCTAGGTTTTGTGCCTCGATTACCTTTGCGGCACACTTACTGCCTCGGATCAACTTGTAGAGTTGTTGGAAGGATTCAGGTGTCATCGTTTGTCTCGGTGGCTCACCTCGGCTGAGCGGTCTTGCCTCTTTGAACAGCTAACTTCGGATGAGAGAGTTAATTCTACTTTTGTATCAGTTTGATTGAGTCTACGACCAAATGCCAGCTTCGATTAACTGCTTGGTGGCAGTGCCTTGCCAATCTCGATTGGCTGCAGGTGATGCGGGGCTCGGGTGGAGGATTCTCGTTGTGTTGATTGTTGTTTGCATTACGGCGGTGGCCATTTGAAGCTGCTTCTCAGCATAAGCGCCGACGCCAACTAGGTACTCAGGTTTGAGAATCTCGATCACCCTGGTTAGGTGTTCAAGGCAAATGCGATCCAGCAATCCACGTTCTTCTTTGGGTAGCTTGTCCGGTGTCCGATTGCGAGCAGACGCTTCCATGAACACCAGTGGACAAAAATTGGTAACAAAATGTGATTGGAAAAAGTTAGCTGGTTGACCAAACCGGTCACGGAAAAGACCCCACAGTCTCCTGCCGCTCACTTCACTCCGGCTACAATGGAAGCCTTCAATCACTCGCTTGGGATGTTCGATCTGAGGCTTGCCGACCGCCTTGTCGATCCCGATCCAACTTTTCACGGCATTAATCTCGCCGAAGGGAACGCCCGTCTGTGCCATCCCCCAAGGGCCCGGGTTCATCCCCATGAAAAGGGTTCTGATGCCATCTGGATTCGCTCGCTCAATGTAGGCGGCATGTGCATCCCACGCGTACTGAAGCGGATTGTAGACATGGGTCACCGGCTCAGTAAAAGTCAAGTCAGAGGTTTGATCACGCAAGTTTTGAGCAGCAGCGATCAATTCGCGGTGAACATTCTTGGTGCGTTTCGCCATGGGATCCTTATGTGGGTTCACTGATACCGATTTACCTCAAAGAGGATCGTCGATTGATTGTCTCGGTCAGACGCTCAGGTATTCCTCGATCGCATCAATGACAACATCATCCGAGGGGGTTTTTCCCGTCCACTTGAGGATGCAGTGCTGCAGTGCTCCAACCCGAAACTCATCTTCGCCGATCACGAGGTAGCCGCGTTGGCGAAGATGCGTGACCAGGTTGTATGCGCCTCCAAGGTCGATTACCAAAGTCTGTCCGGAATTCTCCGGCCAATCTTCCCTGTCAAAATCAGGTTCTTTTGAATCGTCTCCTGAAAGGATGATCACCGAGGCTTTAGTGATGTCGTCTGCGAGCCCCGAATGATCAAGGGAGACTCGTTCAAATGGAGTCGGGTCTAGAGGCACAGTCGGCTCCTGGTTGCCGACCCAAAGAAGTTTGCCTTCATGGAATTTTTGAATCTGAGTTTCAAGCCAATCGATCAGTTGGTCTGCCGCAGAAAAGAGCCCTTCGTCGTTGCGCCAGAGACAGTCCACGGACTGGGTTTCCGTCTTGTTTGTGCTAGCATTCCAAGACCCAGCACTTGCTGCCAGTTCACGAGCGATCATGACTCCCACGATTCCGGTAACAGCAAAGCCCTCGATGGCAGCAGAAACATTCTCGGGGGTGACATCAAACGAAAGCACTCTCCAGTCAAGTTCGAGGGCTCTGAGTGAACGCTCGAGAGCAAACTGGGCGGGGTTTCCCGCTATTGGGTCGCCGATGACAACCAAGATTGGTTCGGTAGTGCCTTCCATGACGGTACAGACTCAGTAGTTAATCGAGTATTTCGGGTGCTTGATGATCTCGGGTGCCTGATGATCAATGATCCTTGAAGACATTAGACAGCACTTCAGAATCGCGTTGTAGAGTCTTTTGTCACTCATGTGAATCTTGCTGCGAGACCACCGTTGTAACGACTTCACTGATCTTCGTTGAAAACTTCATCGCAAAAATCGTTTTAGTCGTCAGAGTTGACCGTAAACGGTAGGGTCAACCGATACGGGGCATTTGGAACAGAGCGAGATGTTGTCACGGTGATTAGGACTCGTAGACGAAGAACAAAGCGTGCCATTGATGCAAAACTCAATGTCTGAGGTGTTTTGTTCATTCCCACGCAATTTTGGGTGTTTTCCATGCGTTGGCTTACATGTTTCGCACTGCTCATCGGTTTCTCTCTCGATCTTTCGGCACATCAGCCAGATCACGAAAATCGAAGGGTTTGGCCAAGAATCGATCTGATCCCACCGCTAGGCGTGCGGATGGACGCGGGTTACGCGAGGCTCTACAACCGACCCGCAAGGCGAACCGGTTGGCTTGCATATCAACTAGCTCCCACTAGCCGCGAAGCAATGGCGTGGCACGAAGCGAGTCATCAGCAGGCGTATAAGCTCGACCGCGGTCGATTGGAGAAGCACTACTTCTATCAAAAGCCGTGGGAAGAGATGCAGATGGGGCCTCGTCCCGAGACCGTCACCACTGAAAATACGATCCAATCGATTCCGAGCGACGATTTGCGAAAAGCAATCCGGATGGAGGAGCAAAAGCTATCAAACCCGCGGTCGGAATGAGAGCCGCAGGGCAGGCGGCGGATGATTGCGAGATTCTAGGCTTTTGAAGGTCCTTCTTCGGGGTCTGCTGTCTGTGATCTTTTTTAGCCGTTTTTTTTACCGAACCGTCAAAGTTTATCACTTTCGAGTCCGATACCTACTTCCGGGCGAAATCGATTCGTGACGCAGGATCTCATTCTGGTCGCGGATTCGAATCGTGGGGGGCTTCCACAATCGACCCAACACATCCGCACTCGGCTGAACCGTTGCGTGCGCGATGTCAACCCGACCCCGGAAGCCACGGCAGTATGTCTCGTTCGCTGTTTCGCATCACAGCTTTTTTTCAGCTCGGTCTCGCCATTTTTATGGCGACCGGATGCGCGCCGATGCAGCCATACTTTTTGAACGAACCTGCCGATCTGCAGTACTATCTCAACTCCGCGACTCAGGTGGAGTACCCAGATGTTGAAACGGAAAGTCTTGCCGAGACCACCGAGTCGTCTGCTCCGTTATCCATGGGGAACCATGAATATCAGTTTTGGGATTTGACGGTCGAGGAATGTGTTTCCATCGCTTTGCAAAACTCGAAGTTTTTTATCACCACCGGCGGTAACGCTGAGTTTCGAGATAACGTCGCAGCACAATTCACCAGTGCAAGCGTTGAGCAGGTTGGTAGCATTTACGATGTTGCGATTCAGCAGTCAACCACGCAGTCAAACGCACTGACTGTAGATGGCAATGGGAACCGTGTTTTGCCGCGTGGTGTCTTCCGGGCAAATCAAATCGGTGGCGTCGAAGACGCGTTAGCCGAGTTTGACGCTCAGGTGTCAGCCTTCGTGGATACGCGAAGTACCGACCGTGCAAGAAACTCTGGGACAGGTTTCAATCTGAGTAACCCACTCAGTCAAGGTTTGGACACAACTCAGCAGGCCGCCATCAGTAAGAGGATTGCGACCGGCGGTGTTGCCACGCTCCGCCAGCAGTTGATTTACTCTCGCAACAACCAACCGACGGTAAACGATCTTTCCTCTGTCAACCGTCAGGTTCCGAGTGATTGGACTGCAATTCTGGAGGCTCAGGTTCAGCATCCTCTGATGCGTAACCGTGGTGCCCTGGTCAACCGAATTCCGGTCGTTCTAGCGAGTTTGAACGAGGACCTTTCGATTGCAGATTTTGAGATTCAGGTTCGTAACCTTGTCAGAGATGTTGAGGTTGCTTACTGGAACCTTTACGTCGCTTATCGGAATGTCTCGACCGCTGTGATTGGTCGAAATAGTGCAATCGCAACCGCCAAATTTGCTAAGTTTAATTTCGACAAAGGTATTGGGACCAAGCAAGAGTTGGCTCAAGCTGAAGAGCAATACTACAACTTCCGCGCTAGGTTGTCGGCATCTCTCGCGGGATCAAACCTGCCCACCGATGAGCGACGAGGTGTTTACGGTAGCGAGCGTGCTCTCCGAGAATTACTCGGAATTGCAGCAACCGACGGTCGCTTGATCCGACCTATCGAGGAACCATCGCTCGCTAGGATGGAGTACGACTGGGAAGAGTCAGTTGCACAAATGCTGTACTTGAGTCCAGAGCTTCGTAAAGGGCGAACCGTTATCAAGCAGCGTGAGCTGGAACAGGTTTCAGCCAAGAATCAACTTTTGCCGGAAGTCAATTTGTCTCTTCTTTACCGTTGGGTTGGTGTTGGTGATACCTTCGGTCCTCCAGGGAGACGAAGTGTGGATATCGGCGAGTCGTTTGCCGGAACCAGCGCTTTGGCGGAGTTAACCGGTGGTGGCTTTCAGGAAGGAGCTGTTCGTCTTGAAATCACTCCACCTGCGATCGGAAGTCGGCGCGAGCGAGCTCGAGTTCGAGGTGCACAGCTACGGCTCCACCAGTCCCGAGCCTTTCTGCAAGACGCTGAACGTTTGATGGTGAGCCAGTTGAGTGACGCAGTCGCGAAATCAGCAACCCATTACCAGCTTGTCCAAACACATGCGATGCGATGGCAGGCTGCCGAGCAGGAAGTCGAAGCTCGTCTCGCAGAATTCAAGGGTGGACGTAGTCCCGTCAATGTGGTGCTGCAAAGTCAGTTGCGTCGCGCCGATGCTCAGATTTCTTACTACCGTGCACTTGGTGAGTACAACAAATCACTGAACTATGTTGATTACCTCAAAGGGACTCTCCTACCAAACAACAGCATCGCTCTCACTGAGGGGCCCTGGAATGACAAGGCATACTGGGATGCACTTGAGAGAGCACGCGAGCGAAGTTCTGGAAAGCTAAAACGCGGTGGCACCATGCGGCCCGACGCCGTTCGCCAAGGGCCACTTGACCAAGCAGGCGTGCTGGATTGGAACGCGACCGGCGAGCCATCAGGCGGAGTGGAATCACAGGAAAGACTCGGCCAAGAACTTGAAATCGACCAAACCATCCTGCGTCAAGCTGCTGATCAGCTTGAACTCGATAGCTTTCGGCAGCCGGTGGAGGTTCAGGATCAGGATTTGCACGACCTTGGAACCACCACCCATCAGATGGTGCGTTTGACCGGAATGACAAGCAACGTGCCCATGGATCAGAACAGCACTGTGGATCAGAGCGGCACTGTGGACCAGGGCGGGGGAGTCAAGCCTGCGATCGCGGAACAGGTGGTCGGATCAGGAATTTCTGGTAACGCAAGTTCTTCGCCCAACCTACTCCACTCCGAAAAACTAGACACACCGCTGGAAAGTGAAAGCCGATCAGTCGTTCGGGAGCAATACTTCCCAGCCCCAATCAAGAGGATGCGATTGGACTGACCAAAACCTCTTGATCAACCAAATTCCGTAGGGCGGAGGCTTGCGAGGGCTGCCCCCATCACGCGTCGGGATTATTCAGCCCTCGTACACGAACGGCTCGAAGTTCGCTTACAAGCGATTCGAGCTTTTCGTCGTTGGCATGGTCGGTCATGCCATTGGAACAGGCATCAGCACTTGATCGGCTGGAATTAACCTTAGGTTTTTGCATCGAGAGAGCTGAAATTGCCTTGGTTGTTCTCGGCAGAGGCAGAGTCCTAGAAAACGTCGACTTCCCATGAATCGAATCGGGCTCACAACTCGGTGGGTTTGGTTACCTTTGGCGTCGGAGTAGTCCATTTCGATGACGTAGTTATCTGAGTGCTGCATCGCTTTACGTAGGGCATGGTTCATGGCGATTCTCTTTTCAGTGGTTTGAGCGACTGGATTGTTTCAGCGAGGATCTTTTTGGGGGGACGCAAGCCGCCGGAAAATACTCGGTTGTCATGTCGAGCTGCAGTTAATGACCGCAATTGCTCGGCACTTGGAGAATCATTGGCGTGCCGAATGACAAGTTAGGTCCAGATGCAGAAAAAAGATTTTCGGTTTGTGCTCGGGATCGCGGGCGGGCTACACGGGTAGCTGGATTCTCTGAACTCGATGGTTATTGCTGTCGAGCAGATGGACGCGATCAAGGGAATCGATGACCAGGCCCCACGGTTGATTGAGTTGCCCTGGCTGGAACCCTGGGCCGCCCCATGAGGCAATCCATTGCCCATCCGGAGAAAATCGCTGCAGACGATTGTTTTTGTATTCGATGACCAACACTGTCCCATCGCTCGCGATCGCGAGTCCGTAGGGGTAATAGAATTGGCCACGCTTGGCGCCGGCCTGTCCCCAAACGTCAATGAACCGGGGAGGTGTCTCGGAGATGTCAAAGCGTTGGATCCGATGGTTGCATGAATCAACCACCCATAAAATGTTATCGCTTATTACCAGTCCCTGCGGTCGCACAAAGCTCCCCGGTGCTCGTCCCGTGCCACCCCACTGACAAATGAATCGACCTTGGGCATCAAACTTTTGAATTCGATCCGAGGCATTGTATTCGCCTATGTATCGATTCCCCTGATGGTCACACGCGATATCGGTCACAAAAGCAAACTCACCGGGGCCCGTCCCCGCAACTCCACCGATGCTTTCGCCTTCTTTGAGTTGGCCATCGACTGAGTAAGAAAGAACCCGATAGTAATGGGTATCCGCTACTAAGATTCGAGACGCATCATCAGAGTCGGCGGACAACGATCCAGGTAAAAATCCAAGTCCGGTTGGTCGACCATTTTGGGTCTCGGGAGTTCTCCAAGCTCTTAAGAAATTTCCTTCGGTATCAAATGCCTGAATTCGGCCGGTCGTGTCCACGATGTACAGATGATCTTGATCGTCAATCGTAATCGCTCGGGGCTTCAGGAAACGACCTGGGCTAAAGCCTCGTCGTCCCCAAACCTTCTCGGGTTGTTGTGCGGCATTTTGCGAGATGCACCCTGCGGTAAGCGTCAATGCGCCAGCGGACGCCAACGATGATGAGGTGAGTGACTTGGTTGTCGTCAAGCTACGAGTGATCGAGTTCACAATGGCTGGCATGCTGCTGATGCAATTCCCCACAAAGGATCGCCGGTTCAGGTTCGAACTCGAGATGCCATCTCGTGGCGTTTGCATCGGCTGTTCATTCACGATATCTTCCCTCCCGTTCGGTTTCGCTGGAATGATTGGGTTTTCATTGAGATGCCGAGAATTACTCGAATTCGGTTGAGAAAGTCACAATAGATGCTAACGATTCTCAACCTTCGTGATACCGATGATCCACAAGATTATCTGCATCGAACAGTGCAAACACTTGTGGAAGGGGAGGTGGTTGCCGTACCCACCGAGGCTGGGTACGGACTGATTGCTCACGCTTTGAATGGAGAAGCCGTCGAGAAATTGATTCGACTGAATCATCAACTCATTGATCGAGGCAAGGATGTTCCATCCTCGAGTGGGGCAAGCTCGACAGGCACAGAAAACCCTTCAGGCACAGAAAACCCTTCAGGCACAGCGAGTTTTTCTGATCAATGCTCCCTTCTCCTTCCCAGCGTTCAGGCGGCCGGTGACTACCTTGTTGATTGGTCGCCTCTGGTTCGTCGGTTGGCTCAGCGATGCTGGCCTGGTCCGTTGCAGATTGAGGCGAACTCAAGTGATTCAAAATCACTCACTGCGTGCCTCTATGGAGGGGCTCTGTCTCTTGCGGCTTCGTCCCCTGGCCAAGTCGCGTTTCGAGTGGTTTCTCACAGGGTGATAGAGGGAATTCATCGTTATTTACGGGGTCCGCTACTCTTTGTAGGACTCAATGACGATCACGGCAAAGCGATCACCACGGCCGCTCACGCGGCTGAATCGCTAATTGATTCCGTGCCCCTGCTGCTCGATGACGGGCCAACCCGTTATGGTGGTAGGCCAACTAGAGTGTCCGTGGAGAATCAGTTCTTTGCTGTTCGCCACCAGGGAGTGATCGAAGAAGCCGCCATGAATCAAATCATCAAACCAGTGGTTGTGTTGGTCTGCACGGGAAATACCTGTCGCAGTCCGATGGCGGAGACATTGTTGCGGGAGCGATTCCGGGTAAAGTTTGGACGCGAGGATTTGGTGCGTGTTCTGTCCGCAGGCGTTGCTGCGGGGAGTGGTTACGGCGCCAGCAGTCAAGCTGTGGAGGTGATGGGGCAGCGAGGGCTCGATCTGACGGGTCATAGCAGTCAACCGTTGGATGATGAACTCATCAATGTCGCTGATATCATTCTCACGATGACGAGAGGTCATCGCTCCGCAATCTTGGCCGCCTGGCCAGAACTCTCTGATCGAGTTCAGACGCTTCGTCGTGATGGCGGAGATGTGTCGGACCCTGTTGGGATGCCCGTTGAGGTTTATGAAGCGTGTGCCAAGCAGATCGACAGCGAGTTAGAGGCGTGGATTGAAGGTTTGGATGATGATTTTTTTCCAAGCAAGTTAGCTGGGGTGTGAGGTTACCGATGTTAAAAATTGCCATTGCCAGTGACCATCGTGGCGTCAAAATCAAAAATCGCTTGATCCAATCGCTAACGGCGGCAGGATATGAGGTGTTTGATCAGGGAACGGATTCTGACCAACCGGTTGATTACCCTGATTACGCTCGCGTCGTCGCGGAAAAAGTTAGCCGGGGTGAGGCGGAACGAGGCGTCCTCATTTGTGGCACCGGCATCGGGATGTCCATTGCAGCGAATAAATTTGACGGAGTTCGTGCCGCATCGTGTTATGACGAAGTGATGGTTGAGATGAGTCGACGTCATAACGATGTCAACGTCCTCTGCTTGCCGGGTGATTTGATTGGCGATCGACCAGTAGATGATCTGGTTAAAATGTGGCTTAAGACAGAATTCGATGGCGGCAGGCATTTGCAACGCATCGAAAAAATTGCCGTCCTTGAACATGGCGAATAGACGGCTAGCTTTTTGCCAACATCATGCGTGAGTAATGTTTCGACGTTGCTGGGGCGAGATCGTCAGGAGGAGGTGCGTTGCCTGATGCCGATGGCAAGCCGTCTTGACTTGGGTCACTGTGACGTGGGCTGCCGTGGAACTTTTCAGCGGGTAAACAAGGGGAGATGGATCGAGGATGAGTCAGGGGTGGTCCGAACTGATTGGTCAAAGTTCTGTGAGAGCAGGATTTCAAGCAGCGATCTCCCAGGGTCGTCTTGGTGGCAGTTACCTCTTTATTGGCCCCCCGGGTACCGGCAAGCACACCGTCGTGCAATTGCTTGCCAAAACGCTCCTCTGTCGATTTTCTGATCCCCAAGAAATGACACCCTGCGGTCATTGCGAGGCGTGCCAACAGGTCGTCGCTGGGTCACACCCTGACATCGTGCGAGTAGAAAAACCGAAGGATAAAACGGTCATCCCTGTCGCTAGCTTCATCGGTGATCCAGACAATCGCATGCGGGAAGGTTTTTGCCACGATCTCCGAATCCGTCCGCTAATGGGCGGTTGGAAAGTGGGTGTCATTGATGACGCTGACTGTCTCAACGAGGAGGGTGCAAATTGCCTGCTTAAAACGCTCGAAGAGCCGCCTTCAAAAACCGTTGTCATTCTCATTGGCACAAGTGAGCAGCGTCAGTTGCCCACCATCAGGTCACGATGCCAGACCGTGCGACTGGGACCACTTTCTCGCGATGATTCTTGTACGTTACTACGCGATGTTCACGGAGTAAAGCAGAGTGATGAAGTCCTGCATGAGGCAGTCGAGATCTCGGGCGGGGATATTCATGCAGCGATCAGATTATTGGAAGGCGAATCCGGAGCGGTTCGAGATGGGTTGATTAAGTTGTTGCAGGACCGCGCACCCAATCCTGTTGAGATCGCTAAATTCTTCAATCAGCAAGTCAGCGAAGTGGGCAAAGATGCTTCCAAGCGTCGTGCGATGTTGCGAGACCTTTTCTCCATTTCTGTCCAGCACTTTCGTCAGCGAATGCGATCCGAAGTTTTCGCCGGTCGGTTGTACCCCGTGACCGGTAACCGGTTGGATCGATCGCTACGCGCGATACGCGAACTAGATCGCAGCGCGAATCAGGCGACACTGATCGAGTGTTTTGCGTCAGACATCGCTTCGGGTGAGACGGGCGACCGGGGCGAGATCGGCTGAGCACAGTATCGGGTCATGAAAATCAAAGATTGGAAAGCTGTTGCTTCTTGTCTTGGAGATGGCCGAATTTGAGCCGGTCGTGGTGTAGATGACCGGTTCTCTTTTACAGAGGAAAGAGATCATCGGCCGCGTAGAGTGGCATGAATCGGTAATAAACCTCAAGTGTCATGGCAGCTAAAGCGGTCGTGTAGAGTCGTCCGCCGACATTCCCCCACTTCTCATTGAAATGCCAACTACCCATCTCGTGTCCCTGAGTCTCCTGAGTCCTAACCAGGTAGTCCCTGAGTTGTTGATTCCAGTTGTCCCATGCTGGATGACGTGAATGATGCAGTGCGAGCGTGGTGTAATAGTTGTGGTAGATGTTGTTTGGAAGCGGTCCCGTTTCCGCGAGTCGCTCCAAAGCTCTTTGGAAGGGTGTCTCGTAAGGCGACTGCCCCAGAAATAGCATCAGAGTCAGGCCGATCGCGGCGGTGGTTGGCTCGCCGGGTGGGGAGTTGTAGCCGAACCAAAAGTTTCGTCCTTCGCAGGTTGTCATTAAAAAGCTCTTCGCGTCGGGCAGTGTGTTGGTGTGCAGAGCTGCACCACACTTTTGAGCTCCGATGAGTGAAAGGACCTGCCAGCCTGTGATCGTCACATCTCCCGGGCGTCCCGGCACGTATCCCCAAGAGCCGTTGGGGTGCTGTGCGATGCAGCTGAACGCTGTGCCTTGTTGAACCAAGTCAGCAAGATCCGAATCGTATTGGTTTCCGTCGCGAGTCATGTTGAGGGCTTCTTCAAGTGCCATCAACGCGATGCCGTGGCCGTACATGCTGCCCTGCTGCCAGTCGTATCCCGATTCGGTTTCTCCGGCAATCGAACGCAGGAAGTAAATGCCCCGACGGACTGTTTCCTGATAGGGACCCGACTTGTGGTGTGTGTGACCCGCCCCGAGAAATGCAAGTAAGGCCAGGCCGGTAGCCCCTGTAATCGGCGTTGCGCTATCCGAGTTTTTCTCTTTGCTATGTCGGCATTGGCCGTTGCATGGCGCAAGGTCCAAGTCAAACGACCAGCTGCCATTGCTTCGTTGGTGAGCCGCAAGGTAGGCAAGTGCGAGTTCTACGGCGCGTTCACTCTCTACCGATGCGCCGTACTTCTTGCCCATTTCAAGTCTGCCCTGAGGCGTTCTTTTTTCAAGGCTTGCCTTACCGGGTAGTCGCTCGGTTGCGCTTGGTTTTGTTGCTGCTAGGTTGAGATTGGACAGGGGGATGAGCGTCTGAGGTTTGCCCAGTTGGTTGGGGTGGATCTCCTGCTCGGTCGTTGCAGGGTTACTCAGCTCAATCTTAACTGTCTCCAGTTCAACCGTCTGATCTTGATCGAGATTATCTAGGCTCGACTCGACGGCTTCCAATCGAAGTACTTCTGATGCTTCGCCTCTCGATGCTGTGAACGCTCGGTCACCTCGGGGTGGTTTTTCCAAGGTCAGCAATGCCAAGATAATCAGCAGGATTGTGTGCAGGATGGTGCTGATCAAACCGGCAGGGAGACGCTGGTCTTCCCAAAAGTGGCGCCTGTTTGCGGAGACTGGTTGCTGGAACGCTGGCGTTTCTTCTTGATTGTCACCGGGGTCCATCGCAGCCGGTGGTACCGCTCCCGTTCCACATTCTTCGACTGCTGGAGTCGGCAGATGTTCGTAGGACGGAGGATTGGAAGGAACCACGATGATCGGCTCTGAATGGAACAAAAACTTCCGGTAACACTCGGGGATTGCTAAACAGCCCGATACGGGGACGCGGTTTAGATTGATCCCAAATGGATCGCCGGCGTGGCAACCCTGATTTGCGAGCTATCCCGAGACGAGCCGCGTTTGATTCCCACGGTATCCGCGTAGGTACCGAGTGTTTCTTCAGTGCTTTTGCCAATCAAATCGCTAACGTCACCTGAAAGTCAGATGACGTTTAGGAGGTTAGGCTAGCATTGAATTCAAGCGATTTCAGCGATTTGGTAGGCTCGAGATCGGAACAAGAAATCAATGATATTACCTTCGTGCGGCTGAAGCCAATTCAGGCGGTTGGTTGCAATCGGCCCAATGTTGACTCGGTCGATCTCAACACAGGATCCGGCTGCTTCGATCAGCGATTGATTTTTTGTGACAACGGTTCCTACGAGCGTCGGACCGATTCGTTTCAGCATTTCCTGCTCAGGGCACTCAACAACACTGACAAACGGGAACATGTACTCTTTGGATGCAACTTGGCGATCCGGTGAATCTGCGTGCACAACCATCGGACGCAGGTAGGCACAATGGTCTCTCTCAATGAGCTTCTCACCAAATTCTGCGGTCATGTCGGTGACGCCCGCTTCAGCGAGATCTTGTTGAACCATCGCATGGGTACCGGTTGCCATTGCAGGCACGGTGAAGGCTGCGAGCTTTGCCTCGGGGTCCGAAGGCGGAGTCACATCGACTGGACCGATCTTTTCCGCAATTGCCTGAGCGATTTCGCGAGTGTGACGGCTAGCCCAGATACCGCTGCAGTTGATGCAGCTTCGACCTGAGTTACTAAGGACGCTTTCGACCATGATGTCGAGGAAGCTTTCCCACTGATCCACCACATCGTCTCCGATAAGGATTTTGGAGAAGCCTGGTCCGTGCGCCTGCACTCGCGGGTTACCCGCGTGCTGGGCTACGGTCTGAGCACTACCAAAGATCATGCTGCGAGGTGTCTTGGTCATGATTGCTCCACCAGCATCATGTCCGCCGGGATACAGACCAAAAGCTTCTGATGGAACTCCTGCTTCAATGAATGCGGAAACCATTCGATAAGGGGTCCAAGGCTCTTGGGAGCCGGGTTTGAGTGCCAAGCCGACCTGAAGCGGGATGGCCGGTAGCCAAAGCGTGTGAACGCCAGGTGAGTTATTGGGAAGGACTGCACCGAGTACCGGAGTTTGGGACTGGAAGCTCACGGTCACTCCCCTGCCCTCTTCACCGTATCCACGGCTGAGGATGGAGAGGTCGAGTCCGCGGGTGAGGCAGTCAAGAATCTGATCCATGTTGCTCAGAACGAAACTGTTCTTCTGCATATTCGATCGACACATGTGCTCGGGCAGACCGGTGCTAGCCGATTGTTGATGCACGAAGTCATCAACCGTTTGCTGGCTGTCGCCAACGGTGAGTGTTCCCGACTCGAAAAGCGCTGCGGCAGTTTTGCACTTTTCAATCAGTTCCTGAGTGCTGAGTTGCAGTAGAGCTTGTCGTGCTTTGTGCGCCTGACGCATGTCTCGTCCGACAATGCCACCACCGACGTTACCAATTTTAGCAATCGGTTCACCAGTATCGAAGTGAACCACGTTGGTGAAATCGAGTGACTCGTAAGGTTTTCCCCAGCGTAGCGGACTTAGCGTGATCATTTGGTATTCAGAAGAAATGAGTGGTGGATTGAATGGAAAGGATTGATGAAGGGCGAGGCTACCGGTTGCGATCGCATTTTGCCCTGCAATAGACACTGGGTAAAATGATTCAGAAGGCAATCGTGCCTTTCACCGAAAATGACGCGGCATCGCAGGGGATTTACCCCTGCGATGAGATGCGGTCAGGAATCGAAACAGCCGGTGGTGTTAGTACACACCGACGGTTGTTGCGCTGGCCAGTTCGTGGAATGGTCGCACACCACTGACCCCATCCCAAGGATAGGTGTCGAAAGGAGCTTCTCTTTCTCCTTCGTCGCGTTCCATAAACCCTGGAACGAAGAATTCATCGGTGAGCGTGTAGAGTTTGACTCGACCCGTCTCTCCGTAGCCTACGACCTGATCGTAATCGTCGAAGCTAACCACCTCGGTCACTGCGCGGGGTTGTGGAGCGTAGTACGAGATTTTGTAACCGTCAGCGGCGGTGACAGGTTTGCTGCACGCAAGTCCCATTAGCGTGTTGCCGTAGGTCGGTGTCATGTAAACACCACCTTCCTCGGGGCTACCGCCGAGCAACTCCTCAACACAAAACTTCGTCCACTGTGGTGTGAATTCTGTCCCGCCAGAGAAGATGCCGGTGATCCCGACTTCAGGTAGGCTCGTCCCTTTCTCTTCGAGAGCTTCGCCCAATGATTCGAGAAGTTTTGGAGTGGCAAACATACACTTGATGTCGTGTCCGGCAGTGAGAACGGTCACCGCTTGATCGATGCAGTGCTTTTTGTACTCTTCGAGGTGTTCCATCCACCCCTTCTTGATCAACTTCACCACCCAGCGAGGGTCGAGGTCGATGCAGAAGCAGATGCCGCCACGATGTTGAGCCAAGTGTTCCACAGCGAGTCGAAGCCGTCTTGGGCCGCTCGGACCGAGCATCAACCAGTTGGAGTTCTTGGGGAAATATTTTTCTGGGAGTGTGTCACTGAAAAGTTCGTAGTCCTTCCAGTGGTCCTCGATCACCATTCGGCTTTTGGGAATTCCCGTGGTGCCGCCGGTCTCAAAAACATAGGTAGGTTTGCCGGCGTGTCCTTTGGGAACCCAGCGAGTGATTGGGCCACCGCGAAGCCATTCGTCCTCGAAATGAGGAAACTTCTTCAGGTCATCGAAACCTTTGACATCCTTAAGTGGGTCAAAGTTGAGCTCTGATTTCTTCTGAAGCCAAAACGGGCTCCCCGTCTCGTCACTGAAATGCCAATGGACTGTCTTCAAGGTGTGTTCATTCAACCGATCTTTTGCGTCGGATGCTTGCTGGGCCACTTCCGGGCTCACGGAGTTTTCCGCGTTACTCATTCATGCCTCAAAATTCAGATGTTTCGAAAATTGATATCAGTGGAGATCATATCACGGCGGAGGCCAGTCGGCGATTGGGAGTTGGCTTCGCTCCCGACGATGCCTTCGCGGGGGTGCGATCTGCTTACTGGACGATGCACAGCTTTGGGCGACTCACAAGTGATCACTCCGGTAGATTCTTACCGAAGGTCAATACTGCCCGAATTTTGCCGACTTTCCGCATGTTGGCGACCTTAGGGGGTCAGCTCAATCCAGACCCCACTTGGGCCCGCATTCTGAATCACCGTTTGCCCCAGCAAGGTTGATTTGCCCCAATCGCTGTGAATGTGCCCGCAGATAACTGCAAGTGGGGCTTGATTCTCGACGGCCTTGCGAATCGCCTTCGATCCTTGGATCTGTCCCGATTGATCGTGGTCAACCGTATCGATGGGCGGCGAGTGAGTGACGAGGACTGCTCCGGTAGGACAATCCGCAAGCATCTTTTCCGCTTTCTCTTCGTCAAAGTCATAGCTCCAGTCCCCAAACGGCGTCACTGGGATACCACCACCAACTCCCCAGAATGGAACTCCGAGAATCTCGCAGCCGTTTCCGTGGAGCACTTGAGCTTGCTCCCATGATTGGCAAGCCATTTTCAATTCCTCGTAGGACTCGCCATTGCCCGGGACCAAAACCGTCGGTTGCTTGATCTGTTTCAGAATATCGAGCGTGTCTGAAAGACCTTTGCGACGTGTCGCAAAATCCCCAGCCCCGATCACCACATCAGCATCCTGGGCTATGGAAACCAGGTGTTGTGCCGCGGAGATATTTCGGTGAAGGTCACTGAAGCATAGGAGACGCATGGTTAGGCCGGATTTTTTATGTCTGATGAAAAATCTGTCTAGTCAAATCGTGAACCAAGACGAGGTTCGGGTAGAGAGGTAGTTGGGGTACAGACGCAGTCGCGGTATACGGGCGGGCTGTTAATCAAACTTCAACGGTGGCTCACGACTTGGACACGTGACTCGAATTCTACCGACCTGTGCTATACTCGGGTTGAGCGGTGATTCTATCTCATTGATTTCTGTGATCGATTTTCCATGGCTAAGCAATCCAAACCGCCGAATGATCCACGTCGAGCCATGGTGCTCGGGATCGCGGTTGTTTTGATTTTTCTTTCGGTGTGGATTTCGTATCGCATGGAGCCGACCGGAACAACCAGAGCGATATCCATGGCGGCCGGCCGTATTGGATTAGTGTTGGGCGCTCTTTGGTTGGCTTGGCCGAATTTACGACGACCAGCAAGTTGGCTGCCGCCGGGATTCGCGATGCTCGGGGTGATTGTTTTGGGTATCGTTGCAACTCAACCACGAACGATTCTGATTCTCGCCCCCGCATTTGCCGGATTATTGACACTCGCATCCATTCTCAAGGCGTTTCGAAAGTGATTCCGTTTTTCGCTTGGGTTTCTTTGTCTCACCCCTGATACATCATTAACTTACTGCATCAGACGTAGATTGAAGGGGTATCGATAAGCTCTTCCCTGTCGAACTTCCAAAACCGACAGGACTCCAAAAATCAATTGGAGCACCATCGGTAGGAAGATCAATGGCAATAAGGTCCCACAACTCATCAGTGCTGCGATTCCACAGGCAAACGCCACGAACAAGATCGTGATTTGAAAATTGAATGCCTCTTTCGCTTGGAATTCGACATAGGGCGAATTGTCTTTCTTGAGCCACCAAATAACCAACGGCCCGATGAAACCGACATAACCAAAACCAAGAAAGCCAGCACAGCCCGACAAGTGAGCAAGGGTAGCGAAGTTCATTTCTTCGGCATCGGGACGACCTTCGCCATAAGACCCATTGGGTTCTCTGGTATAGGCTTGTTGTTGTGAACGATCTGGTGGCTGATGCATTGAAGCCGTTGTTTGGAAGTGAAAGGGTGCTGGCTCACCGAGGACGCGGCGTTGCATGTCATATTCGGTGGTTTACGTAAGCTTTGCGGATTGAGGCTGCTGCTTGCAGTCATCCTTAATCGATCTGCGCGATAAGTTTTAATGGATGGAAGGCCAATCAGCCACAAAATCAGAAAAAACCTACCTTACCTACCCTGTTACGACCGAAACAACCAACAACACCGGTCCGGTACGACCGTTTGGCATATTCCGTCGCTACCCGCGGCGACCCTTTTCCAGCTCGCATGTTGCGACCGGTTTGTCAAATGGGACCGACCCAGGTTGAATTTAGGACTGCAGGGAGGCATTTCGATGCGACGCAAATATTTCGGTTTAGCGATTGCAGCGCTCGCTGCCTTAGGGCCAAGCCAGGTCTGGGGTGGTGATCGCGAAATTGCTGAAGAAATCATCAAACGACTCAAGAGCAACCGGGATTCCGGTGCGCTCAAAGACTTCACTCTCGACATGAAAGTCGATCAGGGTGTGGTCGCATTCCGCGGTAATGTTACCGAGGAAACACAGAAAGAATTGGTACTTGGCACCGCTGACGGCATTGAAGGTGTTGCGAAAATCGTTGACGAAGTGACCGTCGCGACCGCGGAGCCTGTTGCAGGTGAAGCCAAGGCAGAAGAAGCCAAGCCAGAGGCAGCACCCGCTGCGGAAGCAAGCGACTTCTCCTTCCGTAAAGCTTTGCTCGAGCAAGCTCAGGCTTCGGAAGCTGAAGAAGCTGCTCCTGAGGTGATGCCTGTTTCAACAGAAGTAGAAGCAGAGGCTGCAGCGAGCGACGCAAGCATCATTTCTGGTGTCATTTCGGCTTTAACCGCGGCAAAGGACGCTGGGCAGTTGCGAGGTTTCGGGGTGGACGTCAAGAGCCACAACGGTATCGTTCACCTGATCGGCCGTGCAAGCTCCGAGACACAGCGAAACACCATCATCGCTCTTGCTGAGGGTGTTGAAGGGGTTGAAGGAGTACGTCAGACCATTTCAATCCCAGCCGCAGCTCCTGCAATGCAGGCACCTGTTTTTGCTGGCATGGAAGTCGCAACTCCATCTCTCGCTCCGGTTGCTGTCGATCCAGTTGTTCGACCAGCTCGTGAGAACGCTGCACCTGCCGTGGCTGACGCTGCGATGCCTGTTCCTTTCGGAATGGGGCAGGAAGCATCGATGACACGTACTGTTGCAAACTTCGCACCAGTACCTTCTCCGGTTGCCGGACAGCCTGTGCCAATGGCACCGCACTCCCCACCCGGAGCACCTCGATACGACACACCAAACTTGCCTAATTACGCATGGCCAGGCTACGCAGCTCACCCAAATTACGCGCAAGTTACGTATCCAACGCAGTACAGTCCTTCGGCTTGGCCGTTCATCGGTCCGTTCTACCCCTACCCACAAGTTCCACTCGGATGGCGTCGCGTCAGTCTCGAATGGGATGACGGTTGGTGGTTCTTGGACTTCAGCGATCGATAAGTCGCTGAGGCGTTAAGGAAGAGCGAGCGAGGGTGACGAACCTAGCTCGCGGACCCAGCCACTGAGACTGCAAGGAAGCAATATCTCCACTGGCTTGTGTCCTGATTCAATCATTTATGAAAACCCGCGAGTGGTGATGCCACACGCGGGTTTTTTTAGAGACATGCTCTGCGGCAGGGAGCAATCGATAAAAGCTTCCTCCCATCACTGCAGGGTGACAGTCGTCAGAGCAATTTAGTTCTGCAAGCCGAAGAAGGCATCGGTTGCTGTGTATTTATCATGACGCCGATTCTCAATCGACTCTCTGATTGGTCGGAGCAGCTACCTGGCCTGGCAACTTGGAGGCTTTGTGAGCACGACCTTGGTGTTACTTTTTTTAAAGGACAGCTGTTTTTCGGAGAAATGTTTTCTATTTCCCAGCAACATGGATTGGTAGTCGGTTGTTTGTTTCACGTTTTGGAAGCGGGGGTCGATCGGTTGGAATCTGTGCTTTTAGCCACAGGATTCACCAAAAAAGCCGCCAGTTTTCACCACGTGAGGCCCTCATCGGGGTTGAGGACTTGAGTTTCACGTTTGCTTGAGGGAGTGAAAAGGAATCCTTTTTGGAATCTACAGAATTATCCGCAAGATCGGCATAAGTTCACACGATATTACAAGTACGCAAAAACGCCGAATCGGTTTGGTGCTGGGCACCATTTGCCACCACAGGCGTGTAGTTACGATCCACGGAAGGTTGCTCGGATGACCAGCTTGAAAGACCGTCGCGAAACGAAGGATGCGAACGCGGCTATGACGAAGCATTGGATACGCCGGATGATGCTCGGCGCAATAGCATTAATGGCCGTTTCCTCGACGGGCTGCTACGGAGTGCATAACGGGTTCAATCTCGGGTGGGTTGGATATCCCCTTCCCGTGAGCCCTTACTATCAGCACAAGCAAGAAGAGAAGTTCTGGAAGAAGGAGCGATACGACCGCGTACCAATCCTGGGTCCAACCACCTCGGGTGGTCCGATTGTTGCTCTTGATCCGCCAACCGACGACGAAATCATGCACGCCTTGGAGAAGGCTCGTCCGGTGCAAGGCGGTATCCCGCTTTTGTGGGAAAAGCAGAGAAACAACGTTCGCATCATCAAAGAGAAGATCGCCGACTACGTTGATCCGCCTCGCTTCTATCCTTTGATTGGACCTGCACAACTTCACCACGCACACTACAAGTGCACGGTCTACTTCGACGAGAAGGTGATTGTCGGGTATCCAGTGCCTCACACCATGGACGATCGTGAAGCGGTGGAAACCATCTACATCGATCACAACCACTTTCATATGGTTGGCGATGTCGAGCCTTACGACGTGCCAAACCTGTAACCTGGAACAGGCGACACAGACAACAGAAGCCGATCTTCCATATGGAAGGTCGGCTTTTTTTATGGATCTGTCACGCCACGCTTTCTGTGAACTTGATCCTTCATTTCAAACCATCATGTGCCGGCCATGTTGATCTTTGATGCTCATCTTGATCTCAGTTTAAATGCTCTGGAATACAATCGTGACTTGCGTCAATCGGTGCATGAAATCCGTGAGCAGGAGATTGGCTTAACGGACTTGAAAGGTCGAGGCGCCGGCACCGTTGCGTTTCCGGAGATGCGTGAGGGTGGGGTCGGTCTCTGTGTCGCAACTTTACTGGCAGGTTGCATGAAACCGCCCGGGCCCGTTGGTGCTTGGGAGTCACCACATCAAGCGTGGGCGATGACTCAGGGGCAACTTGCTTGGTATCGATCGATGGAGGCAGATGGTCAGTTAAAGCAGATTGTCGATCTTGCAGGCCTTGAGCAGCAATTGCTGGAGTGGGAAGCGTCTCCTTCAGATACCCCAATCGGCTATATCCTCAGCCTTGAGGGAGCCGATTCTCTGCGCACCTTGGATGATCTTTCGCTAGCACACAGCCATGGTCTTCGAGCTTTGGGGCCGGCCCACTACGGTATCGGTCGGTACGCCCTCGGGCACGACTGCGAGGGGGGACTTAGTGAGATGGGTCGTTCTCTGTTGGGAGAAATGGATCAGTTAGAAATGATCCTTGATGTAACGCACTTGGCAGAGCAGACGTTTTGGGATGCGTTGGATCTGTATGCTGGATCAGTGTGGGCCAGTCACCATAACTGTCGTTCTTTGGTGGATGATCCTCGTCAGTTGTCTGATCGTCAGATAAGAGAACTCGCATCACGCGGTGCAGTGATTGGGGTAGCTTTGGATGTCTGGATGATGGTTCCTAAATGGGAACGTGGTATTAGCTCTCACGCTAATCGAAACGATGCCAACTTTGCCGCACTCGCGGATCACGTTGACCACATTGTGCAGTTGCTCGGGACGGCAGATCACGTTGGGATTGGAACGGATCTTGATGGAGGCTACGGAACCGAGCAATCGCCGAGCGACTTGGACACGATTTCTGATCTTCGCGTCTTCCTCAACATTCTCCGGCATCGCGGTTATGATGAGGCAGCTATTGAAGGGATATGCCATGGCAACTTCGTCAACTTTTTGCGACGTCACTGGTCTTGACTGCGTTCCTTACATTTGATGACCGTTCTTTCCACACCCAAGAAGACGCCAGCGATGAATTTACATGCTTGGCCTGATGTTCAATCATGCTCCGACATAGCCTCGCCGGGCTTGTTGTTGAATCTTGATCTGGTGCGATCAAACCTCGAGAAAATGTTGCAGCATGTTGGGGGTGAAGTGAGTCGGTTACGGCCACATGTGAAGACCCACAAAATGTCTCGCCTGATTCAGTTGCAGCTTGGTGTTGGAATTGATCAGTTCAAAGTCGCTACGTTAGCCGAAGCCGAGATGGTGGCTTCTTGTGGTGCGAAAGATGTTTTGATCGCGTATCCAATGGTCGGTCCGAACTTAAGGATGCTTGAGTCGCTGCAAAACGCATATCCATCAACGACCTTTTCATGCCTTATCGATCATCTTGATGGATTGGAAATCCTTTGCGAGTTTTCATCGAAACGAAACGACTTTCCGATTGGTGTATGGGTGGATGTCGATTGTGGGATGCACCGAACGGGTGTCCCTTTTGGCAGCAGGCTTAACCAATTGCGAAGTTCGATCGATCCGTCGCGAGGGGTGGTCTACCGCGGGTTGCACGTTTATGACGGCCACCTCCACCAACCCAGTCTCGATGAACGACAATCCGGTGCTTTGACGATTAAAGAAGCCATCGAGGCCGATCTGACTCGTGATCCGAGTTCTGAAGTCGTGGTGGGTGGGTCGCCCACCTTTGGTTTTTGGGCTCGCGAAACACCTTGGCAGTGCAGTCCGGGGACACCCGTTTTTTGGGATGCGGGATATGGCGGGAACTATCTAGAGTTTGGCTTTTCCACCGCAGTATGTTTATTGACTCGAGTGATCAGCAAGCCTGGCGAGGGTTTACTTTGCCTCGACATGGGTTACAAATCGATTGCATCTGAAATGCCGCTGGAACGCAGAGTCGTCTTTCCTGAACTGCCAGATGCAAGGTTGATAGGGCAAAGCGAGGAACATCTCGTTCTCAGGTCGGAACTTGCTGACTCCGTGAAAATAGGAGAGGCATTTTTTGCTGTGCCTCGACATATCTGTCCGACGATTGCTCTACATTCATCCGTTCAGATTATTGAGGGTGGTCGACTGACTTCAGAGCGATGGTCCATTGATGCAAGGGACCGGATGCTACCGACACACACGGGGGTCCTCAGCGACTAAACTGGTCGTCACCAGTACGCGTCGGTACTCGGTTGCGAGTGTGATCTAGCGATTGTTGATGATCGATGGAACGCGATATTCATCGGATGCGTTAGTTTCAGGTGTAGCCGTTTTCTGACTTGCTGCTCAGGATTTAGTGCTGGTGTTCCCTTGATTAAAAAAGGTATGCCACGGTGGTAACGAAGAGCGACTCGGATCAGAGAGAGGATCGCCATTTGGCGCGATCCTCGGTATCGCAATCAACCCGCGAAGCAAAGTGGATCCTGCTGGTTTGGTTTGCGTCTTTTGTTTGGACTCTCGGATACTGCACACGCTTCGGGTATCAGCCCATCGATCCAAACCAGTTGGAACTCGTGATGGGTATGCCACATTGGGTTTTCTGGGGCGTTGTGATGCCTTGGGGCACAACCATGCTGGTCAGTATCTGGTTTGCTCTGGTTTGCATTCGCGATGATGAACTGGGTCAAGAGCCACCAGAGTCGGAAGGAGATTGCTGATGATTTCCGGCACAAATACCGCACTGCTGACATTTTTGTTTTACACGATAGCCGTTTTTTTATTGGCGATCCTTTCCAATCGAGTTGCCAAAGGTAAAGAGTTTGTTGGGGAGTATTTCCTCGGAAGCCGTAGCTTTGGGGTGTGGGCGTTCGCACTGACTTTTGCGGCAACCAATGCGTCAGGCGGTACCTTCATGGGATTCCCTGCGTTGATTTATACGCACGGTTGGTCCCTCGCTTTGTGGATCGCTGGCTACATGGCATTGCCACTCGTCTCGATGGCAATATTGGGAAAGCGAATCAATCAGATCGCGCGGCAATCCGGAGCGTTGACGATACCGGAAGTTTTAAAGGCTCGATTCCACAGCGAGCGGACTGGCCTTGTTGCCACATCGATGTTGATCTTCTTCATGTTCTTTTACATCGTTGCTCAGTTCAAGGCAGGCGGGAAGATTCTCACGACACTCCTTGCAGACGACCCGATCTTTCAATCGGTAGTGCAAGGTGCAGGAGCGTTGGTCGCGCCAATACCTTGGGTTAATCAAGCGGATCCGGATTATCTGGTATGTCTTCTGGTATTTGCTGTCGCAGTGATTGTATACGTCGTCTACGGCGGGTTCCGAGCTGTGGTTTGGACCGACGTGATGCAGGGGATCGTCATGTTCGTCGGAGTCGTCTTGATGTTAGGGCTGACTCTTTACCAAGTCGGAGGTCTTGAATCCGCGACCAAGCAGATCGCGAAGATGACGCCCCCAGAGTTTGGTGAGGGAGTTTTACGGCTTCCTCCGCAAGCGGGTGTTGGGTTACCCGAAGAGGATATTTTCATCCCAAAAGGAATGTGGGTGATCGACGGGGATCATGTTGTTCGAGTGGCTGAGTCCACCGTTATCGCTGCTGGGAACCAACAAACGAGTCCGACTCGTTTGCTTCGCCTGACCACTGCATCCGAGCAGCAGCGGGTGCGTGATTCGGTTGCTGCGAATATTTCTCTCGCGATGGAGTTAGAGGTCGAAGTCGATAAGTGGGATGGGTATCAATACGGGGCGGGGCAAACAGGCGTCTACCTCACCAATCCGGGGCCGAGTGAGACGAATTCACTCGGTTTTTTAGCGATAGGTTCGGCGATTAGCTTTTTCATTTTCTGGCCATTTGCGGCGACAGGACAGCCGAGCAACCTGGTGCGATTGTTGTCTTTTAAAGATACGAAAACCTTGCAGTATTCAGTGGTGACCGTTTCCATTTACTACTCGGTGATTTATTTCTCGCTGGTGGTTGTCTTCTGTTGTGCTCGCGTTTTATTGCCCGGTATGGAAGTTGACCCCGATCGAACGATGCCGGATCTTGCGACTCACCTAACACGTGTCGCCGGTGTTCCATGGCTCGCAGGGATCTTAGTTGCAGCACCTTTCGCCGCGGTCATGTCGAGTGTTGATAGTTTTCTTTTGGTGGTTTCTTCTGCGGTAGTTAGAGACCTTTATCAGGGTTCAATTAATAAAAACGCGTCGGAAAAGAAAATTAAGAAGTTGAGTTATCAGGTGACCATCGTGGTCGGATTCCTGGCGATGTGCTTCGTTCTCAATCCGCCCAAGTATCTACAAGACTTGATTGTCTTTGCTACGGGTGGGCTCGCTGCCTGCTTCTTAGTTCCGCTGGTCTTGTCACTGTATTGGCGACGAATGACAGCCGCAGCAGCGATCGCCGGGATGCTTGGGGGAACGGTGATGCATGTGGTCCTAACGGGATGGGGTTACTACGTCGAGCAGGAGTTCCGAGCCTTTGAGTTTCTTGGTCTCAATCCGTTTCTCTGGGATTTAGTCGGATCGGTTGTCGGCTGTCTGCTAGCCGTCTTATTCGGTCCACCCGCCAAAGAAGAAACCGTTCTAGAGTACTTCCCCGAATGATTTTTGAGTCCTTCTCAGCATGAATTGATAGAGAAAGAAAGGGGAGGGTCGCGAGTTACCGTAAATAGCAGGCAGTCCTACTGAACGACTACCTGCACTGTTGGGATGATACTGTCTTTGACGCTCAATCATCACGTCTAAAGTGATTTCAATGCGTCGATGATTTGCTGGTCGTGACCATCGACTCGCACTCTTTTGAATACCTTGGCAACCTTGCCATCGGCATCGATGATGTAGGTGGATCTCTGTATCCCCATCGATTTCTTTCCGTACATGTTCTTCTCTCTCCACGCTCCGTACTTTTCGGCCATCGCGTGATCTTCATCGACTAGCAGCGGGAATGGCAGATCAAACTTCTCGATGAATTTCACATGGCTCTCGGCTGTGTCGGTGCTAACACCGAACAGGTGGACATCAAGTTTTTTTAGTTCTTTCCAGCGGTCTCTAAGTGCACAAGCCTCTTTGGTGCATCCCGGTGTGTTGTCTCGGGGGTAAAAGTAGATCACGACTGGTTTTCCCTTGAGAGCACTCAGTCGAATCTGGTTGCCCGCTTGGTCTTTGAGTGTGAATGCTGGGGCTTTTTTGCCTTCCTCTGTCCAGTCGGCCATTGGGAATCTCCTTGGTAAGCCTGTGGTTGGTGGTGAGAAAATGGAGCAGATTCCTGTGACTTTCGAACGGTTCGGTGCGTGACAGATTCTGCAAATTCACTAGACTTTACGTCGATGTCCACCCACTTTAGCGATAACCCCATGTCCGAAAAACAACCTGTTGAGAATTCTGACGCTGGCGATGAGCCCTTGGTTTCTACCGAGGCATCAGGCAAGCCGGTCGACGAGATTGGTATTTCCACAACTCCGAAGGATCGAGCGATTCGCCCGCTCGGCACGGAGGAGGCGAAGAAGTTAGCCGCTGCTGCAGCTCGTGTCGCGTTGGATAATAACGGGCAAGACGTCGCCGTCTTGGATGTATCCGCACAGAGCGCCGAGTTTGATTTCTTCGTTTTTGCGACTGGTACAAGTCGGCGGCAGTTGCACGCGATCAGTGAACAGATCGATGATGTTCTCGAAAAGGATCTGGGCGATAAACGGATGGGGATTGAAGGTTACGAAGAAAGTCGCTGGATTGTCCTTGATTATGGTAGCGTCGTGATCCATCTGTTTGATGACGAGACCCGTGAATACTATGACTTAGAGTCACTTTGGGCCGACGGTACGCTAGTGCCCCTTGAAGACTTAGGCCTGACTCAGGCGGAATAGCTCGGCAGTAACTTAATCCTGCGTAAGCCGACTATTGAAAACAGCCTCCACCATAACAGCCTGCGCCGTGGTCAATAAAACGAGATCATGCGACTCTGTTGAGTTCGTTTACTATTCTTCGCCAAGTTTCGCAGCGTTCTGACCGCGAGATCTGGTTTCCCTTTTGCTTTGTTTGCGTTTGCCGCTATGCATCTCCCTAACTTGCTTCAACAGCGTTTTCGTGAGTCTCTTGCTTCGATGACTGATCGAGCGGAGACGTATGCTGCAATGATTCGGCCAACAGCGGATCCGAAGCATGGTGATTATCAATGCAACTGCGCGATGCCGCTGAGTAAAGAGTTAGGACGCAATCCTCGCGAAGTCGCCGCGTCGATTGTGGAAAACCTCAGAGTGGATGATCTTTGCTTGACGCCTGAAATTGCTGGCCCCGGTTTCATTAATCTGACTCTCAAGGATGATTACCTTTCAGAGAAGACTCGAGCTCTTCTCGGTGATGCACGTTGTGGTGTTGAGCCGGTCAAAGGAGAAAAATCTATCGTGATTGATTTTTCTTCGCCTAACGTGGCTAAGCCAATGCACGTAGGTCACATTCGTAGCACCGTGATCGGTGATGCTCTGGCGCGTTGTTTGCGTTTCCTTGGTTACAACGTTGTGACCGATAATCATCTCGGTGACTGGGGGACCCAGTTTGGGATTATTATTTACGGATACAAGCATTTCGGTGATCCGGACGTGGTTGATTCGGATCCGGTGCAGGAACTCACCAAGCTGTATCGAATCGTTCACCAATTGATCGAATACCGTAAAGCCAAGCGTTCGTTGGAGAATTTTGAAGAGACGATTGTTGAAGCACAGAGAGCCGTCGATCATGCCAGCACTGCGGTCGAGCAGGCGGAGGGATCAAAACTCAAGTCGGCCAAGAAATCACTCGCATCGGCCGAACGCCGTCTTCAATCCGTTTTGTCGACTCAGCGGTCTGCTGAGCAGAAAGTAGAGAGTGTCGAATCGGATCCTGAGTGGGCGGATCGTGCATCGAAGCACCCCGAGATCGACCATTTGGTGTTGGAAGAAACTGCGAAACTGCATCGTGGAGACGCAGAGAACCTTGCGTTGTGGGAAAAGTTTCTGCCCCACTGCAAGGATGAAATCAATCGTGTTTATGATCGGCTTAATGTGGAGTTTGATCATACGCTGGGCGAAAGCTTCTACCACTCGAGGTTGGAAGGCGTCGTCGAGAAGCTTCGTGGTGCGGGTTTAGCCAAAGAGAGCGATGGAGCGGTTTGCGTTTTTCTGGATGAATTTGACGCGCCGATGATTGTTCAAAAGCAAGACGGTGCGTTTCTCTACGCAACCACCGATCTCGCAACCCTTCAGTATCGGTTAGAGGAGTTTAGCCCGAGCGAAATTCTCTACGTTGTTGATACGCGACAAAGCGAGCATTTTGAAAAGCTCTTTGCTGTTGCGGATCAGTTTGGGTTAGCCGGCATTAAATTGGTACATGTAAATTTCGGAACGGTGCTTGGCGAAGATGGCAAGCCGATGAAGACTCGGAGTGGTTCGCTGATCGGCTTGGAGAGTCTGCTTGATGGTGCCGTAGCACGCGCGAAGCAGGTGGTGTGTGATTCAGAACGACTCGCATCATTCGACCCGCCAATGGATACAGCCGAGCAAGAGATGATTGCTGAAGTGGTTGGAATTGGGGCGATCAAATTCGCGGATCTCAGTCACCATCGAACGAGCGACTACCGCTTTAATCTTGAGAAAATGGTTGCTCTTGACGGCAATACTTCTGCGTATGTGCAGTACTCCTACGCTCGAACACAAAAGATTCTCGAGAACGCGCAGAAAGCGGAGCAAGATGTTGCCGATATGGTAACTCAGCATGGTATGAAGCTTTCACATCCGGCGGAGCGTCAATTGGCACTCATGCTGATGAAGCTTGAAGAGGCTCTCGTCACCTTGCACAAAGATTACGCACCGAACCAGCTGGTTGATTACCTGCTGGATACAGCTAAGGCTTATTCTAAGTTCAACGAGAATTGTCACGTTTTGCGAGCTGAAACGCCGCAGATACAGGCCACTCGTTTAGCCTTGGTGTGCCTCACAGGTCGAACGCTGCAGTTGGGACTTGAACTGCTCGGAATCGGTGTGGTGCCTCGGATGTAAGGTGGCAACCGTCATTGCGATTCATCTTTTGAGGAATTCAATTTGCCGAAACTTAATGCATTGGTGAGCCCCTTTGTTGTCAAGTGCGATAATCGGCAAAACCGGCATAGTCGGGCTTGACCTTTTGGTTGCGATCTCGGGACTTAGAAGTCAGCGTCTCTGGAAGGTTGTTGGTATACTAGTGGCGAGTGGTTTCCCGTGTTGGCTGCTTGGTTTTGGCTGCTCGGTTTTACTCGACTAAGCCTATCAACGGCGATACCCTTCAATGAGCCATTTTCGTGCGTTACGCATTTACGTGTCGTAGGCTGCATCGATAAGTTGTTTCTTCAGGATTTTCCCACGCATGCAGTTTGCCACGACAGCTCGACGAAGCCTGCTGCTCCCTTTTGTTTGGGTGTTACTCTTGCCAACAGCAAGTCGGTCTCAAGATCCTGCCACGACCGACTTTTTTGAAACGAAAATTCGACCCGTCCTCGTCGAGCATTGTTATGAATGTCACTCAAAGGATGCTGAGGAAATCTCGGGTTCCTTGCGAGTCGATTCCCGTGCTGGTTTGCAAGCGGGTGGTGATAGCGGGCCCGCGATTGTGGATGATGATCCTGATCTGAGTCCACTCATCTCGGCAATCCGTTACGAGACTTCTGAGATGCCACCGAGTGGGAAGCTGGCGGAACATGTTATCAAGGATTTTGAAGATTGGATTCGAGCTGGCGCGATCGATCCTCGCAATGACACAGCGTTGTCTGCTGATGCAACTGGCGAGGTGGATTGGAGTGAAGCGAAAGACTTTTGGGCCTTCCAGCCTCGGGCCGGTTTGCGAGGTTCACCGAAGCTTGGTGCCGAGTTTGAGGCGACCGGATATCCTAGTCGAGGTGTCGTCGATGATTTTCTAAATGTTGAGCTCGCCAAGGCTTCGATCCAACCAAATCCTTCTGCAGCACCCGAGACGCAGCTTCGGCGACTCTGTTATGACCTGACCGGGTTACCACCATCGATTGAGATGCAGGATCAATGGTTGGCTGATCCTTCGGATAAAAACTGGAACCGCCTCGTCAATGAGCTTCTGGCCTCACGAGGCTTTGGTGAGCATTGGGCGCGTCATTGGATGGACGTAGCTAGGTACGCGGATAGCAATGGCAGTGATTTCAATGCAACCTTTCATGAGGCTTGGCGATATCGAGAATTCCTTATCAGGTCATTCAATGAAGATCGACCATTTGATGAGATGATTCGGCAGCAGATCGCTGGCGATCTCCTGCCGTACACAAGTGATGAGCAGCGTCACGATAACGTTGTGGCAACCACATTCTTGATGCTCGGTCCTAAGATGCTTAGCGAGCGAGATAAAGAGAAGTTAGCCCTCGATGTCGTTGATGAGCAGATTGACACTGTGGGCCGAGCCTTTTTGGGTCTCACGCTTGGATGCGCTCGCTGTCATGATCACAAATTTGATCCGGTTCCCACGGAAGACTATTACGCTTTGGCGGGGATTTTTCAGAGCACTCAGACGTTGAATGGTGAAAGCCAGAAGTATGTGAGCACATGGAATCGAGTTGAGCTTCCATCCTCTGACGCCCAACGTCAGGCAATTGCTGATCACAAGGAGAGTGTTAAACGATTGGAATCATCTGTCAAAGATGTAGAAGGTCAGTTGAAAGAACTGAAGGGTCGTTTACCCGGTACGCAGGCTGGTTTGATCGTGGACGATGCCGACGCAAAGAAAACCGGTGTCTGGAAAACGTCAACCAACTATAAGCACTTCATCGGTGATGGGTACCTTCACGACGATATGGCAGGTAATGGTGAAAATGCGATTGAATATCGAATTCGACTGCCGCATACAGGTAAATATGATGTCAGGCTGTCACATTCGCCAGGGAACAATCGGTCGGCAAAAGTTCCAGTCCAATTGACGACCGTTCAAGGTCAGGTCGAAGTTTTTCTTGATCAGAGAAAAGTCCAGTCCGAGCCGATGTGGTCATCGATTGGTACGTTTGATTTGACCGGTGACGCGGATACGATTTTGACGATCCGTAATGAAGGTACTTCAGGATA
>JBMHCO010000051.1:0-4329 GCA_049889895.1 Rubripirellula sp.
CGGGCTTTTAGGAAGCTACCCCGCAAGGACTCGAACCTTGAATGACTGAACCAAAATCAGTAGTGTTGCCGATTACACCACGGGGTAGTGGTCGGGAGTTTAACAAGTTGTCGAATCCCACTGAAGGCCGGTTGCTCTCAAAAACCACCATTTTTTCTGACACAGCTCACCCCGCACAATTTGTGCAGGTTTAACCCACATTCGAATGAAAACCGCCATTTCCTGGCTCTATCATTCGAACGACTCCAAGACGACTTGCGGCTTGGCTCGCTCCACTTCACCTCGACTCCTCGCTCCGCGACCTATTCTCCCTAAATCACCAAGATCGATTCTTGCCTTGTCTGCAAGACGAGACAAATCTGCAATCACCTCAGGATGCTCACTAGCCACGTCGTTCTTGCAGGCCTCGTCCCGAAAAAGGTCAAACAGAAGCGGCTTGGAGCCCGATTTCTGGGTAAAGTGTGGGTGCCTTCCGTAAGTCTCAAGCGGCAGAAAAAGCTTCCAACGCCCACTTCGTACCGCCTGCAATTGATCGCGGTCGTAGTAATAGATCGCCTCGTGTGGCGATTTCGCATTCTCGCCAATGAACAGGTCAGAAATGTCCTTCCCATCGATTGTCCGCTCGGGCAACTCGCCTCCCGACCACCTCGCGAACGTGGGCAAAAGATCCATCGTCGACGCGATCTCATCACAAACGGATCCGGCCGAAATTTGACCGGGCCACCAAGCGATCGTTGGCACGCGGAACGCTCCCTCGCTCGTCGTGTAGCCACGACCGTGAAGCGGAAGATTGCTACCTCGCGAAAGATCAGCAGGATTCTTCGCCAGCGGAGCTCCGTTATCAGAAGTCCAAATCACCAGGGTCTTCTCGTCTAGGTTTAACCTCTCCAAAGCATTAAGGATTTCACCCGTCGACCAATCGATCTCTTCAATCGAATCGCCCCATGGCCCATTTTCGCTACGACCACGAAACGCTTCACTGGAAAAAGGTGCTGCAGTACTGCCGGGCATCGCCTGTGGAAAATAGAGGAAGAACGGTTCGTCCCGATGATTCTCAATGAAGCGGATAGCTTCCCCGGTCAGACGATTTGTTAATTGGTCCCGGTCGACCGGAGCCTCAATGACCGTCTCATTTTTCATCAACGGCAGTGGAGGCCACAGCGCACCGTCCAGCTTAGGGCTGACACGTCGCCCCACCTCCGCGGTCATGTCGTCGCTGTACGGGATCCCAAAGAAAGTGCCGAAACCCTGACGAGTTGGGAGAAATGCAGGCTGATCTCCTAGATGCCATTTGCCAAAGATCCCGGTGGCATACCCCGCTCCTTTGAGAACCTCCGCAATCGTTTCCTCATTGGGATTCAAGCCATAGGGAGACACCGGTCTGAGCACGTGCCCGTCTCGCTCGTTCATGTGCATCCCCAACCGTTGCGAGTAACAACCGGTCATTAAGCTAGCCCGAGACGGTGTACAAACGCCGGCACTGACGTAGAAATGCGTGAACGTCCTACCTTCGATCGCCATCCGATTCAGATTCGGCGTTCGATGGAGGGTCGATCCAAATGGCTCAATGTCTCCATAACCAAGATTGTCACAAAAAATAACGACATAATTCGGCTTACCTGGAAATCCGCTTCGCTCGAATTCCGCCCCAATGCAATTCAACCCGCAAACGATCCAGACAATGATCACAAAAGCGAGTCGTCCTTTGCTAAGCGAATTTCTTTCAAATGGATATCGCATGAAGAGCAGTTCCTGAGAAGACGCAAGGAAAATCATCGAGCAGAAGGGTTCAGACCAATCACTCGCTCATTGTAGATGATCCCCCGCTAATGCTGGGAAAACCAAGATTCCGCCCACAACGAAATCCATGCCACATCAATGGTGCTGCAACCACATAGCTATCTCGGTGACAACGGTAACGACAGACGATAACCGTCTGCGCTAAGAGATCTACTTACGGGGATCGGAAACAGTAAATTCGCCGGATTCTTGGATCGCTCCACACACAAATGCACTCAGCGATGGGGTACAGTATTACGCCACGACTTTGTTTTCAAATTCATTCCAGCGAGAACCCCTTTGATGCGAAAAGACAGGAAAACATCTGAAAACCTCTCCGCCGAAAACACCAACCGCAAAGACCAAGCCAGAGAAGACCGCCGAGATTTTATCCGCACAGGCACTGTCGTCTCCGCAGCGGTTGCGGGCCTGGGTAGCGTCCCGATGGTGCACGCTCAAGAAACAAAGGGCGGGAACAGCGACACCGTTAAACTCGCGATGGTTGGGTGTGGTGGTCGTGGTGGCGGAGCAGTCAACGACACGATGAGCATCAATGACAACATTCAACTCGTTGCGATGGCTGATGTGGATGCTGAAAAATTGGAACCATTTCGCAGTGGAACCAAGAAGCGACACGAAGACAAAGTGAATGTTGCCGACAGCAAGATGTACTCTGGAATCGATGCTTACCGGCGAGTACTGGATGATCCGGATGTGGACGTCGTTATGTTCGCGACTCCACCGGGCTTCCGTCCACAATACATCGCCGAAGCAGTGGATGCGGGCAAACATGTCTTCGCTGAGAAACCAACCTGCGTCGATCCCGCCGGGTTCAAGATCTGTCTCTCTGCTCACGAACAAGCAGTCGCTAACGGTACGGCGATCGTGACCGGCACACAGTACCGCAGGCAGACCAACTACGTCGAAGCGATCCAACGCATCCACGGCGGTGACATCGGTGAAATTGTCGCTGCGACCAGTCGCTACTGCTCAACGGGAATTTGGAATCGAATTCGTCGTGATGGCATGAGTGATACGGAGTACCAGATCTTTAACTGGATGCACTTCATCTGGCTCTCCGGCGACCAAATTGCCGAACAAGCTGTCCACAACATCGACACCATGAACTGGATCATGGGCGGACCACCCGAGTCGGCCTATGGAAGCGGTGGCCGATTCACACGACCAGAAGGAAGTGAAATGTGGGACAACGTCGAAGTGGATTACATCTATCCCGGCAATCGAATGCTTTCCTTCATGTGCCGCCAAATCCCAGGCACCGCTGGTGATAACAGCAACACGATTTACGGGAGCGAAGGAATCTGCACGATCTACGGTGGTAACCGCGGAGCGACGATTACCGATCGCAAAGGGAACGAGAAGTGGTCGATGAAAGGCGACATTGGTGCTGCGTATCGTCAAGAGCACAAAGACCTGATCGATTCCATCCGCGCCGGAAAACCAATTGTTGAATTAAAGGCTACCGCAGAGAGTTCCATGACTGCGGTGCTCGGTCGTATGGCGGCATACACGGGCCAATCGGTCAGTTGGGACTTCGCGACAACAGAATCGAAACTCGATCTCTTTCCGAAGGATTTCGATATCAAAGGCGCACGACCGGAACCCAAGTTCGCGATCCCAGGCCAAACCAAACTCACCTAAGCGACGGTGTAAGTTGCCCCGCAAATTTCAAACGAGTGGGCAATCAAGATCCAGCCAAGCCAGAACCCAGCCAGTCCAGATGGCTGGGTTCTTTTATGCCCTTAAACAGGCGTGTCCGTTGTGCTGACCACAGATGCACCTTCGCTGCCCAATTCAGACACGATTCCCCACCCCAATGCCGCTCGAACCAACGCGGCTAACTGACAGCAGTAATCAGCGGTCAATCGGTGTCCTTGCCTAGCTGACCCCAGCGTCGGAAAAGGTCATGCTCAATTCCAAAATAGTCAAAAGCTTTTCCAACGGTCTGATCCACAATGTCGTCGATCGTCTGCGGACCGTGATAAAAGGCTGGCATCGGCGGAAGGATCATCGCACCGAGCTCATCAGCGCGTGCCATCATCTCCAGGTGCCCTCGATGTAGCGGTGTCTCACGGACCGAAAGAAGCAGTTTCCGTTTCTCTTTGAGACAAACATCGGCTGCACGCGACAGAAGACAGTCCGCGTAGGAATGCACGATACCCGAGAGGCTTTTGATACTGCACGGCATGACCATCATCCCGAGAGTGATGAAGGAGCCTGAGGCGATACTTGCGGCTAAGTTATTTGGCCGGTGCACAACATCCGCCATATCACGAAGCTCATCGGGAGAAACATCCGTCTCGATCTTTAAATTCAAAGCTCCACCGTCGGTGAGCACCAAATGGGTCTCTAGATCCGCACGGCCTTTCAGGTGCTGCAGGGTTCGCACGCCATAGATGACACCTGACGCACCGCTAATGCCAACAATGATTCGCTTTTTCATCAATCACTTCCATCCAGGGTGCATGAGGGCAAAGGTCGCCCGGCCAACAGTCTCTGAGGGATCCATCGGGAATTCGCAGACGCCGT
>JBMHCO010000052.1:0-4159 GCA_049889895.1 Rubripirellula sp.
TCCAGCAAGGCCTGGCAAGGTCAATGGCTGATTGATTAGCACCATGGTGGCCAAAATCATTGCAAGGTTGAGTAGCAGTGCGACGCAGGCTATCAAGCCCGAGCGTTGATAATAAACGGCGATGAACACAAGGACTAAAGCGAGTGAGCTAATAATCGCCGTGACGCCTTTTTGGATGGTGTCTGCACCCAGAGTTGCGTCAATCGTATTCTCGGCGATCGGCTGCTTCGTCAGAGCTGCTGGTAGGGCCCCTGCTTTCAAGATCTGCACCAAACGGTCGACCTCTTCACGGGTGAATCGGCCAGTGATGCGACCTTCTTTCTTGATCGGCGACTGAATGTTCGGTGCGGATAAGAGGTCATCGTCAAGGACGATCCCAAGTTGTGAAGTTGCATTACCCTTGGGGGCGTTGGTGGTGGTGAGCACCAAAAAGTTGCTCGAACCGCTATCGGTCAAGGTAAACGCAACGGCGGGGGCACCATTTTGATCAAAAACGCTTGCCGCAAATGCGAGGTCTTCACCAGTGACGTTGTCCGCGTCATTTGGCTCGACAATCATCAGCGTCTCAATGCCACCAAGACCCTGCTGGTCAATCCACTCTGCGGTCAGCGATTCCGAGTCACGAATTCCTGGTGGGATTGCGATGATTTCGCCCGTGTTTGGATTGCGTGTTAACGCGGTCCCAACATTGACTCGCATCGATCCAGGAATCATCGATCCGTCTTCGGCAAGCACAAGTTCCCGGTCAACATTTGCCCAAAAAGCAATGGTATCGCCGTTGGCGTCAACAACGTTTTCAGAGGTTCTGACACCACCATTGGCCGAAGCGGCTTGTTCTCTGGCTGCGTTGATCTGCGGGCCATGCTGACGCTCGTTGGCAAGGATCGCAAAACGCAGTACCCCTGCTTCTTCGATCAAGCTCTTGATTCGATCAATTTCCTGCTGATTCACCTCAGGAACGATGATCTCGATTTGCGACTGCCCATAGGGGCGGATTTGAATTTCTTGAGTACCGCTGGGATTGATACGACGAGTGAGCGGTTCGAGTAGGTCTTCAGAGGTGATTGCAGCTCCACTCTCTGCCTCTGCTTCAACCGCTTTACTGGCATCCACCTCGTAAACCAAGATCGTTCCACCGCTGAGGTCAACTCCAAGGCCTGGAATACGATTAGCGAGCACAACGGCGCTAACTGTGATTGCAAGCAGTACCCATCCGAATCGTGTTCCATAGGTTGGCATGCGAAATTTTTTCGCAAAGAACCCACCCAACCAAAAAGGGAGGATGAGGACCACCGCCGCGATCGCGACAGCTAGGTACTGACTGCCAGAGATGTTACTACCAACCGCTCCAGCACCCGTCTGTGCCTGAGCGATCAAATCCATGGTGAGGTCGTTGGTGAATAAATTGGTCAGGAGAGATCCGTCCATCTTTGTCTTCTGAATCGAGAATTCTTATCGATGTTTTGTTTGGTAAGTTTCGGCTTCAGTTTCGCATAAATGCGGCTGATTGATTGGAAACTAACCTGTGTTGTCTTTTTCTAAACCAAGGCGGGTTCGATGCTGCTATCCGGCTTGCTTGCTGAGTCAAACGATGCGTTCTGCTATTTACTTTCCGCTGAGGTTGATGTCGCCACCTTGTCTTTGATCACTGTCGCGACCGCAGACTTATTGATTTTGACTCGAGTATTTCCGCTTTCGTCAATCTTGATAACCAACACATTTGACGAATCCGGCGATACCGAAACCACGGTACCGTGAATACCACCAATCGTGATGATGCGATCATTCTTCTTCAAATTGGATCTCATTTCCGCTTCTTCACGTTTCTTCTTGCGGTCGGGCCCGATAAACATGAAGTAGAAAATCAAGAAGACTACCACAAAGGGGGTAAGCGGGTTCGCAACAATTGACTCCATTAGTGTCAATTCGCGCGCCGCTTCCTCCTGGGCCAAAAGCAACAGGTCGTGAAGGGCAATCGCTTCAACGGTTGGAGTCAACAATCGTGAGCCTTTTCTTGATGAAAATCCAAAGGTGCCTGCTTCCCTCCCATTCATCGAGGAAGGAGTTCAAGTCATGGTTCGCCGTTTGGCTCAGCGTAGCAATATGCCAACGTGCCCAGCCAACGTACCTAGACCCTTCGCCGATATATCGGCGCAGGACTTGCAAGTGAAGCATGATATGGAAGCTAAAAAAACGTCACAAGCCCAGCAATGACTAGGATTTCAGTCTTTTGCATATCCCGGCTCGACCTCCTGTGTCTCACAGCTTGGCAGTTAATCGTGCCTGATCGCCTCAGCGATGGACGCGTTTCAGCTTCTTGGGGATCTGCTCAGCAGCGACCCCCAGCTGCTCGTTCCGCCATCTTCTTTTCGTTTTGCGATACGGAATCGCAACGATTTCCCGCGAAAAAGCAATTCATTCCTGCCTCCAATTTGGGCCTGTTTCGTCTGTATCCTATCTTGATTGCCCTGTAACTTGCCTTTCTTACGCGGCAATTGCTGTGGCAGAAGCCGGCTCAGAGCAGGAGTTTTCCTGCCTAGCTTGCGCAGCTTTCCTCTTTGCTTTCTCGTGTGTGTGACCCGCTTTCTCGCAGAAGGGTGAACTCAATGCGAGTTGGAGGTAGATTAACGACGCCGAGGCGTTCTTCACGCCAAAGTAGCAGCGTCCTTCACACGATATTGGACGGATCCTCGGTTCAACCCACATTCGTTTAATCCTCAGCAGCTTCTCAGTATGGATTTTAATGCTCCACGTTGGCCTCCTGACTGGCCAGAATTGCTCGATTCGGTGGAAAAAGTCATGCGATCGGGCGATTGGGGGCGTTATCACTCGCCCGCATGCGATGCCTTTTCGCGATCATTACGGGATTGGTTTCAGTCCGATTCGGTTCGGCTGTGCTGCAGCGGCACTGCTGCTCTCGAAATTGGACTCCGAGCCGCGAATGTTGGGGTCGGTGACGAGGTGGTTTTGTCGGCGTATGACTATCCGGGCAATTTGCGAACTGTGGAATTATTGGGCGCAAAGCCAGTTTTGCTCGATGTTGAGCCGGGCAAAATGACTTTCAGTGCTGAGCAATTGTGTTCACTTGCGGACAGTGCCAATGCCAAAGGAATTCGCGCGGTGGTCGCCTCGCATTTGTTCGGTGACCTAGCAAACACAGCAGAGATGAGGGTGGTTTGTGATCGCATGGGGTGGGTTCTGATTGAAGATCTTTGTCAGTCCCCCGGCGCTAGTCTTCAAGCCGCTGAAGCTCGGAACGGCCATAAAGTTGACCGCGGCGATTCCTCTGATTTGGAGGATTCCTTGGGGGTGGCTAGACAGATTGATCCTCAGCAACTTATGGGGACCTTTGGGCATCTCACGACGCTAAGTTTTGGGGGCAGCAAATTACTTTCCGCTGGTTCTGGTGGTGCTCTGCTGATCAATGATTCCCGGCTCGGTGCTCGTTTAGCGAGTTGGGTTGAAAGGCCCGGAGACGTTTACTCCATGTCTCCACTCCAAGCAGCCGTCCTCATTCCGCAATTGGAGCGGGCTGATGCCATGCGTGATCATCGGAATGCGACTTGGCAATTGCTTCGCAGAGAGCGTTTAACGCGTTATTCGGGATGGGAATGGCTAGGTGGGAACTGTCCTGATTTGATAACGAATCCTTACAAGATCGCGTGGCTTGCGGAGTCAGCAGAGCAGCGAACCGCGATTACATCAGCAGCCGCCTCGATCGGATTGCCCATAGGGGAAGGCTATCGTTCGTTTGCGAAAATGAGCGATCGAAGGTGCCGAAAGATTGATCACTGCGCGAGTGCCGCTGCTTTGGGCGAGCGACTCTTCGTATTGGATCATCGGGCGTTGCTGGTTGAGTCACATCGCACCAATGAGTTACTCGGTGCACTCGACGCGGTCCACGCAGAAGTTTCAAGCGTTTAGGCTGGCCTTGGTGAGGTCGCTGAATGACCAATCCGAGGGGAGCGGTGAGAACACGAACTAGCCAGCGAGCTTTGAAATTCGGTTGTGGGGCTGAGCCAATTCCTCTGCAGAGGGCTGATACCGGTACTGCATCAGGTAGGCGTCTTCGATGGTATCGTCGTAGAAATCTCGAAGAACCGAGATGGCGCGGAATCCGATCGATTTGAAGAATAGTTGCGCTTCGAGGTTTGTCTCC
>JBMHCO010000053.1:0-117986 GCA_049889895.1 Rubripirellula sp.
CGGACGCGAGTCAACTCTGATCGCGTCCGACCTTGAAGCGAATCCATGCCATCTTTCACTAACATGCTTTGTCTACTTCAGAATCTTTTGGCTTTGCCGCTTCCTTGCGACATCTCGTTCCTCCGGAACGCACGCCTCACCTTGCACCCCAAGCTAAACGCTCAGTTTGGTGACGCAATCATTGCCTGCCACCACGCAAGTCGATTCTGATTCACAAACAAATCACGCTTGAACGCGTCCATGCTACTGCCACGCAGTATGTTAATACAGGCTCAACAGCTAGAGATCATCTCGATAAGAACTCTAAGCAACCACTCGCAATTCCTGACTGGAGCGTTCTTTGACCCCTTCGATGAACTCTTCAAAGATTCGAATGTCCAGCGCCGAAGCGGCTCCACACTCGGGATGGAACTGCGTGCCCAAAGCAAACCAATCCATCATCTCACTCTCGATGGCCTCAATCACACCATCGGGACAACGCGCAGTGACTCGGAACCCAGGAGCCACTTCATCGATCGCCATGTGATGCCGGCTGCTAACACGAATTTCACCGTCTCCATAAACACGGCCTACCAGCGAATCACTCACAACGTCTAACGTGTGGCGGTGATTGGGGTCCTGCGGATCGTGATGCGGTACCGCCTCTGGCAAATCTTCTTTGAGGTGCAAGAAGAGGTTGCCACCCTGTTGAACATTGAGCAGTTGCATCCCGGTACCGATGCCAAGGAGAGGTAGGCGACGCTCGGCGATCTCAGCGATTAACATGCGATCGCTTTTCTCTCGAACCGGATCCATCGGTCGCACACTTGGATGCAACATGAATCCATCATTGCGTGGATCCAAGTCGGCACCGCCAATCATGATGAATCCCTGCACTTGATCACAAACGCGTGAAATAGAATCCGAATCACCCAAGGGAGGCATGATCAGGGGAATACCGCCGGCAGCAATGATGGACTGAAAATAGCCCGCTGCAATGTAACTGTAAGCAGGAGTGCTGCGGGCAGCTGCGCGGAAGTCCGCATTGAGTCCAATGATGGGCTGATTCGACATCCGAAAAATCCTGTTCGAATTCGTAGAGATTAGGGTACAGCGGGATCTTCCCGCACGAAGGAAAAGAACCGTCCACATCTAAACCCAGCTTGCTGCACCGTCTTGGAGCGAGAGATGGGATGGTCATGTGGACTCGGCCATCAGCTTTCGCGGTGAAAAACACCAATTCCGGCTGATGAGGCGAAAAACTAATGTTTTTTTTCTGAAATCCAAACCTTTTCTACATATCCAAAAACAGCCCCAATGCTAGCACTAGGTGTCGTGCTAGCATTGAGTTTATTTGATAGCATGTCGACCTCGAGCCGTTTGGTTTCTGCACTGAACCTGCATGAACAACGGTGCCAAATGACCCGTTTCTGACCTGAAATTCGAGTTTATCTTGCGATTCAAACATGTTTGCATCGAAGCGATCGGTGTGCAACTTCCCACTGAGGTTTGGTCGAGCCTGGACGTGGAAACCAAGTTGCGTCCGCTCTATGAACGCCTCAAGCTACCTGAGGGTCGTCTTGAATTAATGAGCGGGATCGCTGAGAGAAGGGTTTGGGCCCCCGGAACCTTGCCGAGCACGCCCAGTATCGCAAGCGGACGATTGGCAATTGACGCATCTGGAATCAAACCCAAAGAAATCGGTTGCCTGATCCACGCCAGCGTCTGCCGTGACTTTCTCGAACCGGCGACTGCCTCCCGTGTTCATCACGGTATCGGCCTGTCTTCGGATTGCTGGGTTTATGACGTCTCCAACGCCTGCTTGGGGCTACTCAATGGCGCCGTGCAGATCGCTCAACTAATCGAGTCGGGAGCGATTCGGGCCGGCATGGTGGTGGGAACTGAAAATAGCCGCCCGCTACTCGAGCAGACGATTGAAGCGTTAAACCAAGACCAGAATCTTACGAGAAAATCGGTAAAACCCGCATTTGCATCGCTTACCATCGGCTCCGGTAGTTGCGCATGGCTGCTCACCCATCGTGAACTTTCACCGAACGCGACGCCCTTTGAGTTTGCAGTAGCTGAAGCCCGCACAGAACATCATCACCTCTGCATGAGCGATCAAGATTCTGCAGGGGCCGGCATGCAACCGCTGATGGAAACCGACTCCGAAACACTCATGGCGGAAGGCATTCGCACCGGTCAAGCGGCGTTTGATCGCTTACTCGCCGAGACAGGATGGGAACGCGAGCAAATTCAGCAAACGGTCTGCCACCAAGTAGGATCACGTCACCGAATCGGTATGCTTGAAGCAATGAGGCTCAGCCCGGATCGCGACCATATCACTTTCCCAAAGCTCGGCAACACCGGCTCGGTGGCATTACCCATCAGTGTCGCCTCCGCCGTTGCCAGCGGAGCACTTCGACCGGGCACGCGAGCTGCGATGCTAGGAATCGGATCCGGTATCAACAGTGTGATGCTGGGAAGCACGTGGGGAGAAACCAAAGTGGCGGGAAATGTCGATCTGATTCTCGACTGAAACCGCCAAATTCCGTACGCGCCCGACCGCCACGCAACGCCGTCTAACTCAGCAACGCCGTCTAACTCAACGGCTCCAGTAGATTCCTGTGATCGCTGACTTTTGCAAGTGCTGCATCGACTCGCGACATCAGATCTGGAATCTCAACGGCTGCACTCTCTGCGTTGTATGACACTCCTGATGCAGATCCGTTCACCAACCGGGAATCCACGTCGCCGAGTTTTGCTTGACAGTGTGGACATGCGACCGCCGTGCCGATCATTGAAGCAGCAATCTGCACCGGTCGCCCGCAACTGGAGCAAGAATGAATAATGGGGTGTGACACGAGATTCTCCGTTTAGGCCAGAAGCGAGCTGAGACACTCGGGAAAAAGGTGATGGAGCCTGGCCGTTCCAGCACGCCGCTATAGTAACCCTTACGTGGCCCCAAAGCAATTATTTCCTCCATTAATCACCAGCCGTACGCCTCAGCAATCAACTGTTCTCCCGTGATTTACGGACAAACGAACCTGAACGGAGATCAAAAAATCTTCCAAGTCACGACGATTTCGTCTACGACTACCGGCCCCGGCAAAGCCGCTTGAAGGCTTGGAGAACCGAGCAATAGCATGTGCGGCCTCCTCATTTGCCTTATATTTTAAGCAGAACACACGCTCAACTTGGGGTGGCACAATCAGTGCGGCAATCTCCAAAAGAGGGATTAGCAGTCCTCAATTCCAGCCAATTCTGACTCATCACCACCCCAAAAGCCCAAACATTTCGGAAGCCTAATGGCCAAACGCGTCCTCTTTGTCTGCATGGGAAATATCTGCCGTTCACCAGCAGGTGAGGCGGTGATGAAACGTTTCGCCGAAGAATTCAGAGTCCCCGTGGATGTCGATTCCGCAGGTACACACGGCTATCACGTCGGCGAATCGGCAGACTCAAGAATGCGTGCTGCTGCAGAAGCACGAGGCTACGAATTGACAAGTGTTGCGAGACAGGTGACTCGTGAGGACCTCTCGCCCAATCGATTCGATATTGTTCTCGCGATGGATTCCGCCAACCACGCGATCCTCACCGAGATGGCTGGCGGGATTGCTCCACACATCCGGCTCTTCAGTGATTACCTCGATGAGGATTGGCCGAAGGATGTCCCTGATCCCTATTACGGCGAAGAGGATGGCTTCGGAGAAGTCCTAGACATCCTCGAGGCAGGATGCCCGCTTATTCTGCAAACCCTAGCCGGTGAGGACATCTTTGAGGGTGAATTCGATGAGGAAGAACCGTTCTAAGTAGCTTAGATCTTGTTGGTTAATCGTCCGACTCAATTTTCGGAAGACGCAGGGCGACTACGTTTCCTTCGCTCTCGTTCATAACGAACACGGCAACCGATGGGTACCGTTTCAGCTACCTCGGGGGAGTCTCCTTTGAGCACCGCATCGATTGCGAGCTCCAGATATTTCTTGGAGACGCTCTTGCCATCGGGACTGTCGTCAATCGCCCCCATGTAACGAACCTTTCTGCTCAAATCGATTAAGAAGCATTCGGGAGTCGCCATCGCTCCATAGCTTTTTGCGATTTGTTGCGTTTCATCAAAAAGATAGGGAAAGTTGAAGCCTTTCTGTGTTGCGCGTTCCTTCATCGCAGGCAGTGAATCTTCCTCGATCTTGTTCACATTGATCGCTACTAACGCGACTCCCTTGCTTGAGTAGTCTTTTTGCAGGGCGATCAATCGATCTTCAGCATCCACTGCATAGGGACAACTGTTGCAGGTGAAAACAACAACGAGCAGTTGGTGCTCCATCCAATCGCCAGACGAATGCTGCAGGCCATCCACCCCCGGTAGATCCTCCCACTGCGGAGCAGCATCGCCGATCGACAGTGTTTGGTTGTATTCGCCACACACTCCCCATGAGCAAGTAAAAAGGAGTACCAGCACAAACGCAATTCGTAACGTGATCATGGCAGCCTTGAGATCTTTTAAAACGCGAGGATTGCGGGATTTACCGATCCCTGTGTTGCAACGCAGTCCGTTGTTCAAATCAGGATTGAGCAAGTCTTTTCAGCACCTCGACACCTCGACGCAAAGTCTCATCGGAAGCGGCGAAACTGATTCGAAAATGTGAATCACGGTGGCTGAATATATTACCGGGAACAATGAGAAGGTTCTCAGAAATCGCCCTTTCAACAAATGCCGCACCGCTATCGCACGGAGCCTTCGGGAACACATAAAAAGCGCCGTTGGGCTTGGCGATTTCGTAATAATCGGCAAGCTCCGAGCAGATGAAGTCTCGCTTCTTCCGGTAATCATTGACATGATTGGATAGATCAACACGTGTGGCCTCAAGAGCTCCCCACTGCGCTGGCTGAGGTGAGCAAACGAACGAGTACTGCTGAAGTTTCAACATCACGCTGATGACTTCTTTAGGGCCATGAACGTAGCCAACTCGCCAACCGGTCATCGCGTGACTTTTGCTGAACCCGTCGATCACGATCGTCTGATCATTAAATTCAGCTGGGGAAACAAAATCCCCATCGTAAAAGAACGAGCTGTATATCTCATCCGAAACCAGTGCGATTCCTTTTTCCTGAGCCAACTTAGCGACCGCTTCAAGTGACTCTCGATCCGCTGTCACCCCGGTTGGATTGGCAGGACTATTGAGCAGAATCATTTTGGTTTTTGGCGTGACTGCTTCGGCGATTCGATCAGGATTGATTGCAAAATCCGGATACGAATCCACCGGCACCGGTACACCTCCACACATCCGAACCAGAGAGGGGTACATGACAAAGTAAGGATCCATGAAGATCACTTCATCGCCCGGATTGATCATTGACAACATCGTCAATACCAAGCCACCGCTGGTACCGCTGGAGATGAATAGCTCACGATCTTGGTGTGTCGGATAGACTTCGGAAACCTGCTCACCGAGACGTTCACGCAGGGCCGCAATCCCCTGAGTCGGCGAGTAGGCATTTTTCCCCGACTCAATCGCTTGGATCGCTGCCCCTTTGACTGCTTCGGGCACATCAAAGTCGGGCTGACCAATCGAGAGATTGATCGGGTCCTTTAGGTTCGCAGCAAGATCAAAGACTCGCCGAATCCCACTACTGTCAAAGGCCTGCGAACGGTCCGAAATCCATGGATGCATGTTAAATCTGTCTGTCAAAAGAGGTTCAGCGATAGACGTCAACGGCAATCTTAGAGACGATAATGCGTCCTGTGGCGATACATCGTCAAGACGCGAGTGTATCAAGCTTTGCGTTATTCACCGAGTGGGAGAATCGTTCCTTGGCTGAAATCCAACTAGTCGAACCGGTCGTCCGATTTTGCGGGATGATCTCGCGTCACCCCGAATCAGTGGACTGGGCGATCGAGAAGATCTCGGAGCATTGGGGCAAACCGGTCCTGCAGAGTCCACCCATTTCCTTCGAGGCAGGCGGTTACTACCGAGCGACCATGGGAGACGACTTATTCAAAACACTCGTTGCCTTCGAAGGCTTCCGCGATCCCGGTGAATTGGCCGACTGGAAAGTTGCCACCAACCATTGGGAAAAGGAATACGCGGCTAACTGCTCGCATTCGGAAACACGCCCCCTGAACTTGGACCCCGGCTATACATCTCAGGCCAAACTGGTACTCGCCACCACAAAGGATCGCGACCATCGCATCTACCTGCGCGACGGGATTTTTGCGGAGGTCACTCTGACCTACGTCCGTAAAACTTGGGAACACCACCGATGGTCTTACCCAACCTACCGCGGAAATGAAGTTGCGAGTTTCGCACAGCAGTGCAGGGAACACCTTCGATCCCACCTGAAACAGATTAAGCAATTTCGGCAACGCGAGCAGGGTCCCGTTCCCACTCGAGAACGAATCCAAGCGGAAAAGGATCGACAGGAAACCGGCGGCCAGACGGACAACGAGTAACATTTCAGCCCTGCTTGTGGCCTCAACTAACCTCCATATCCAACCGAGATCTCTTTGGTACACTCTCGGCTAGTCTTCGACATGGTTTTTGTCGTCATCCCAACATCAAAATCGAGATAGAGAGGCTTGCGTGAGTCAGCTTGCAGGAAAAATCGTTGCCATCACCGGAGGCGGAACGGGAATCGGCGCCGGAATTGCCAAGGGCCTTGCCGCAGCAGGTTGCCGTGTCACCATCGGCGGTCGGCGACTTGAGCCTCTTCAAGAAGTGGCAGGTTCGATCGAATCAGAACATCCGATCCGTTGTCAGACCATCGATGTTGCAAGCCCCGAAAGTGTTTCCAGCTTCTTCCAAACGATTTGTGACGAAGTTGGCGATGTTGATATCCTGGTGAACAGCGCAGGGATCAATATCCAGAAACGAACCATGGCAGAAATGTCCCCCGAAGACTGGGAACGCGTCCTGTCAATCAATGCGTCGGGGGCTTATCGCTGCATGCACGAAGTCCTTCCAGCGATGAGGGAAAGAAAAGATGGACTCGTCATAAACATCTCGTCCGTCGCTGGAAAGCGAGCCATTAGTCTCGGTGGAGTGGTTTACTGTGCGAGTAAATTTGCGATGACCGCCCTAGGAACGGCTGTCTCCAATGAAGTACGAAACGAGGGAGTTCGTATCACCAACGTTTACCCGGGCGAAGTCAACACCCCAATACTCGACAACCGGCCAACCCCGGTCTCCCAGGAACACAAGGATGCCATCCTTCAACCAGAAGATATCGCGTCGGTGATTGTCAGCATCTGTGCATTGCCGCCGCGAGCAAACGTGCCTGAAATTGTGATCAAGCCAACCATCCAGGAGTGGGTGTAGTGACCGATGACTCAGTCGGCACATCCCCTGAGGGAAGGTACCGAAAATCAGGGCGTTAAGAATCAGGGCGTTAAGAATCGAGGTCCCGAGAACGAAGGTCACCTGAGTCGAGGATCGAGGAAATGAATCAATCACATTTTGAGTCGGACGATAGGTCTTCCGATGAAGATCCATCCTCGGACGTCCCGCAAGCTGACCCTTCTATTCCTAAAGATGAAGCTGCCGATACGGAATACGCAGAGATTGGTGGCGAGCATCCGGACGAGGAGATAGAGGAAGCCGGACTCTCCCTCGATGACCTCGGGGCCGCCTACGCTCGCGTGGCCGCAGAACATGATCCGGAGGCATTCGCCGCCCCCGAGCCTGATCCATCCAAGGAGGCGACGGATCATGACGGGGAAGCGGACCAGCACGACGCCCTCCCCACTGAAGACATTGATCAGGCCGCGACACCCGAGGCGATCATTGAGGGAGCCCTGTTCGTTGGGCACCCCCAAAACAAATCACTAAGTGAGCAACGGATTGCATCACTGATGAGAGATGTGACACCTGAGGAAGTGGAAGAGTTAATCGCTCAACTCAACGAGTCGTACAAGGCCGCTGACCAAGCGTTACGAATCGTCCGCGATGAGCGGGGGTATCGAATGACGATAGCCCCAGAAGTCGAAGACGTCCGTCGCTCATTCCTCGGAAAGGTTCGAGAAGCAAAACTGAGCCAACCCGCCATTGATGTCCTCGCTCTGGTAGCCTACCAACCGGGAATTACCTCACAAACGGTCCAAGATCAACGAGGCCAAGATAGTGGCTCCATTCTAAATCAGCTCGTTCGGCGGCAATTGATTCAACTCGAACGCAAACAACCCACATCCGGTGGGAAAAAGGTTCCTCATTATTACATCACCGAACGTTTCCTACAGTTGTTCGGACTCGAGACCATTGAGGATCTCCCCCAGGTCGAAGAAAGCTTTCGTGATTAGTCGCTGCCTTGGGCCACCTGAGCAGCCATGAATCACACTCAACCAACACAACACCCTCAAGCAATAGAAGCAAGATGATTCGCGGCGTCGCACTCGACATGGATGGACTTCTATTTGATACCGAGTCGCTCTACTGGGAGTGCGGAGACGAACTCTTGAAGCGTCGTGGGAAACGATACTGCAAGCAACTTCAACAACAGATGATGGGTCGAGTTGGAGCTGCCGCGATGCAAAAAATGATTGACTTTCATCAACTTGAGGATCGAGCTGAAGAAATGATCCTAGAGTCGAACGAAATATTCACGCGATTGCTCCAGCGCGGAGCACAAGAAATGCCAGGCTTGACGCTCTGGATTCAATACCTGCGCGACCAAGGTATCCCGTTTGGACTTGCCACGAGTAGTCAAAGACGCTTCGTCGACATCCTGTTTCGCACGCGACCTTGGCGAAAAGAACTGGCTTTCATCCTGACCGGTGACGATGTAACGCGAGGGAAACCCGATCCGCAAATCTATCAACTTGCCGCCCAGAAATTAGGTATCCCTCCGGATCAAATGCTCGTGTTAGAAGACAGCGGAAACGGATGTGCCGCTGGTGTTGCCTCGGGCGCCGTGACGGTTGCGGTGCCAAGTGTGCACACGCGCGGTCAAGATTTTTCAGGTGCCAGATTGATTGCCGAATCATTAAGCGACCCGAACCTCTGGGCGTTAGTCTCGAGTTAAAAACCAACCCTCGGGTGGATCAGGCAGACCAAACGATGCGTGATAGGCTCGCTGCCTCGTCTCCACCCACGCAAGCGTTCTCTGATGCAACTGAGAGGGGTGCAAGCGAACCGCCCGACTCGCCAAGTTCTTTGCCTCCGAGAAATCCTGACGTGCGACGGCTGCTAAGGCCAGATTATGAATCGCTGCAATCTGAAATGGGCTCTTTCGCCTAACCGCTTTCCATATTTCTTCAGCTTCGCTCCAGCTTCCCGCTTGCGCTAACGCATTGGCACGGCGGAGCTGACTGCTCCCGGGCAAAACATAAGCCGACTCCAACTCGATCTCTTCCAGAGCAACGGTCGGCATCATCAGGCGGTAGGTATCACGCACTGCAGCGGTGGAGAGAACCTCATCGCTATTTCCCAACAAAGCGAGATCCGGATAACGCTCAATCGCAGAGGCCATCGTCACAGACACCGGCATTCCGCCTCCCTCGCGTTCTCCGTTCAAAGCAGTCAAACGCCAAGAGATGGTCAACTGATCATCCATTGCTTTTTGATAGTCGCCGGTCCTTCTTTCAAAGACTTCTCCACGCAAGACGAAACTCGCACCTGCCCGACGCGCGAGCGATGCGAGTGCAAGATCGTTGACCTCATCATCAATCGCCGAGACAAGCTGCACATCACTCTCTGCACGCAACGTCTGATAATCAACCAGCATCACCTGACGCCCTGAGTCGTACGGCGCCAGATCAAATAATTTGCGGTGAACCTTCTCGACCAAGTCACCCTCACCTACCAATTCTGATACCACAACCTTCCCGCCAACCGTGGAAGCGAGCATCGGTGGCCGCCAAAGATGAATGGGCGCAGTCGCGGAACAGCCGCCAAACAGGCAGCACAGCAACAAACCGCAGAAGTATTTGAACAGGAAAGAGGGCGACATGAATTCGATGTAAGGATTTCGCAGCACCCAAGTCAATGCGAACGTTAACCGCATCACCCCCCGATGCACAATTTACCTTACGCAGCAGCCTGCAACGCGACCTGCCGCAATCTCGGAATCACCAGACTTTCGCGACGCACTCCGTCACTACCATAAAAAATGACGGTGTTCTTCAAATAGTCGCAGATTGCTGTCAACTTCACACTTCGAGGGCCGTGGAGACAGAAATAGACTCCGACCGGCTGGCCTCCTCGAATCACCTCTCGCTGGGTGACGGGAAATTGATCAGGCACAAGATGCCCAAGCTCACAAAGCTTCTCTTCGATGGTCTTACAAAGAGTTGAGTAATCAATCTTTTGAGAAGTCAGACCAATCATTCGCGACCCAGAGGCTTGAGCAAAGGAGAAGTAGCAGGTTGAGAGCAAAGACACTCGCCCTGTCCAGCCTTGGATATCGGCCCTGAAGCGGCGGAAATTTAGTTCCCAAAAAAGTCTACAGTCCGGCACCTAACAAGTCAGGTAAGTCTTACCGATTGTTCCGTTTCCCCGAATTAAGCGGATTTTAAAACGCCAAGTTTTTGCCCCTTTTGATGACTTACATCAAAGTTAAAACAGACCGTGTCAGCGTCACACAGCGGTCGCGGCAGCAAAAAAACCTGCAACCTGCCAAGCTTCACTCAAGGCCAAACACTTGAGAAGAACCGCAAAGAATTCAATCGATAGAACGGTTTGTATTTGGGAACTCAGGAACCAGATTGAGTCACGCGTCCATGGATCTCATGTAGCAAACGTTGCTCTAACGTTGCATCACGTCCAAGTGGAATCCAACCAAGGGTTCGGGGACCGTCAATGCGACCATTGGTGTGACGAAGCAAGGTGCCATCATGACGCTGGCTGGAATTCCCTTCCGCTGCGAGTTGACTACGATCGGTATCCTCGATTTCCTTCTGCACGACGACCTCCAACGTATATCCGCTGGCCGTAGCTCGCAGCGTCACTACCGCCCGCCTGCGAATCGACTGCAGCGTACTCTGAAGCCGTTCGAACCCCGCGGTCGTGTCTTTCCTCCAAGGTTCCAGGATCGACGCCCCCACTTGATAACTCGTCTCAAGACGACCGTCGAGCAGCAAGCCTTTGGATCGTTGAACCGGTTGCTCACGAGCAATTCGAAAGTAATCGTCCACGGTATCAACCACTTGCGCCCAAACAAACTGATCATCCGCCTCAGGAAGCTCCAGGGGGTTAGGAACGAATACAGGCGGCGCTGGGTCAGTGAAACGATAAATCAGGCTACCGCACCCAGACGCTCCAAGCAGTATCAGCAGCACCATCACGGTAGAAAGGTGTCTCAACGGCTCAAATGCTCGAAAAGGTCTGTGACACAGAATTCTCGATGGCAACCAAGACATCGGTCTACCTCCGAGTCGCTGCACGGGTGTAGCGATCCGCAATACTTGCCGGAAGTGGTTTGGCACCCGGTGTATCTTCGTGGAACAATGACCACACTGGAATCATCACCTGCATCTCTTCAAGAACTTCCTGCTGGCTTTGTGAAATCTTCTCCTCACGAAGCGTTGAGCGAATCGTGTCTTGCACCTCACTCAGAGGCACCACCCCTGCATCTTGTCGATCCAAAACGCGAACAATGTGATAACCCTGCTCATCCTCTATGATTTCACTCATTGCGTTGAGCGGAATGGAGAAGACCTGTTGATCAATCGCGTCAGATGCGAGTGCACCTTTGCTTGTCCAGTCGTGAAGTCCTCCCCGACTCGCAAACGGTTCTTGGCTCTTTTCCTTAGCCACCGCATGCATGCTTCCGCCAAAGTAGGCTTCACGTCCCATCTCCCAGATCGCAGCGTGGGCCGTCTCGCGATCCTTGAATCGCTCAAACAGTACCGAGAGTTGCTCCCACTTTGCTCTGGTGGGACGCTGAAAATCGTTAGCGTGAGTCTGGTAATACTCGTTGATTTCAGAAACGGTGACCGTTGGCTCCCGGTCCACTTTGCTGCGTATGTAGAGATGGCCGAGCATTGCATCCATGAACTCGCGTTGGCGCATGGCGAGCGAACTGCCCTTCTCTCTCAGTAAGCGATCCAGCTCTGCTAAGTCTTCAACCTTGTACTGCTTTCGCAACTCTGGAACCTCGGTCTCAAAGAACATCTGCCGAGCCCGCATCGTCAGCTTTGCATCAGCTTCCTCACGTTTTTCAGCCGCCTGAGTTCCCACCTGATCCAGCAGGAAAGCCTCTCGCATCATCTTTGTCTGGATGGTCTGTTGCAGGAGACTCCGAGTCAACCGAACGCGTGCCATGTTGAGTTCGGCTTCAGGGAATTGCTGACCGCTTCTCGCGATCGCTTCATTAAGCTGAGCTTCCACTTTACTGGACACATCACCCATTAGGATCGGAGTTTGACCAACGTAGGCGATGATCGCTGCGGGGTCATCCGGGAGAGTGATCTCCGGGGTCGCTTTTTCATTCGGGACCGATTCTGACTTTTGATCGGTTAAGCTAGAAGTGACCTGACCCGATGCAAGTCCACCGCAAAGGCAGACCGACATCAGCAAGAACCTAATCGTTCGGCTATGAACCAGCGTCGGCATTCGGCGATCCGTCTTAAAAGATAGCAATTCAAACGTCTCGCATCGGAGACCCGTGAAATTGGCTTGTAGTGCGATAGAGCTGAGAAAGGCAAGACTGATCTTCTACGGCCCGCAAACGAACTGTGGGTAACCTGCCTCAAAAAACCTTCTGCGAGGAGGATTTTGGAATCAAAAACAGATCCAACTTGGCTTCAGTCCATCAGCAAGATCCGACCTTTCAGTGATGCTGCCTGATTTCGTATGGTTGATCGTTGCGGCGGGCCATTGCAGGCGGCAGTGGGCAATGGCTGGGGTTTGATTCGGCGATGAAGGTTCTCGTCGGGATACGCATGCTAGGAGTGGTGCATGATGTTTCAAGCACAACTGAGCGAATAACACCATTGACCCCGTAAACCACCAACCTGCAAGCAGTTTGGTAAAAGGATTCAAATCATGGCCAGCGAGTTGCCATCAAACGAACCACGGCGGCTTCATGCAATGCATCACCGCCCCTCGCATGCGGAGGCGGCTCGATTTCGGCTAGGTACCCTGCTCTGGTTTGCCGCCATCACGCTGCTGTTGGTACCGATGGCAACCCTTCTGGATATTCCTATCGCAAAATGGTTTGCAGAGGAACCATTGCCGAGCTGGGTTGGCTTGACACTAGAGGGGCTACTTTTTTACGCGCACGGGACAGGCATCACGCTGATCCTTGTTGCCCTCCTGATCTTTGCACCATCGAAACGCTGGCACATCCCGAGATTGGCGGTGTTAGCTGCTGGAGGTGGTGCCATTTCGACTCTCACTAAAATGTTCGTCCTTCGCCCTCGCCCCAACTCGTTGATGCTCAGCAGTGCGACTAACGATCATGCGTGGATTTGGTCCTTCGATTGGACGCTCACCCATGTGATCGACTTTGAACCCAGCTCACGCGCTTTCCCTAGCGCCTACTTGGCGACCGCTGCAGCTCTAACCGTGGGACTTTGCACACTTTACCCAAAGGCAAGATGGATCTTCGCAACCCTTTGTTTTGGCACCCTGATGCAACGACTTTACTGCGGGTCACACTTCCTGAGTGATTTGTTTGGGTCCGCCGCAATCGGGCTTTGGTGGACTTATGTCTGCTACCATCCTAGCCTGATGGGGTCCCTCTTCGAAAAACTGGAAAGCGATGAAGCAACCGAGAAACGAGCGCGAATGATCCACTCTTCAACTGACAACTCGCTGATTCCCCACACAAGCATCAGTCAGACAAGCATCAAAGCGAATCTAAAGGAAGCGGAAAGACCCAACGACAAACCGATCGATCAGACACAAGCGTTGCCGCTCGCTTCATCAAAAACGCAAGACTCTGAAACGACATCGCGGCGTGCTGCGTGAATCAATCCAACAGTGCTAGAGAAGGTACACCCCAGGCCTTCGTGTCATTCTGCTGCTTGATGCAATCTTTGACGCAAAAATGGAATGATCTCACGCGGAACAAATTTCGCTAACTGATCATCATCGTCACTCAATGCCGCAATCTGCTTGAGAAGCGAACTACTGACGTGCGAATACTGTTCGGCTGCCATCAAAAAGACGGTTTCGATCTCAGGATCAAGCTGCTGATTCGCCATCATCATAGTGAATTCACCCGCAATATCCGTCAGGGGGCGAATCCCACGCACCATCACCCGAGCCCCGATACTGCGAACAAAATCGACCGCGAGTCCGTTGAAAACCGAGACTTGCACATTTTCCAAGTGCCCCGTCACACGACGCACCAGATCCACTCGTTGATCCGGTTCAAACAGAGATCGTTTATCAGCGTTGATTCCGATCCCAATTACCAACTGATCAAACAGTGGCGCTGCTCGTTCGATGATATGCAAATGCCCTAGGGTCACAGGGTCAAATGACCCCGTGTAAACAGCAGTGCGAGGCACAGGTGTAACGCCCGATAAAGATGGAGTGGATGACATCGTTCACGAATCAACATGGGTGGTAAATATTCACTTCTTCAACCCTTGACACCAATCCTAGGGATCAGACAGCAAGATCACTAGGCTCAAAGCAACAACGAAAACGCCGCACGACAAACAAAGTTGCAACCAAATCGGTTAACACACATCATCGATGATCTGAAACAACACGGATCAACCGCTCAAGGTCCGATTCATTATTGTACGCATGAATACTGGCTCTGACTCCTCCATCGCGACAACTTAATATCACTTGTTGCTCCAGTGCGGCTTTCCGAAATGCTCCGGCATCCACCTCAGGGAGATCGAAAGTCACAATCCCACTGCGGTGCTCACGCTTGGAGTGCACTCGAGTCTTAACCCCTAGGTCTGAAAGGCGTGACTCAAGGATCTCCGCAAGAAATAGAATCCGCTCTGCGATGGCGCCGCTACCGTGCTGGGAACGCACTCGAAGAAACAAATCGAGTGAAGCACTCAGTGCAGCCGCTCCGAGCATATTGGCCGATCCACCCTCAAATCGACTCGCAGCATCCCGCAATTCAAACTGTGGCTGAGCGTAATTGAATGCGTTTTTCACGCTGTTCCACCCCACCTGTCCACACCGCAAACGATCCAGATGTGGGCGCCGAATCATGGTCACCCCCAATCCCTCCGGTCCCAACAACCATTTGTGGCCGTCCGCTGCGAGAAAATCAACTGGCGTCTCTTGAACGTCCAGGTGATAGATCCCGAGGCCCTGAATCGCGTCCAAAAACACCAAAACACCGCGGCGGTGGGCTTCGTCTACCAATCGTTGCAAATCAATCCTGTAACCGCTCGCGTACCCCACCCAACTCACGGCGATCATGCGGGTTTTTTCATCCACCTGCTCAAGGAGATCGTCAATAACGACTTGGGTACCACGGCGTGGAACAAAACGCACCTCCACGCCTTTTACAATTTGGTTTTTCCACGGAAAAAGGTTACTCGGAAATTCCCCCTCCGGAACGATGACGTTATCTCCCTTGGACCACGGCCAACCCTCCGCCACAAGATTCACACCGCTGGTGGTGTTGGGAACCAGGCAGATTTCTGCCAAATCTGCGTTAATCAATCGACAGAACTGACCTCTTAGCCTCTCCGAGGTCGCTGCCCACTGCGGCCAGTGATAGTCCCCATTTGCAGAGGCATCACCGACAAAATCTCGTGTTGCTGCAGCTGCCGGCCCACTCAGTGGCGATACCGCCGCATGGTCAAAATAGGCCCAACGGCTGGCAACGGGCATTTTTGATCGCCACCACGCCCAAGGATCTTCGATCAGTTGAAGATCAGATTCCTGCCCGTTTTCTGCTTCCGAAGTCCCACGTGACGTCTTTTTCATCTATGATTCTCAAGTTCAACTGCGTTAATCTCGGATTTATCGCTACAAATGGCAAATGAGCAGGTCATCCAAGAGTACCCCAATGGGATGGCATGGGAAATATTTTGAGTTCCAACTATACTGCGGCTTGAAGTAAAGATACTTTCGTGAGTCTTTTCCTTTTTTCCGTCCATCTGGCGAGGTGATTGATGCCCAAGGCGCTCTGTCTCATTAGCCTTGTAGCGTCGATATTGATCGTCGTTCTTTTTCTCCTAGATGCCGTTGCTGGCATGCTGGGGATGACTGATTTCGCGCCCATGCTGTCGGCCAACATGACAATGGACATCGTTTTCATCATCATGGCGGGAGCGATGAGCTACTTGAGCTGGTCCACCTATCGCGAGCAGCGTTAGCATACTGCATCGTCACGTATTCTGGGACAACTCCGAGGGTGACTTCCGTCTTTCAAGCCGTGCTTGTAATCAATCCGCCCCCGGCTCAAGTCGAACCAACCGATTGAACGCTCTGAGGGAAGAACTCTTTTCTACCGCAGCAGCATCTTCAAGCCCAACAGGTCGATCTAACGGTCGCGACCGCTACGCAGCAAGGCTAGAATTTGTAACGCCGATATTCTGGCACGCCAATCGTTTGCGTCGATTCAAATAGATGTTCACCAGAACCGAGATTCACTCGTAACAGAAGGTTACAGATGACACGGAAACAGACACGTCGCGAGTTTCATTACTTAGCGGGTAGCGGACTTATTGCTGGTCTTGGCGGCGGCTTGGGAACGATGTCTAAGCAACTCCAAGCACAAACGGCAGAACAGCCCATCGGCGAACTCGAAACATTTGTCCCGACACGACAGATCACCAAAGGCCCCAAGCATCACTGGTTTGGATATTACGATAAACGCGAATTTGATCCGACAAGCCGTTACGTTCTAAGTAATCAGATTGAATTCGAAGGGCGAGCTCCCACTGCTGAAGATACGATTCAGGTCGGCATGGTTGACCTCGAAAACAACGACGCTTGGCGGACCATCGGCTCGAGCCGATCTTGGGGTTGGCAACAGGGCTGCATGCTTCAATGGGTTGGGCCACACGGTGATCGAGTCATGTGGAATGATCGCCAAGACGACCAATTTGTCTGCCGCATCTTCTCAATGCGAGATGGCTCGCTAAAAACGATCCTACGACCCATCTACACAATCTCTCAGGATGGAAAAACTGGCCTCTCAGTTGACTTTCGACGCATCGACAACCTTCGTCCGGGCTATGGCTACGATGGACTAGCAGATCCAAACGTGCATCGACGCGCGCCAGAAGATTCCGGCATTTGGCGAGTCGACATGGAGACGGGAGAATCGAAACTCATTCTCTCATTAGCAGAAGTGGCAAAGCTCACATGGCCTGATGGCAGCCAGCACGCTGATGCTTGGCATTACTTCAATCACCTGCTTATTAATCCGTCGGGTGACCGCTTCATCGTCCTCCATCGATACCGTCCAAAATTTGACCCCGTGAGCCTTCAATTCGAAGGCGGCTTCGTGACGAGAATGCTCACGGCAAACATCGATGGATCAGATCGATACATCCTCGACCCGAGCGGGTACACCTCTCACTTTATTTGGAAAAACGACCATCAGGTCACGATGTGGACCCGGCCGGCCGGTCAGAAAAATGGTTTCTATCAGTTCACCGACCAAAGTCGTGAAGTCATCCCCGTGGGGCAGACGCGCATGCCAAATAACGGACATAACACCTATCTGCCTAACACAAACGGTGACTGGATACTGAACGATACCTATCCAGATCGCCAAACCTCACGCCAAACGGTTTACCTCTACCACGTGCCCTCTCAGCAACGCTTCGACCTCGGACACTTCCCTTCGCCCAAGAGCTATCGCGGCGAATGGCGTTGCGACACTCACCCGAGAAGTAATGACGAGGGGACGCTCGTTGCCGTTGACAGCCCACACCACTCCGGCAGACAGGTTCACCTAATGGATATTCGTGAAATCCTTGCAAAGGTGTAATCTCCTCGCAAAGGTCTTATCACCAACGAGCAAGATCGCGACTCTACCCATCCAAGCATCAAGCGATGCCGGTGAAGAGCTAACGCTGCTTCTTGACCCAATCGACAAATTTAGCGATCTCGGGGTGTGCGAGTAGAAGCTCGAGGGAATGGTAATAACGCCCCAGTTCCTTTTCCCTGGGAACCAAACGATGAATCGCGCGGTGACAGTCCTTACACAGGGGAACGGTCTGCAACATCTGCTCGCGAGTGAATCTTTTCTGAAACCACTGATTGCGATGGCACATTCTCGGAATTAAGTGATGCAATGTCGTCGGCTCACGCATCGATCGCTCGCACAGGCGGCAGTCATATCCCAAAGATTGCGGCATCTAGATTTCTCTGTTTGATCGACTTGATGACCGTTGAAGCGAGTCCAAAGCGGCCGCAGTCATAGTCCCTGTCTCCAATGCCTCGGCGGCGTCCGGATAGTAGTGCGCAATGTGCAATAACAAAAGAGGACCGCCAAAAGTTGCATTCGACATGCAACCAATAGAAATCGCACCACCCAACTAATCCACGATCAAAAACAGAACAGCCGCGGGGAGTCAAACCTGAAAGCGAAGCCTGTTGACCGCACACTCTCTGACAACTCGCTTTCCTGACTGCCAGCAGTATCTTGCCTGCGAACCATCACCAAAACAACCGTCCCTCGGGTATCTATCGCCTGTTGAAATTTCTTTTTTATTTTCCAAAACCATTTCAACGTCACGCTCGTCAGTTCTCCGTGCGACGAAAAATCACTCCGATACCTTCGCCGACAAATCAAACCAACTCAGTGCTTTCCCAAAGCCCAAAGGTGATGAGATGAACACTTTCTTTCGATCAACCCCTCAATACACCACGCACATCCAATTGCTAATCGTGGGATTGCTGCTAATCACGACATTCGGTTGCGGTAATCAAGCACAAGTTGACTCGACTTCCTCCGTGCAAATCGATTCAAACGCAGGCGGATTGTCCAGCAGACAGTTTGCCCCCAATACGATGCCGATGATGGGGATGGAGATGGCCGCCCAGCTCGGAGCAGGCATGGGGATGCCACCGGACTGGGGAATGGGTCCGGGAATGGCAGGAAATCGATACGACCACATCGAAGAGAACCCATTCAAGTTGGTTACCGACGCGCCGCTGAGCACCTTTTCGATTGATGTCGACACTGCCTCCTATCGCAACGTTCGACAATTCCTACTGGAATACAACCAACTGCCGCGTCCAGACGCAGTCAGAACCGAAGAATTGATCAACTACTTTCTCTACAACTATCAGGGTCCAACCGACGACCAGGAGACACCCTTCGCGGTTCGCGTTAATTCCACCGACTGCCCATGGAATCAAAAGCATCGCCTAGTTCGGGTTGCCTTGAAGGGCAAACAGATCGAGTTTAGTGAACGACCAAGCATGAACATCGTTCTACTGCTCGACACCTCGGGATCGATGAAACAGCGCAATAAGCTGCCGCTTCTCAAGCAAGGCATGCGGTTACTTCTCAACCAACTAAATGAAGCGGACCGAATCGCGATCATCGCATACGCAGGCACCCCCGGCCTCGTGCTTGAAAGCACCACAGCGGATCAGAAAGAAAAAATCATGGACGCCCTGAATCGCCTTGAGGCAGGAGGAAGCACCAACGGCGGGGGCGGAATAGAACTGGCCTACAAGATTGCTCGGGAACACTTCATCGCGGGAGGCACCAATCGCGTGATCCTTGGCACCGACGGAGATTTCAATGTTGGAATGACGGGAACGGATCAACTCATTGAGTTGGTAAAAAATGAAGCGTCGCAGGGCGTTGACTTGACCGTCCTAGGTTTTGGGATGGGCAATTACAACGACTCGATGCTTGAACAAATCAGTGGATGCGGCAATGGAAACTACGCCTTTATCGACACCTACTCAGAAGCAAAAAAGGTTTTACTTGAACAACTGTCGAGCACGCTGATCACGATCGCTAAAGATGTCAAAATCCAAGTCGAGTTTAACCCTGCATTGGTCGCTTCCTACCGATTGATTGGATACGAAAATCGAATTCTTGATGCAGAAGATTTCAACGATGACAAAAAAGATGCTGGAGAGATCGGAGCTGGTCACGCGGTAACCGCCCTGTACGAAATTGTCCCAGCAGGCATCGAGGATCCAGCTTCCCGAAAGATTGATCCACTCAAGTACCAAACACCTCGAGACACACTACCTGCTGGTAATGGCGACGAGTTGATGACAGTGAAACTTCGCTACAAACACCCAGAAAGTGACTCCAGCGAGAAATTGGAACTAGCAGTCAGCGATCAACTGACACCCTTCAGTAAAATGGATTCGGAATTTCAATTCGCGGCAGCTGTCGCTAACTTTGGTCTGCAACTTCGAAAGAGTGATTATCGAGGCAATTGGACATACTCGGATATCGAAGCCGTTGCGCGTCAGGCCAAAGGCGAAGACCCACATGGCTTTCGAGACGAATTCCTGCAAATGGTTTCCGTCGCCCGATCACTCTCCACATCAACACCAACGAGCCCGTCAACAGACGATCACCTGATGGACCACCCTGCCCTTCCAATCGGAAGCACCGGCTTAGAGACGGGACTCCCTGGCTTGGGAGCCGGATTGACTCCGCTGCTCAATCGATAACAGCGAATTCACCTACTCTCCGATCTCTTCAAGCAACGGGTCGGTTTAGGTGTTTATTTTGCTGCTGTTCCCAAAACAACTCTCCCAAACCTCCGCCTTGAAGATTATTTCAAGACGGAGGTTTTCAATTGAACAAACATGCAAAAGTCGTATCGAAATGCTGCTGAACCGAATATCCGGCTAGAATTAGAACGCCCAAACCAGCTACAGAGGAACTCAAGGAAGGCACACCACAGTTAACCCGCATGTGAGCAAAATGGATTACAACGACTATTCAAAAATGATTGATCACGCCCTTCTAACGCCTACCATGCAGGTGTCTGACTTGGAGAGCGGTATCGATCTCGCATTGGCCTATGATGTCGCCAGCGTCTGCGTCATGCCCTACTACGTGCAGCGACTCTCCGAGCGTCTCAAGGGCAGCACCGTCAAGACATCGACCACCATCGGCTTTCCACACGGTGCAAATCACGTGAGAACGAAAGTAGATGAGGCAAAACGGGCGATCGATCATGGGTGCGAAGAAATCGATGTCGTCATCAATCTCAGTCAGGTCCTGAGCGAATGCTGGAGTTACGTCGAGGAGGAAATTGGTGCCATCATTGAGACGGTACATGCGTCGAAACAAAAGGCGAAAATCATCTTTGAGAATTGTTTCTTAAATGATTCACACAAGATCAAGTTATGCCAGATTTGCACAGAACACGGTGCTGATTGGGTGAAAACCTCAACAGGTTTTGGCACCGGCGGCGCAACCATTGCGGATCTAAAACTGATGATCGAGCACAGCGGTCCCGACACGCAGGTCAAGGCTGCCGGAGGTGTCCGAGACTTGACGACGCTGATGGAGGTCAAAAAACTCGGAGTAACTCGCTGCGGGGCAAGCGGAACTCCGGCACTACTCGATCCACTTCGTGAGCAACTAGGTCTTCCTCAAGTCGAGCTGCATCCGAACCCTTCTTCACCAACCAACCCGAGCTATTAAACTCGCAAGACTTAAGCGGGTGACTCGATTCAGCGCGGAGCAAATCCCACCGCACCCTGAGTCACCTTGATGGTAAAAATCTTAGACCGAAGAAGTTTTTAACCACTTGAAGCAGTGGTCTCAAACTTTTTAAATCCCCCCAACTCGCACATCCGAGCAAGAACAGCAGTGACGTTATCTCGCCCGCCATTCCTGAGAGCGGTATTAATCAGATTTCGTGCCGTATGAGGAAGAGGATCATCACGGCGAAACAGCTGGCATATTTCGGCATCTTGCACCATGTCAGAGAGACCGTCCGAGCAGAGCAACAGCTGATCATCTTGCTCGAGAGTTACGAGGAACAAATCAAAAGGGGTCGACTTGCCACTTGTATCAAAACACCTCGTCACCACGTTCCGATAAGCGTCGGCCATTTTCTCAGACAACCCTTGCTGCTGCAATTGCTGCGATAGCGTGTGATCTTCGGTTAATTGCTGCAGCTCACGATTGCGATAAAGATAAGACCGTGAGTCACCAACATTGAGGATGGCCGCTTGGTTACCAAAGAGATAGACCGAAGTCAAAGTTGTCGCCATCCCCGACAACTCAGGATTCTCTTCTACCTGCTGACACATCGCCTGACTGATCGCATTACCGTAAAGCTGCAGGCGGGTTTCTAATTCTGAACGCAATTCACCCAACGGCCGCATCACCCAACTACTGAGTTCACTCGCATACTTCATCACCGCCCGAATTGCCGTCGCACTCGCAATCTCCCCGGAGACTTGTCCGCCGAGACCATCAGCAACCATGAGCCAAAAAGCCTCAACGTTCTCCTCTTGAATCTCATGCTCGCCTAGGGAAAAGGATCTAGCCAGCACCTCACTCTGACGACTACGTCGGATAATTGCGTACTGATCCTCGTTGTTCGTGCGAATTGCTCCGGGATGCGTCAGAGCAGCAATTTCGACGTAGGCCGACTGATATTGCTCGACATCATCAACGGTGACTTCAGAAAAAGTACGCAAATCCGATTACCTTTGCACTTGAGTAACAAGAGCCCAGAACGGAACAGGAGCCCAGAACAGAACAAGAGCCCAGAACAGAACAGGAGCCCAGAACAGAACAGGAGCCCAGAACAGGAGGTCGAGGGTGATCATCATGCTGTTATAATTTAGTCACTTCCGAGAGCAAAAAGGGAAAAATCTCTGGCGAGCGGAGTTTACGAGACGTCCAAGTGTAAGAAAAAGCGGTCTGAGCAAAGTTTACAGGACCTGAACGATTTGCGACGACTCTGAGATTCACCTTCGCAAGAAAATGGGATTCACCTTCGCAAGAAAATACGATCGGCGTGAGCAATCGTGTGCCCATGGGTTATCGACCGGACACCAAACGATCGATAGGATCAATGTCGGAGTGGGGCATTGCAGAGGCATTGATCTTTAGGTTCTAGTTATCCTCCGAAGAAACATACCCTCCGAAGCAACACATTCTCCGAAGACACGCAACGATCCTCGATCAACAGCGGGCATCCCGTAAATCACATGAATGACGTGACTTCCTCCCCCCGTGACCCGCAAGCACGAATCCAAACCACCTGCCTGATTATCCTTGTAGCGATCGCACTGACCTACGTGGTCTATTGGCTCAGGCCGGTGCTGGTTCCCTTTGTGGTATCCATCTTCGTTGTCAGTGGCGTGACACCAATCTTGGAATTACTGGAGCAGCGATTGAACGTCAGTCGTTTGGTTGCTGCCGGCCTGACCTTTTTGTCGGGATTCGCGATACTCGTTGTCTTCGGCATTTCCATTTGGCTATCCGTTTTGGATCTCTCCAACAACGCATCAGGATACCGATCGCGAGTTCGGGAACTGGTAAGCGAGATTGAAGACAAGTTGCCAATCAGTCTTTCTAACGAAACCAGTGACACAAGCTCTGATCGCAATCGAGTACAGCTAACGCAAGGCGAGAAAGTGACCTCATTGATTGACGGGCTCGTTGGCAACGCGATCTCAATCGTCTCGCAGACCTTCTTGAGTTTGGTATCAACAAGCCTCGTGGTTCTGATCTTTGTTTTTTTCCTGCTCCTAGGCTCGCCAGCAATCGACAAAAGTCACCAGACGGTTCAAGAAATCAACAAGCAGGTGCGAACTTACCTTTCCCTCAAGACGGTGATTTCCATCTTCACAGGCTTTGCATTTGGACTGGCATTGCATCTGTTCGGCGTCCCCATGGCGTTCACTTTTGGTGTGTTAGCCTTTCTTCTGAACTTCGTCCCGAATGTTGGGCCAATCGCGGCAAGCCTTCTCCCCGTCCCCCTCATTGTTTTCGCACCCGATGCGACCATCCTCTGGATGGCATCGGTCCTCGTCGTGATCAATGTGATTCAATTAATAAGTGGCAACGTTGTTGAACCAAAATTAATGGGTGAGTCGTCAGATTTGCACCCTGTCACCATCCTACTCGCGTTGATGTTTTGGGGAGTCATGTGGGGCGTCATCGGAATGTTTCTGGCGACACCGATCACCGCTGCAATCCGAATTGTTCTGGAACGCTTAGAGCAGACTCGCCCAATCGCGTTGCTAATGGCTGGACGATACGGAAAGAAGATCGAAACCTAAACAATCCTCAGGATACAACACTCCTTCACCTCACGATTGTCAGCTAACGCTCAACATCGTTCGCTATCTTCTCCACCACCCAGCCAAAGTTGACTCGCGATGCATCTGCTACTCCCACTTCTAGCAAGTCTGCTTTTTGTGGGCGCGTTGATTTTCATGAAGCGTGCTGGGGAGGCGGGAGCGAATTCGCTTACGACCCTGTGTATCTCAAACCTCGGTTCTGGGATTATTTTCTCCGTCTTTTGGTCGTTGGGCGGAACCTTTCGAGGATGGGGAGAAATCTGGCAACCGGCGGTAATAGCAGGCCTCTTCGTACTTGGCTTGACTTTCACCTTCGCAGCAATCGAAAAAGGCGACGTCTCCATCGCCACCCCAATCTTTGGTGTCAAAGTGGTCTTTGTTGCTTTCCTTGTCACGCTAATGGGGCTGCAGGAATTACCAGCATCAGTCTGGGAGGCAGCGATCATGGCAACGCTTGGAATCGGGTTGATCCAATGGACCGGCCGAGGCAAAACCCATCATGTGTCTTTGACAGTCGCTCTATCACTCGCCGCTGCCTTATCTTACGCCACCTTTGATGTGTTGGTACAACGTTGGGCTCCCGCTTGGGGCGTGGGCCGATTCCTGCCGATTGTCTACTGGATCGTTGGGCTCAGTTCACTACCACTGCTTCCAAAACTACCTTGGCAGCAGATTAGACAGCGTCGCGTTTTCGTACCACTCGCAGCGGGATCACTCCTGATCTCATTGCAGGCAATCTGCATCGTCTCCGCACTCGCGATTTACGGAGATGCAGCGAGAGTAAATGTGGTGTACAGCTTGCGCGGCCTTTGGGGCGTGGTGCTTGCGTGGGCGGTAGCCAAGCGTTGGGGAGGATCAGAGGCCAACCACTCAGGTCGCACCATGGTGGCCAGGTTAGTCGGCGCGATCATACTCGCAGGAGCCGTCGCACTGGTGGTACTTTCAGAGATATCCGAATGAAGTCGATGGATGTCCGCGTAGCTGCCACGGTTTTACTTTTGCTACGGGTTTAATTCGCCTGCAGGTTTTGTTCGGCCGACCAGCATCCACCCGCAAAAATGTCTTCATCTCGACGGGGACGACTGGTTGACTGGCACATCTTCACTGACGCAGATGCCAATCTTCCCCATCACGCATCACACTTGTGTTGAATTTCAATAGCGTTTGTTTCATCGCCTCCAACACGGCGGTCTGCTCCGAGGCGAGGTCGCGAGTCTGTTTTGGATCGCTGACGAGATCATACAGTTGATAATTTCGATAGCCGCCCTCTTTGATAACTGGAATCCATTTTTCATCAAACATATTACTCGTCGAAAGCTCATAGTCAGGATCCGCAACGATTACATATCGCCCCTGACGCATCGCAACGATTGGACGCGATTTCTGAAGGTGCCAGAATAATGGCTGCGTCCGCACCCAGCCGCTTCCCGAGTCGAGCAATGCCTCGGAAAGGTCCACCCCATCTAATTTTGGGCCGCGAGTCGAGTCAATTTTAAGCAGACCGCAGATCGTCGGCAAAAGATCAACCAAACCCCCAGGTTGATCACATACCTGACCGGCTTCAATCTTACCTGGCCACGAGAAAATGCCGGGCACCCGCAGCCCTCCTTCCCAGTTAACACCCTTCTTCCCGCGTAAACCCCCGGTGCGATCATCGCGGTAGCTTCCGTTATCAGATGCATAAAAGATCAGCGTATTGTGAGGATCATCAATCTCGGCGAGCTTCTCGAGTAAACGTCCGATCGCTTGATCCGTGTTATCAATCGTAGCCGAATAGACGGCAGCACGATCCTTAGTTTCTCCGTACTTTTGCGTTAGTGAATCGGGCGCAGCAATCGGCGCGTGAGGTTCATGAAACCAGACGTTCAAAAAAAATGGATCTTCAGATGCACCACGTTGATTCAACCAGTTAATCGCCTCATCGACGACGATCTGACATGAATAACCTTCAAGTTTACCGACGGGCTGCCCGTTTCGAATGAAGTTCTTAGGATCTCGATGACTCGGTTCCGCGTTGTTCCACGTCGCAAACCAGTAATCGAATCCATGCTGATCAGGTGTCGGCTTGTTGATAGAACTTGTAGGCAGCCCGAGATGCCATTTACCTAGGTGAGCCGTTGAATAACCTTCATCTCGCAAGACTTCAGCAAGAGTTCGTTCCCGCAACAACAAGTGCGAAAACTGATTGGTGTCCGAAATCCAACTGTAAACTCCAGCGCGAATATGATGTCGCCCCGTCAATAATGTTGCTCGTGACGGGGAGCAGACCGCGCAACCCGAATAGAACGTCTTAAACCTCGTGCCGGACTTTGCCAAGCGATCAAGCGAGGGTGTCGCAACGGGTCCATCGTAGCAACCAATGTCTTGGACTCCGAGATCGTCCGCCAACAAGACCACGACGTTTGGTCGCTTGAACTCTTCGGCGGTCAAATACCCGCACAGCGCAGCTAAGATGGCCACACAAAACATTCCACGTGTGGCCAAAATACTTCCTCCATCGAATCGGTTTGTTACCGCTTTTAATCGACTGCACATCACACCAACCGCAGCTCTCTAGCCTGTTCAAAACGCCGATAAATCAGCAAACCATGCGTAGATGACGAGCACAATTGCGATGAGACCGAAACCGACGGGTTTCGCCAGATGCCAAGGAGTCAGGTCAACCGCCCCAACGTCCACCTGTTCATACGCTACGGATCTTCTGAGCCCCATTGAAGCTAGCCCCAACTGAAGAACAACAAGCAGCAGGAATACCGCCCCCATGTAATGGAATGCACTCTTGAAGTTCTGAACCAACCATCCATCATCGCCACCGGCAAAGAAGGTTCCGAGCACCATCAGGAAGAGGCCAACGCACAGTGTGATCAGTGCTGATCGACCATCCGCCCAACGATTGAACAGGCCGACCAAGATGACCGCAGCGAGCGGAATGAAGTAGACGCCGTTGAGCCCTTGGAAAAAGCTAAAAACACCCTCGCGACCATAAAACGCGAATGGAGCGGCAATCACCGCGAGCACCGCGACGACGAAGCTACATTTCTGACCCGATTTACGAATCTGTTCGCTGGTCGCCTCGGGATTCAAATAGGTTTTGTATACATCCAATGAAAAAAGTGTCGCGGCTGAGTTCAGCACCGAATTGAATGTACTCAGAATTGAACCAACCATAACGGCCGCGAAAAAGCCAAGAAAACTCTCTGGCAAAACCCTCGCCACCAAAGCCCCATAAGCCCGACTGGTGTTCCATTGACCATCCTGTGTTTTGCCGACCGACTCGATCATCTGCGAATCGCCAGCGGTAATCACTAAATAAGCCGCTGCAATCCCCGGTAGAACAAGAATCAGCGGAGCTAAAATTTTAAAGAATGCAGCTAGGAGAACACCTTTTTGTCCTTCGGCTAGATTCTTCGCACCAAAGGTACGCTGAATGATCTGTTGGTTGGTTGTCCAATAGAAAAAATTCAACAACAAAACACCGGTGAAAAGTGTTGGCCAGTGGGTTGATTCATCGGAAGTCCCAAGAGATTGAAAGGCATCGGGATCCGCCTCGGCAATTTTCTCAAACGCACCGCTGAACCCGCCCTCGCTGCCACCGATCAGTTGCAAAGAAAAATAGGTGATCATCAACCCACCTACCAAAAGGCCTGCACCATTGAACGTATCACTCACGGCGATGGCTTTGAGTCCACCAAAAATTGCGTACGCACCACCGAGCGTCGCAATGAAGATCAGTAGAACCCAGATCATCTGTAATTCGGACACACCCAATTGGACGTGCAACCCCAACATCCCATTAAGTCCGTTGGCTCCAAGGAACAGAACAAACGGCAACAAAATCATCATGTACGCCACAATGAAGATGGCCGCAGTCGCGGATCGCACCGAACGCCCATATCGAGCCTCGAGAAACTGAGGAATCGTCGCAATCCCCGACTTCAGATAGCGGGGAAGAAAGACAAGAGCAAGAATCACCAGAGAAGCTCCGGCAACGACCTCCCAACACATAACCGACAAGCCGTCTTTGAAGGAGTCGCCGTTGAGGCCCACCAGCTGTTCTGTTGAAAGGTTGGTCAACAAAAGCGAACCGGCAATGAAGATTCCAGTCAGACTTCTTCCCGCAAGGAAATAGCCTTCGTCACTATCGACATCGCTGTTGCGAGTCGCACGCCAAGTTAAAACCGCTACCAACGCGGTGAAGAACACAAAGGAGATAGCAGTCAGCACGGCGAGTGCCTTTCTTACAGAGGACGACTAGAACGGCCCCCCATCAACGATGGAGGATCGATGTTTCAAACCCTTTACGGGATGACAATCCTAGACGTCAGGATTCGCTGCACAATCACTGCAGGTGTTGCATTGGGCGATTTTCATGAACTTCCGAGCCAACTCACCCCTTTTCACCGCCAAAAACCCGAGATTTGCCGCCGCATCTCCATCAGACGACAAATTATCCGCATCTCATTCAATCCTCAAACCTGATAAGGATTACTCCGGACGGCGGACGGTTTATCCTGAGGCGGGCTGCCTAAGAAACCTGCAGGACTCCGTGAGATGCAGGCAACCATCCCTGCTCTTGATACCAATTGGCGGTCTGCCGGAGACGCGTCTCCAAAGTTCTCACGCAGTGGAAACCCACTTCGGATTTCAATTTCTCGGTAGAGCAAACCCACGACCCACCCTTCGATTCGCGGGCCTTATCAAGATTCACAATTCTCGCTTCACCCTTGATCCAACCAATCAACTCATTGATCGCAGCAAGGGAACAAAGTAGCGGATGCGGAATCCTCAAATTCACAACGCGGTCTCTTCCGAGTACATGACCGATGATTTGCCCAAGATCTGAATAAGTCAAAACCTGTTCGTCAGCCACAAAATAGGTCCCAGTCGACATCGCTTGACCGCTTTCTCGTTTCCCCAACTCGGCAATCTGCATCATCGCGAAACTGAGATCACGCGCATGAATCGCGGAAAAATAATAGTCGTGAAGACTAGGGATCACGTGAACGCCCGCGCGAGCAATCCCACGAAATAAATTGTAGACATCCTTATCTCCCTCGCCAAAAACAATCGGTGGTCGAACAATCGAGATCGGCACCTGATTCGAGAAAGACTTCATCGCTCTTTCTCCGGCCAGTTTTGATCGTCCATAATTGGACACCGGCTCTGCTGGATCGCTTTCTATCCTCCCTCCAATACCACACGATGGCCCCGCAGCCGCAAGGGACGATGCGAAAAGCAGAACAGGAGGCTGTTTTTGATCAGCGCACGCCTGCGCGATATTCCGAGCTCCCTGCTCGTTCGCCTTGATCAATTCGCTAACACGATGGCTTTTGGTTACGCCAGCCAAATGAAAGACACAATCCATTCCCGCGGTCGCGCGTCGAAGTGAGTCCAAATCGCTCAAGTCTCCGAGACGATATTCAGGCGAGAAAGCGTTTAGGCTACGCCGGTTTGAATTTTTTCTCACCAAGCAGGTCACGCGATAACCTCGTTCAGACAGGGCTCTCACCAAATGCCTGCCAATGAACCCGGTCGATCCTGTTACTAAGGCCCGTTTCATCTCCCCACTCACTCCAAGGGATAAGATTCGAAGTCGTTCTCAAGTCGCATTGAGATTTAGGAAAAAAACATCCCAGATCAATCACGATCCATTTGCGATGTTCTCCTACCAGCCCTCACCGGCTGATCATTCTCTGCCCCCTACAACTCGTTTTCGGCAAATCAGCTTCAAAGCACGAGAAAAAGCAAGCTGACTCAAAACTTGCGTGCCGCGCCATCGCTGAACGATAGTGGGACGACAAACCCCAGAATCGGGGATGCTGCCTCCCCCAAGAATCACACTTTAGTCAAAGCTTTTCGTTTTGCTGAAAAAAGCTCACAAGAACGTCTACAAGCATTCCCCGAGTGGCAACGGAAAAGGGAAAAGAGAGTGAACACTGCGGAGGAAGCGCCTTCAGCAGTGATTTAATTGAGAACTGGTTCACTTGAGAACTGGTTCACTTGAGAACTGGGTCACTTGAGAACTGGGTCACTTGAGAAACGTGAGTCACTTCAAAAAACCGAAGTACTTTAGAAAACCGTTCACTAATTTTCGCTCTTAACGGTCACCAAGGGAGCGGCAACCTGGGGTTCAGAAGCCCGCTCGAGGTGTTTCTCAATCAGCCAACGATGAAACCAAACCGGCTCGAAACGATATCTCGCATCTCCGGGACGTTGCGCATCCAGATTCACTAATCCTGATCGATTCAGCAGCCGCTCCACTGGCACACTGACCGGCTGACCGTCATGCTCCACCACTGCGTTGTCGGTGGGCGCGACTTCGAAAAAGCCATCTGAGCTGGCGATTGCCTGATCCGCATACTTTACAGCAACGGCTTCAAGAAGCTTGACATACAGATCCAACTCGCGGGGCTTGAGACGACTTGGACGGTCGCCTGATAAAGTATCACGCTCCAGCCACTTAGCAAAAAACTCTTCCTTGAACTGTTTCTCTGAGTAATCGACCTTCCTTGCTACCGCATCCTCCACGATCTCGCGAACCATTGAGTTCCCAGCAAGATTTGTAAGTACCGCCGCAACACTCGGGTAGGTACTTGCCCACCTTTCGAGGGTCTCATCTACCTCCGTCCGCATCGACTGATTCACAGAATACCGGAGGTCTTCGAATGAACCTTCGCGAGTGAATCCCGCTTTGCACCACTGTTCATAAATTGAGAGAGGAAGGTCAGTCTCAACTCCCTCAGCGTCGACCATACAAAGTTTGTATTTCCAGCAATGATAATTCCAACTTGAAACTCGCAGGTCACCAAATGAAACAAACCTCGGGGGATGCAGCACGAAGCAACTGAGCCCCTGAACCCTCTCAGCGCTACAACACTGATGCCAGTACTCACGAAACACCAATGGCCGACCAAAAACAAAAGCGTGACGCACTGCACCCTGTCGCTTTGATACGAATTCTTGCAGTGTCTCGAGTAGATAGAGGTAATCGTCTGGATGCACCTCGTCCAGAGAATCCATGACGAGAAAGGGCTTCTCGAGCGTTAATAATCGCCGAACAAAAGCCTGACGCCCGGCATCGCTTAACCTGAGTAGCTGGCTCATCACCTGCCCATCATGAACGATATCAGCCTGAGGTTGCGCGAAGCCTTGAGCCTGAAACTCAAGGTACCAATCACGAATGTCAAACTTCACAACACTCGATTCGATTGAATCCTCGCTGAAGAGTCCTTTCTTGATAAAGGTCTTACCAACACCAGCGGTACCCGCGACAAGCGTCACACCCTGTATCGCGTCGACATCCAGCTTACGGTGAGCGACCTCCAACGAGTCCAGATGACGACGGAGATCCGAATTCGCCGCCCAGTAGTAATCCGGTAAGGTATCGTGCAGTCGTTGCCCAGGGCGAAGCAACTGATGATGAAACCTTGCTTCGATCGCACGCATCGACGAGAGCCAAAAATCTGACTTGATCGGCGACTCAAACTGTACCACCTTCGTGCTGCCGACTCCCTGCGCCCAAAGAGTGGTTAGAGGACCGCCCATGCCGCAAAATGCCAACAGACAGATAACGGTAATCAGCAGTGCTCGTGTGGTGGAGGACGATGCTCGTGTGGTGGAGGTCAAAAAAGTCCGCATCTGGGCTAGCTCGCACGGTGTTTAAGAATTCGGATCCGTTCTCGAATTCGCCGCGGGAGTCTAACCGTTTTTTTGGTCACACATACCGCCCTAATAAACAAAAGACTGTTTATTAACACGCACGGAGGTATTTCTTAACAAAGGCTTAATAATCCCTGCCCCCGCCCCGCCCCTCCGTATGCTCTAGGCGACATCGGAGTCCAAAGCGTCGGCGGCAATCCACCCACTCATCATCACCATCGGCATACCGGGCCCAGGATGTGCCGCTCCACCAGCCAAATACAACCCCTTGATATCGCGTCGACGATTACCAGGCTTGAAAGCCCCCACGAACTTACCGTGACTCGCCAAACCGTAGATCGCACCATTGAGCACCCGGTACCTCTTGTCGATTCCCTCAGGTGTAAGAGCCGACTCGTAGACGATTGCCTCCCGTAAACCATCGAGCCCCGCGGTGCGTTCCAGCTTATTAAGGATGATCTCTCTGTATTCCGGTAACATTTTTCCCCAGTCATGATGGGATCTTAGGTACGGGGTATGAACCAAAACGTAGAGCGATTCGCATCCATCCGGTGCAACCTTCGGCTCGCTAATGCTCGGGGCGCAAAGGTAGGCGGTGGGATCCGGCGCGGGTTCGCCTCGTTTATAAATCCAATCGAACTCCTCTTCCGGGTCCCGAGAAAAGACAAAGTTGTGATGAAGTAGCTGCGGATAACGTCGATTAAGCCCGAGATACAGAACAACTCCGCTGCAGGCCGGTTCGTGACGATTCTTTCTCTGAAAACCTTGGGCCTGCCGTGTCTCACCGAGAAGCTCCGTGTAGGTTCTCACCGCATCACAATTACTAACCACTGCATCACACTGGATCATTTCACCCGACTCAAGACGGACGCCCGTAACCCGATTCCCCTGCACCTCAATTCGACTCACATCCGTCGATAAACGAATCTCAGCCCCAAGCTCGGTAGCGAGTCTTGCAAGAGCTTCGGGAACAGCCCTCGTACCGCCGATGGGATACCAAATCCCCTCATCTGTTTGCATGTGCGCTATCCCACACAGAACTGCAGGTGACTGGTAAGGCGAGGATCCCACGTACTGCGTGAAATGATCCATCATTTGTGCCACTCGATGCTCGGGAACATGAGAACGCACCACCGATGCAACACTACGTCCCATCTGCAGTGACATAACGTCCTTCAAAACCGAAGCGGAGAACGCCCCCCCAACTTCCATCGTGTCACGAAGCCCACCAATCGACCGGTAAAAGAAGAAGCGATCCGACACGCGGTGCAATTGCTCGCTTACCTTGATGAACTTCCCATAACCGTCGGAGATTTTTGCGTCGCCCGTAAAGTCGAGCAGGTGCCGTTTCATCTTCTCAACATCGGACACCAAATCCAAAACGTTGTTAGGCGCTTTCTCGGCATCTGCCCCCATCCGATCAGAAGCAGGGACTGCACCCCCGTTGCCAGAATCGAAGAAGCATCGCCACTGTGGATCAAGGGGAACAAGATCAAGATAATCATCCATCGCTCGGTCGGCTTCGCGAAAAATCTTCTTGAGCACGCTCGGCAGCGTCAAGATGGTGGGTCCCATATCAAATCGGTACCCATTACTTTGATGAATTGCAGCTTTGCCCCCATACCAATCGTTTTTCTCAACGAGCGTAACCCGATAGCCGCGAGCAGAGAGCACACAGGTTGCGGCTAAACCGGCAAGCCCGCTTCCAATGACCACAACATGATGTTTCTTTTGCGTTTGGTTGGCTGTCATACGATCTTCTCGAAATCCCTGCCTCTAAAACCGTCACAGATGGTTGACTGCTATTGATTGTCCTTGGTTCACATCGTGCCGAAAGGGTATCCGTTTCGACAAGCTCGTTTTGATTCAATTTCCCCAGAAGACGCAAAGTTGAAAGTTTCAAAGTTGAAAACGTTTGACCACGCATCGAAATGCTTTTCAATTCTCATTTTCGAAAGCTGCTGATCAGTTGCCAGAGCCCCTTAAGCCTGAGGCGGAGGTTCCCGCCGTGCTGAAGCCTGATCACCGATAAGAGAATGCTGGAGTCCTTCTCACGATTAAAAATGAGATGCGGTACAAACGTGCCCCGCCGCCGTGATTTCAACACCGGCACCGTCATCGACATCAAACCTTCTTCTCCCCGAGTCACTCCAAAACCACTTTCACCTCGTCCACCGAACGAAACACGCGGATCGGCTGTCGGGACGATCAGATCATTGATGGTAACTGAACCAACAGCCAGTTGGTCGCTGATCGCAGCGGCATCTGCCTTAGAGCCGAAAACACTGGCAGCCAACCGGTAGCGACATTGATTGACGATTGATACCGCATCTTCAATGCTCGCAACATCTAGACGACTAATCACCGGAGCAAAGATATCAGCTTTAGCAATTTCGCTCTCAGACCGCACGTTTCCAAGGACCAATGGCGTCATGTATCCAGTCCTCTCTAATTCATCCAACGAAAAACGTCCCGTTAGGTCGTACGCACCTTCATCGAAAGCGCGTCGTAGTATCGCGACCACAGAATCCTTCGCGGCGGGATGGATTGCTTGTGGCTCCACGCTTGCTAATTTTTCTACCAACTGCTCGCTAACCGCCTCGCTAACCTCTCGCACACCAATCAATCGTCTTGGCCCAATACAGGTTGCTCCACTGTTAAAAGTCAAACCAAACTTGATGCACTCGGCAACTCGCTGGGTATCCGCACTGGGGCATACAACGACAGCATCACATCCGCTCAGTTCCAAAATCATGGGTGTCAGCGATTGGGCTGCTTGACGGAATACGGCACGACCGGTCTGAGCAGAACCGGTAAGTACAATTAAATCCACACCTTGTTCAATCGCAGCGATCGCAGCTCCGGCCGATGAATTGATCTGCTCAAGAGCCTCAGGAGGAACACCGCACTGATGGAACGCTCGAACCAACTCTGCTCCGATCTCCTCGCAGCCCTCGGCCGGCTTGAACAAGACACGATTCCCAGCAGCAAGAGCCTGCGCGATTTGAACCCCAACGAGGAAGAGCGGATAATTCCACGACCCGAGGATCAACACCTTTCCTCGCGGTTGATGGTGAATTTCGTTGCGAACGCCCCACAACCAAATCGGACGCGTTGAACTGGGCAAGCGGCGAGATCTCAGCAATTGGGGAGCTCGTCGACCAATCCAGTGCAGTGCGGCGCACAACGGCAACAATTCACCCGATACGGTCGTCAGTCGATCCGGTCTCCAATCCCTACGACACAAATCTGCCCAAAACTCACCATTTTCTGCAATCACTTTCCTGGCACTCGCAACTCGGCGACACCGCTCCTTGATTGAAACGGAGCTCCAAGGCAAGTCAGTCTTGGTCTCGTTTAGGCGATGGTGCATGATATCGAGTACCGAACGCGTTGGTTGTAATTATTTCGAATCCATTGAACGATGCCATGAGCAGTGTAAATCATACCGATCCAACTGTGCTCTCCACGATCGCAAATCGCTGGAGTCCCTATCGATATTCTGATCGTCAAGTCGAGGACGCGACGCTAAGATCTTGCTTTGAAGCAGCAAGATGGGCTGCGAGCAGTTACAACGACCAGCCGTGGTACTGGATTGTTTTCAGAAAAGAAGAGCAAGGGTTTGAAAGCCTCGTTCGCTGCTTGATGGAAGCCAATCAATCTTGGGCTCAAAAATCGCCTATCCTGATCCTTTCAGTATTGCGTACCTCGTTCGCTCACAACGGCCAACCCAATCGAGTCGCCTCGCACGATCTCGGACAGGCAACTGCTTTCCTCTCTCTGCAAGCGTGCGAGATTGGGTTGCAAGTCCATCAGATGGGTGGAATCAACTTGAGTGCTGCCCGTCAGAGCTTTCAAATTCCGGAAGGATTTGAACCCTATACAGCGATCGCTCTGGGTTATCCGCGTGAAGCACCTGCCGAATCCGAGCAGGATAAGCTACTAGAGAAGCGGGAAATGGCTAGTCGGCAGCGTCGCCCGCTTAGCAAAACTGTCTTCATCAATGCGTGGGGACAGCCTTCTGAGAACTTCTAGGCTCCTCCTCACCCTTCAGCATCCGATACGCCGAAGCACTACTCATTTTCAGAAGCACAAAAATGGGTTGTGACTTAAACGCTCGGTTGACGTTAACACCTCGCTCGCGGTTATCGCCCCGCGGGGCTGGTGTGACGTACAAAAACAGGTAGCTGAAACGTATTTTCTTATACTGTTTTGCACACTTCCCCTGGAACTTCGGGTAAAATTCTTGGTCTTTTCAGAAACACGAGATTGATAGGTTCTGTACCGTTTTGACCGCACACGCGTCGGTGAGTGTGGGCATTGCGTTGGACGAGTTCGCTCGACGGGTGTCAGGTCAATCTTTTCGTGGAAGAATCGAAGCGGCTTGCGTCCTCCAACACTCCTCCAACACGATAGCTATTCGGTGCAAAACAACTGGGAATCTGGCATTGCTTATGCAGAGTTGTCGGATGTCGGTATGCGCCGTTCCAACAACCAAGATTCCTTTGTCTCCGTTCTCGCAAAAAGCGAGAATCGTTTTCTCTCCCACGGGCATCTTTTTGTCGTCGCTGATGGAATGGGAGCCCATGCAGCAGGAGAGCTAGCTAGCCAGCTCGCTGCGGATGAGATCTCAAGAGCTTACTTCCAAGCTGAAAAGGTGAACGAGGAATCGCTCGAAGCAGCTTTTCATCATGCCAATCGAGAAATCTACAACAAGGGGCAGAGCAATCCAGAGTTCCACAACATGGGAACCACGGCAAGCAGTTTGGTTCTGAATTCATCCGGTGCAACCATCGCTCACGTCGGCGACTCACGTGTCTATCGCCTGCGGAACGACTGCCTTGAACAATTAACCTTTGACCACTCATTGGTCTGGGAAATCGAAGCGAATCCTGAACTCAAAACAAACTCATGGTCAGGTCCCATTCCAAAGAACGTGATCACGCGATCACTTGGCCCCAACGCCGCAGTTCAGGTAGATATTGAAGGTCCGTTTTCGGTCGAACCCGGCGACCGATTTGTCCTCTGCAGTGACGGACTCAGCGGCGTTGTTGAGGACGAAGAGATTGGCACCCTTGTCGGTTGCTTAGATCCAAAGCATGCAGCACAGGTCCTAGTCGATCTCGCTAACCTTCGGGGTGGCCCCGACAACATCACTGTCACGGTCGTGATGGTCGCCAAGGATTCAAACGAACCCGATCCAACAAACACCAACTACGGCAACTCGAACCACGCGAAGGCTCCTGGCTGGCTTGTTTATTCGATTGTCTTTCAATGGCTTGCAACGGCCCTATTCGGCGGACTCCTGCTGGGTGGAAAAGAACAGTTTTCACTCTTCACCCTCGTCGCATTCACTGCAGCGTTTATCTCTTCGATCACGGCTTGGTATTGGCTCGCAAAGCAAAGCCAATCTATCCATCGGTCAGCCAAGTTTCCTAAAGGGAAAGCACCCTATCGATCGTACGATGCTCGTCCTTCAAGGGATCTATACGAACGCCTAGGCCAGACCGTCCAAGCCTTGCGTGATGCATCGGCTGATCACAACTGGCTGATGGAGTGGGAGATGGTCGAAGGCTATCAGAAGCATGGGGAATCAGAAATCAATGACGGTCGCGCGAGCGAGGCGATTCAGGCTCAATCCCGGGCGATCATTGAAGCGATGAAACAATTACGAGAGCAGCAGAACCGAGCTGCCAACGACACGTCCGTCGATCTGTGATTCCAAGGCACCGCCTTCCAGTCATCTCCTCGCGGAATCTCCCTTGAACCACTCATCTTCTCTCGCCTTTTAAGCAAATGCCTAACATTCAATCGCGTCCGAATATTCTTTGGTACTGCACTGATCAGCAGCGATTTGACACCATCGGGGCATTAGGCAATCCCCACGTCATCACTCCCAATGTAGATGCCCTCGTCGGCTCGGGAGTCGCGTTTACTCACGCGTACTGCCAAAGCCCAATCTGCACACCTAGTCGATCCAGCTTCATGACGGGGATGTACCCCTCACGCGTTCACAACACCCGTAATGGCAACGACACCTTCCCGAACTATCCGCCCGTTATCACAAAACTGATCTCCGATGCGGGATACCGCTGCGGTTTGATTGGAAAGTTCCACCTGCAGAGTTCAGGCAAACGCACTGAGCCACGGATTGATGACGGTTTTTCATACTGGAAATTCAGCCACGCTCCTCGAGATGACTGGCAGTCCGGTCACGACTACGCGGATTGGGTTCGCCTTAAAGGCGGCGATCTGAACGCCTTGAGAAATGATGAGGATCGAGTTCCTTCAGAGTTGCACCAAACGACTTGGGCTAGCGATAGAGCAATCGAGTTCCTTCAAGCGTCTCGGGAGAATCAAGAACCATGGCTCCTGAATCTCAATATCTATGATCCCCATCCACCGTTCATTCCACCAAAGTCGTACGCGGATCGATTCGATCCCACGACGCTTCCCGGACCGCACTTCAAATCCTCTGATCTCGAGCAACAAAGGAAGCTCGCTTCGCTTGACTTCCAAGACGAAATCAGGACCCCTGAAGAACATCAAGCCACTCTTGCACAAGCACGCTATTACGCAATGATCGCTCAGATCGACGATCAGTTCCAGCGAATCCTTGACCACCTCGATGAGACGGGACAGCGAGACAACACCGTCATTCTATTCACCAGCGATCATGGCGAAGCACTTGGCGATCACGGCCTGATGTACAAGGGTTGTCGTTTTTACGAAGGCTTGGTGAGAATCCCCTTGATCTTTAGTTGGCCAAAATATTTTCAGCAAGCCGTTCAGGCGAGCGGATTGGTGGAACTACTGGACATGAGCGCCACACTCCTTGAGCTTTGCGGCGTCACTCAACCCGACTACTTTCAGGGACGAAGTTTGATTCCGGTCTTAACCGGTGAATCGTCACCGGATCATTTTCGTGACTACGTGCGCAGTGAGTACTTTGACGCGCTCGACCCACAGTTCACTGGTGGAACGGGAACTTACGGAACGATGTTCCGCACTTCATCGCACAAGCTTTGCATGTACCATGACAAACAACTTGGCGAACTCTATGACCTCACAAGAGATCCGTGGGAACACACAGACCTTTGGGATTCTCCCGATAGCCAAAACATCAAAAACGAGTTGATTCGACAAGCCTTTGATGCCCACGTCACACTCACCACCGACATGGGTTCCCCCCGAATCGCGCCGATGTAGAAACGATCGTTCAATTATAAAACCGTTCGTTCAGTGGTCGTTTTTTCAATCGACAAAGACTTCTTTCTACTCAGGTAGCCTAATCAGCGATAACCAACCGCGTCATTCGTTGCGTGAGGTGAAAAATCGCGTAAACTACCTCGACGTAAGACTTTGGTGACATAGTCAATTCTAGGCTTCATCTTGCCCCGTCCACCTCAGGGTGACGACGAGTCAAAACACTGATCGAGGTAAACTTCGCATGGTCCGAGCACTCACCTTCCTGTCGACTATCTTGACACTTTGCTTAACGCACCAACTCGAGCCCTGCGGAGCCGCAGAACTCTATGGCCTGAAGAGAGGTGATGTTCAGCTTAAGTCGGCTGGATCGCTCGCCTTTGGACCTTCGGGAGTCCTGTTTATTGGTGATGCGAAAGCAGCAAAAATCTATGCGGTTAACACCGAAGATGTTGCGGTCGAGAAGACGCAGAGTTACGAAATCGCTGACCTATCGGCTAAGCTTAGCGGGACGGTCAACGCGTCAGCTGAAAGCATCGGTGACCTTGCCGTCAATCCAATCACCGGTAACGCATTCATTTCCGTCACCGCGGGAGACAAGGTCGCCATTGTTCGCATCTCGGGTAACGGGCAAATCGACCAACTCGATCTATCCAATATCGCCTACTCGTCGGTCAGCCTACCCCATGCACCGGAGGACAAAGAGGTTGGTGAAGGACGAAGACGCAGTAATCCAAGAAACAACTCCATCACCGATCTTGCCTACACATCGGGACGAGTTTTGGTGGCGGGATTGGCAGCGGGTGAATCACCAAGCTCGGTCCGCGAATTCGATTTTCCATTCAACGAAAACAATGCGGGAATGAGAGTCGAAATCTATCACGCCGCACACGGGCGAAGCGAAGATTACGCCCCCATCCAAACCTTTGTCCCCTTCAATCTTGGTGAGGAACCGACCTTGCTGGCCGGCTATGTCTGCACCCCGCTTGTGAAGATTCCTTTGAATCAAATCAAGAATCGCGAGAAGATCACCGGAACCACCGTCGCTGAACTCGGCAATCGGAATCGTCCTTTGGACATGCTTGTCTACGAGCAACATGGCAAAAATTTTCTGCTCATGTCAAATAGCGCCCGAGGCGTCATGAAAATCAGCACCGACGACTTGGAGAACAATAAAGGATTATCAGAAAGAGTCGCAAACGGTGGAGTTGCAGGGCAGCCTTACGAGACCATTGAATCGCTGCAAGGCGTCGTTCAACTTGCGAAACTGGGCGACAAGCACGCTTTGGTCATTCAGCACTCAGAGGGCGGCCCCTTTGCAATGCGATCGGTTGAGCTTCCTTAGCAAATCGCCAATTAACTAACCGGCCAACGATTCCAGTGACACTGCAAGGTCGGGAGGCATGACGATCACAAGACATGCCTCCTGAACTTCAGAGTGCCACTCAAGATCACTTTTATGGATAGTTGTCACCACCAAGCGTACACACAGCCATGGCTGACGCTTGTTTCATTCGTCGTGTCGCTTAAAAGTCCAGCTAATTCACACGACTGGTCACACATTCTCTCACGGTCCCTTCAAGTATGTTCCGAATCTCTCTTTTTCTATTGGCTATCCTCAACTTGGGTTTCTTCATCGGCACAAGTCGCCTCGAAGCGAAACAGCCGAACATTGTCTGGATCGTGTCGGAAGACAACTCGATCCATTACCTACGACATTTTTTCCCTGGTGGAGCAGCAACCCCGAACATCGAAGCATTGGCTGAAGCAGGTTTGACTTTCGACCACGCCTACTCAAACGCACCGGTGTGCTCGGTCGCGCGAACCACTCTCGCTACGGGCTGCTACGGACCACGTATTGGAACTCAATTCCATCGACGTTATCAACTTGCACCGATGCCCAATGGATTAAAAATGTTTCCCGGACTACTTCGGGAGGCTGGATACTTTACGACAAACAATAGCAAGAAAGATTACAACGCCATCGAGGGGAACGGTGTCTGGGATCAGTCATCAGGCAAAGCTACCTGGCGTAATCGCCCTGATGCCTCCACTCCATTTTTCCACATGCAATCTCATGCGCAATCGCACGAAGGTTCGCTCCACTTCAATCGCCAGACCTTTGAAACGGTTGCCACAGAGACCGACCCTGCATCAGTTCAACTGGCCGACTACCACCCCGACACACCTCTTTTCCGTTATACCCACGCCTATTATCTCGATCGGATGAAGCTGATTGATGAGATTGTTGGCGACACGGTACGCAAACTCGAAGAAGACAAACTTCTGGAAGACACCTTTATTTTTTACTTCGGTGATCATGGTGGGGTTCTCCCCAAAAGCAAAGGCTACCTCACCGACGCTGGCGTTCATGTGCCGCTAGTGGTTCGCATCCCGGAGAACTTCAGGCATCTGGTGCCGGATGGAATCGGGGAGCGAGTTGGTGGCTTTGTCAGCTTCGTTGATTTTGGCCCCACGGTACTGAACCTCGCTGGAGCTGCGGTACCAGCAAAGATGGACGGTGTGCCGTTTCTCGGTGAGGGAACCTCACTAAAGGAAGTGAACACCAGAGACGAAAGCTTCAGTTATGCCGACCGTTTCGATGAAAAGTATGACTTCGTCCGTTCCATTCACAAAGGAAAGTTCCAGTACATCCGAAGCTACCAGCCTTACTTACCTGACGGGCTTAACAATAATTATCGTTACAAAAACCTTGCCTACGAACAGTGGCGGCAGTTGTTTAACGAGGGAAAACTCACGGGGCCACCATTAACCTTCTTTGAAGCCAAACCAATCGAAGCATTGTTCGATTGCGTAGCAGACCCCCACCAAGTCACAAATCTCGCAAACGACCCTCGATATCAAAACCAACTTCGCGACCTCAGAAGCCGGCTCGATGAAAAACTTAGATCCCTGCCCGACCTGAGCTTCTACCCGGAAAGCTACTTGGCAAAACACGCGATGCAAAACCCGTTCGAATTCGGCCAAAAACGAGCGAAAGAGATAGCATCCTTCATTGACTTGGCCAACATCGCAAGAAAACCGCAACTCACCCTTGATTCGAAACAAACGCTAACTGCAGCAATGAATTCCAAGAATCCAATGACTCGCTACTGGGCAATGATGACCTGTGCGGCAATGGGTGAAAAAGCTAGTTCGCTCGCGAGTGAAGCATTACCACTACTTGAGGATTCGCAGGAAGTGGTGCGGATCCGAGCTGCGGAATTCCTGGGATGTATTGGCAAGGTGAATCCCCAAACCACACTCGTCAAACTCGTCAACAACACCAGTGATCCGATCGTTGCGACCGAAGCTTTGAATGCTGTAGTCCTCTTTCGTGATTTTTACGGCGATAAGTTTCCGGTGACTCGCGACGACTTCGATCCGATTGTCTCCGGAGCCGATATGGATGACCGTCTCAACTACATCAACGGCATCCCCTATCCCCCGAAGAACAAACCCAAAGCACCAAAAGGAAAAAAATAGCCATGGTGCGTTGCTGGAAAATGCCGTAATCGATGATTCTGAATCAAATCGATGCCGGTCAAACCCTGACAGATACAACTGCCGATAACGAATCATCGCTCTGTTACACTTTTTCCAAAACATGGACGATCCGAACTGCATGAACACTGCTGAACTTACCCAATCACAGATCAAGCAACTCGCCGATATCGGTCAACTCTTGGTTGATCAACAGCGTGCAAAGGTGATCGTTCCTCCACAGTCAAATTCAACCGGATTCTGGTTCGGCGGTGGAAACATGACGCAGGATGCGCAGGGTGTCCTGTGGTTAATTGGACGCTACCGTAACCACGGAGATTCTCGCACGGGCTTGCATCTGGGTGAGCGAGGCTTGGAGCTGGCCATTTTCCGGTCCGATGACCAAGGTAGATCGTTTGAAAAAGTACTCTCGCTGCCAAAGGCGAAACTAAATGTTGGTGACAAAGAGGTACTTTCAATCGAAGGCGCTGCGTTGCGTTTCGATCAATCACAAGTTGAAATTTTCGTCTCCACCGAAAAATCAGGAATCAACTACCCCGAAAAGCTCGCGGACTTTTTAAAGCCGGGAACCGGAGTTTGGACGATTGACCGCCTTCGAGCTGACTCGATTGATCAGCTCGCCGACGTGGAACCAGAGACGATTCTAAGCACGAGCAGCCCAGAGTTCATTCACATCAAGGATCCATTCCTCGCCGAACATCAGGGAGTTGCCCAGCTGATGTTCTGTAGCCACCCTTACTGCTGGACCAGCTCCAATACCGGTCGTGTGCCGATCGGCAGTTGTGGGACAGGCAATGATGGTGGGGCGACAGACAACGACGTGAACTTCGATTTTTTTCCCCGAGGCTTCACGTGGGACGTCGCTATGACGAGGGGAACTGCGGTGTTAGATTTACCGCGAGCGGGGCCATTCAGTGAACAATCGGTTAGCCTCTTTTTCTACGACGGTGGGGAGTGCGTTCGGAACCTCGAAGAACATTCCGCGGCGATCAAGCGGCCCCGAGGCTACTCGTGCGAAGAACTCGGTGGAATCGCCTACTGCCTCGATGGAAACTTGGATCACCCCCAGCGAATCTCCAAAAACGCACCGGCTTTCATTAGTCCATGGGGTACCGGATGCAGTCGTTATGTTGACGTCCTCGACGCTGGTGATGACTACTACGTTACCTGGCAGCAATCTCAGCAGGATCTTTCACAGCCATTGGTTCTTAACAAGGTTGAGAAAAAGGCTGTGATCGAGATTCTCGAACGAGACGAATAACACTTGCTACGGCAGAGCGACCATCAAAACCTCGGTGAAAAGGTATTGAGTCCCAAGTCCGGTTAGAAGCGACAACTCCAGCAACGCAAGCCTACTGACTCGCACGACACGAGACATCAAGAGGCCCGTGGATAGCACCATCGAGAAAATCACGAGAGCCAAAGGAACCCAACCGCTCTGGAATGCCACCACATGGGCCACCACCAAGGAAAAACAGCTGATCGCTAGATGCCCATGCGAGGTAACATCATCTCCAGCTTGTTCCGCCGACACTCCTTCTGAATTTAAATGCCGGCATTTGCTTCTTGAAGTCAAACCTTGGACGGAAACGATCCCAAGTAACAACAGGGTCAATCCTGCAAGATAGAGATCAAATCTTGGTAGATCCATGTTCCTGCTCTCAGCAACCTCTTCGAAGCCACGCAGTGTCTCGGACAATTTTTTCCGTAATTCATCGCCCACCGCGAAGGTTGGGTCGAGTCGCAATCTTGACAACTCGCCTTGAACCGACGGTTGATCCATCGCCCGTCGGAGGGCTTCGGCGAGCCGCTGAATCACTTCGGCAGAGGTATCTTTGGGTGCCCACCAATAGTTAGCATTGCGAAGAACCACGGGGATTCCCATTTCCACCGATGCAGGAACGCTCGGAATGGACTCGTGACGCTCTGAGCTCAAAACAGCAATCGCCCGCACATCGCGGTCGGGCGGAGTGCCGTCCGGAGCAACAAAGTCGAGATACTCGGATAGCGAAAAAATACCAGCATCAAGATGACCGCCCAAAATCTTGGTGTAACGATCGGCGCCGCCTCCAGACGAGACGATCGTGAACTTTGCTCCGGGTCTAGCTTTCTCCAGTTGCAAAGCGGCGTAATAAGCGGGTGCGCCCTTGTTCGCTGCGAACCTGATCACTTCGGGATTTTCTGAAGCGACATTCAGTAGTTGAGCAAGATCCAAAATCTCTGAATCAGCCCTAACCAGGATCACCATGGACATTTCGCCGGTCAGTGCAATCGCCTCAAAAGCCTCAGGCCCATAGTCAACCGTCTCCGCAAGTTTCGCAGTAATGATCGCGTTATGGTGGCAAAGTATTTTGTAGCCATCCGGTTCGGCATTCTTGACCTCGCGGCTACCGATGGTTCCGATACCGCCGGGTTGATTAATGATCACCATTGGCTGATCAAATTCACCTGCATCGATCAACCCCTGCTGAATGATTCTTACGAACGTGTCACTGCCACCGCCAGCAGCGTAGGGGACAACAATTTGAATCGGCTTGTCGGGGTAAACGGAGTCTCCTGAACCCTTCTTCCACTGACTCCCCAGCCACCAAAACAATAAGCAACTGATGATCAGCCAAGAAGTAACACGCACGGTCATCACCCAACCGCTCGATGATTGGTTCGGTTTTCCTAACGGTTCAGTCGAATCAATCCTCATCATGCACCAACCTCCCCATCAAACGGATCTGTAGTCGTGCTGGGACGCTGGAACCATCGCCCCTTCAACCGAACGCCGAAAATTGAAAAGAGTAACAAAGCGATCGACAACGAAAGGAACAGTAGTGAGAGAGGTCGAGTGACGAGAGGAAGAAAACTGCCCCCGGAAGCCTGCAATCCAAGGCTTAGATTCTTTTCGGCGATGGGACCAAGAACAAAGCCGATGATGAATGGCGCGAGTGGAATCCGGAACCGTTCAAGGCTGATTCCCAAAATCGCAAAAGCGAGCATCACCCATACATCAAAGAAACGGTTAGCCAGTGCATAAGACCCAATCACACAGAACGCCAGAATCACCGGCAACAAATATGGCTTGGGAACCGCCGCGATCCTGGCCAGCCATCTCATTGACCCGATCATCATGATTGCCATCACGAAATTAGCGAGCAACATTGCACCCATGATGGTGTAAACCATATCCGGACTCTCCGCAAAAAGTCTCGGTCCCGGCTGCAAACCGTGGATCACCAATGCGCCCAATAAGACCGCCTCCACCACACTGCCCGGCAGTCCCATCGCGATCAACGGGATCAGCGATCCACCGATGGTCGCATTATTGGCAGCCTCTGACGCCACAATCCCTTCCTCGCTGCCATGTCCGAAGCGTTCGGGCTGCCGCGAAACACCTTTCGCAACGGTATAAGCGGTCACCGAACCAATGTTTGCACCGATCCCCGGTAACATCCCGATCCAGGTGCCGATGATTGATGATCGCAGCAGATTCACACCGTGACTCACCCATTGCCGAGGCCCTAACCAAAGGCTGCGTTTTCCGATTGAAACCGGCTCACCCTGATCTTCGATCCTCAGAATATCCGTCAGGACCTGATTCACAGCAAAAAGGCCAATGAGCACGGGTAGAAGTTGGAACCCGTCATTCATTTCGGTGATGCCAAAGGTCCATCGTGCTCGTCCCGTCGCGGCATTGATTCCGGGCATCGCAAAAAAGACTCCGAGGAAACCCGACAAAAGTGCGCGAGTCAGTGATGCACCGCCAACACTCGCAATGAGCACCAACGCCATCATCACGAGTGAAAAGTATTCAAAGAATCCAAAATGCGAACTGAGTACCGCGATCGGGCCGGTCAGTAAAACCAGAAAGCACCACGACACACCACCACCAACCGTCGAAGCCATCACCCCCAACCCCAACGCCTTCTCGGGCTCTCCGGATCGAGCCATGGGATAACCATCAAGAGTCGTAATGATCGAAGCCGGCGTTCCCGGCATCCGGAGAAGCGTTGCTGTGATCATCCCACCACTGACCGCGCCCACGTAGATACTGATCAATAACGCCATCGATAGAAGTGGATCGGCTCCGTAGGTCAAAGGCAGCACCAACGCGATCAACATCGTTCCGGTCAATCCGGGCACCGCCCCAACCGTGATACCGAGAAATGTACCAACGGTGACGACACCGAGTCCGTAAAGACTGAACAAGGCATCAATCGCTTCGGCTAAACCGTCCATCTTCTGGCTGACTCCCACATGTGACGAACTGGCAGACGCTACACTAAACTCTCGCGCGCTGCACACCATCAACGGACATCAGCAGAGTCTTCCTCATGTGGATCAATCGATCCACCTCATCAAGAATCGCTTCATCCAAATCTCGATCAGCGGCAAGGACGGTCTGCTCAATCTGCTCGGGACTCCGAGACCCCACAATGGCGCTGGTCACTTCGCTCCGTCGCAAAACCCAAGCAATAGCAAGTTCCGCCATCGTCCACCCCAGTCGCTCCGCGATCTGCTCAACGCTACGAACAAAACGTAGATTGATTTCTAGTTGTGGTGACTGGAATCTGGGGTCATGACGGCGATGGTCGTTCTCTTCAAGATTCGTTGCCCGCTCCGCGTTGAAGGCTCCGGTAAGCAAACCTTTCCCCATTGGGCTATAGCAGATCACCCCGATTCCCTGCTGACCACAATAAGGCAACACCGACGCTTCAGCTTCGTCCGCGATCATGCTGTAAGGTGGCTGAGAAGACTGGATTGCGCCAATCTGAGAAAGACGCTGCATCTGTGCTGCCGAATGATTGGATACGCCGACGTAACGAACCTTACCCTGCTTTTGGAGATCTAGCAGCGTTGCCCAACCTTCCTCAATCTGCTCGTCGGGCTCCGGCCAATGCATTTGATAGAGGTCGATACACTCAACTCCAAGCCGCTGAAGACTTGCCTCACATTCCGCGATCACGCTCTGACGTGCTAGAGATTTACCGATGCTACCGTCACCGTTATCGACGCGTCCACACTTGGTAGCAATCAGCGGCCTTTCAGATTCGGGGATCGCAGTGAGAGCCTTCCCGACGAGCTTTTCGCTTTGACCGAATCCGTAAACCGCAGCAGTGTCGATCCAGTTTACACCCAACTCAACGGCCCGAACGATCGTATTGATGGCATCCTGTTCATCCTGCGAACCCCAACCAAAAGGCCAATCCCCTCCGCCAATGGCCCACGTACCAAGCCCAATCACGCTCACCTCTGGACCATCTGTGCCTAATGTTCGCTGACGCACGGAGCTTACCCCTTTTCTGTGTAAATCTTTGCCGGTTACTTATTTTGAAATACTGAAGATCAGCGATCACAAAGTGGTGAATGAACGATCCATCTTCACACTCGCCTAATAGCCTACGTTATCGCGATTCTACTCCATCACGTTCTTCTTCATCACCATCGAGCGGTTCGCCTCGAAGCTGTTGCTTGATTCGCTTCATGCGTTGCACCAACTCTGCCTCGAAGCCTCGATTAACAGGTCGGTAAAATGAGCGATCAACACCAAGATAGTCTTGCGCCACCACACCGCTGTCGGAGTTGTGCGAGTATTGATAATCGACGCCGTGCCCCAGATCCTTGGCGCCGCCGTAGTGAGCATCACGCAGATACATCGGAACAGGAATCAACGCCCCCTCTGAAACGTCTCGCCGTGCTTCCCCGATTGCCAACGTTGCAGCATTGCTTTTAGGTGCCAATGCAAGGTAAGCAACCGTCTGACTTAGAGTCAGCTGACACTCGGGTAGTCCTACCCATTCGCAAGCCTGCATCGCAGCAACCGCCATCACCAACGCCTGCGGATCGGCATTGCCAATATCTTCGCTAGCGAGAATGACCAGTCGACGACAAAGGTAGCGAATGTCTTCGCCGCCTTCGAGCATCCTTGCCAACCAATACAGGCCGGCATCCACATCGCTTCCACGAATGCTCTTGATCAACGCGCTGCTGAGATCATAGTGATCATCACCGGTAGCATCGTACCCGCCCAAACTTCCTCCAAGCGATTCACGTGCCGCAGCCAATGTGACGGCTTGCCCGCTTCCTTGACTACTGAGTACAGCGATCTCTAGAGCCGTCAGTGCGCGTCTCGCGTCACCCTCGCTCCCCTCGGCAAGATGCTGCAATGCATCATCGTCAACGTGCACTCCGCACTGCCCTAATCCCTTCACATTATCGCTCAAGGCACGACCGAGCAGCTTTAAAATATCTTCCGACTCAAGCGACTGAAGCTGAAACAACTGACTGCGACTTAGCAGGGCCGAGTTCACCGCAAAGTATGGATTACTTGTCGTGGCACCAATAAGTGAAACCACACCCGATTCCACGTCCGGCAACAACGCATCTTGCTGGCTCTTACTGAACCGGTGAATCTCGTCAATGAAGAGCACAGGACGCATCCCACCCGACGCGACAACATCCTTGGCCCACAGCAGCACTTCACGAACCTCCTTAACACCGCTCGAAACAGCGCTCAGAATTCGCAAGTCAGCACCAACTGAGCAGGCAATCAAGTTCGCTAGGGTCGTTTTTCCAGTTCCGGGAGGGCCGCTGAGGATGATGGATCCAATGCGTTTTGCATCGATCATCCGGCGCAGCAATTTACCTTCATCCAAGAGATGACGTTGCCCGGTAAACTCGCTCAAATGCTTGGGCCGCATTCGCGCAGCGAGCGGCTCAGATTTTGCGAGATTGTCTTCTTCGAGATCCGCAAACAGGGAAACGGTGCTGTCCGGCATGCTGTGATCGCTCATCCTCTCGGAAATTGAATTCACCACTTTGAGCGATGGTGAATCCCACGCATCAACTCTAACGTGGAAGCGGCATGATACTGGATCGAGAGAAAGAAGGTGAGACGCCCGACAAATAACGAGGAGCTTGATTCATCTCTCTAGTGAATCGGTCGATGCCCAAATGAACTCAAAAACAGCGTTCAGCCAGTAAATGAAAAACGCGATCTGCGATCGGTGAACTGGGGATAGAGAATGCCTAAGTGGTGAAAGAAAGCGATTATCTGAAAAGTTTCCCGACCGAGTGGGAGATGGAACTAGTGCGTGAGAGAAGAGGTTACTGCTCGGGAGATGAAACTCGCCGCTGCGGGTCCTTCGTGGAACACTTCTCGGTCTGCTTACCTTGTTCCCTCACCAGCCGCCGAATTAGCCAAGGCAGAGGATCACTGCTGCCCGAAATCGGTTGGTCGGTGCGTTGCCCCATCATGACTGAAGCATCACCAAAGGATTGCAAATGACTCATCTGATCGCTCTCTTGTGAAGTTGCCGTGCGTCAACATCCATACAAAAAAGACTGGCTCATGATCTGCATCCGAGCCTGAAATTTTTCTCAGATCCAAGTAGAAAGTCGGCGATTCAACCATGATTTCCGGACAAGAACCTTGCCGACGATAAAAAAAAGACAAAAAATCCCGCCACCCTTCCCGTTCAGATAGACCTTTGACGCGGAATACCTGACGATGTCCGCCTTCCCTCTAGCCCAGACCAGAATGACTATCGATGCACGAAATGCGACTTTTTCGAATGGACCGGCTCTCCGTTGTCGAGATTCACGGCAACGATGCGTGCACAATCGCACACAATCTGACCACTCAGGCAATCCGAGACTTACCACAAGGACACTCAACCGAAACCTTCGTGACCGATGTGAAAGGAAAGATGGTGGGGCACGTGATCGTGCTCAAGGATAAAGATTGCCTACGACTGATCGGTCCCTCAGGACAGTCACAAGCGATCGCAGAACATATCGATCGATACATCATTCGAGAAGATGCAACGGTCTCCGTTCATGATGACGAGTACTCAGGTCTGGTCATCTCGAGTGCTCTTGCCGATGCAATCTTAGAGGACCATGCAGACACAAATATGGTTTCCGATGAAAACCATACCGCGCAGCACAGTTCGGCCAACACCAGAACAGACCACCGCCAGCAAGCGCACACAATCGTGATCAATCAAAAAGCTTATCGGACCATCAGCGTTCCCTGGCTCTCCGGCAAAACGCCATCGACAACTGAGGTCAACCATTCACACGCGCATCTCGTTCTCGTTCCAAAAGAAGAAACGGAAAAAACTCAGGCATGGATATCATCAACTTATCCATGCACCCAAGAAGACGAAGACGCGTTTCATCGCCAGCGAACTTACGCCGGCTTCCCTTGGTTTGGAATCGACTTGAATCAATCAAATTTGCCGCAAGAGGCTGACCGAGACTCTCAGACCATCTCATTCACCAAGGGTTGCTACCTCGGTCAAGAAACCATCGCAAGACTGGATGCGATGGGCCAAGTGCAAAAAAAGTTGGTCCGATGGCAGATCGAAGGTGACCGACCTGAACCAGGAGCAACCGTCACCGCAGAGGAGAAGACTGTTGGGCGGTTAACGAGTGTTGCAGAAGTGAATGAAGGAATTTTCGCAATCGGTCCCGCGAGACGCACTCATTTCGATCCCGGCAGCGTCGGAACTGTCACAGCGAACGAAAACCAAGACTCTTCTGCTGGATCGCCGACAGCAACTGCAACGGTGATTGAATGATCAGGCAAGATCAGTGATCGCTGCAAACACACGTTTGCCGATGCGTCCGACCCAGAGCCGAATTGGTCTTTCGCCACACGTTTGATATCGATTGACCAACTGAATCGGGTCATGATCGGCCCCGCGAACCTTAATGGTTTGCGGGTAGCAATTTCTGCGACGTAGCTCTTTACGAAGTTTGCGATCATCGAATGAAGAGACCCATTCAACGCGACCGACCGCCGCCATCGACTCTAGCGGCGGCGAACCATTGTGATCGTTGGGTTCAGACATCAAGAAACCGGGTGGACCTGCCAAGAATTGGCAACCATGTTCGGTCGCAAAAGCCTCCGTTAGACCTGCAGCTCGAATTGAAGGTCGAGGATCGATTAACCAGGCTCCTTCGAGCTTTCGCAGGTCCGTCTCCGAAGAGACATTCAGACTTGTGGACAGTTGCGACTGAAAACAATCAACTCCCCCGTCGGCCCTGACCACCCAAGCAGACCGCGACCCGCGCGCTAAATTGGCTCGATCGCATAGGTCACCCCAAAGTAAATCCTGCTCACGCACTGAACCGGAAGTTTCAATCCACAGGCGATGAATGCTCGCTTCATCAAGAGTCTCCTGCGGGATTGTTGTCGCGGGAGCCAACTTGATCAACGCACCGCAGGAACGTCGCACCATCGAACAAACCGACTGCCAACGCGGAGAAAAGTCTTCGGGATCTCGTGCCGCCCTACCCTGAATCCGACGATCTGGATCAAGATGCAGCCAGGCCCCTGAAGGCAAATCGTAATCCTCTACATCTTGGCAATGAACAGTAAAAGTGTACCTGTCGCAACTTGAGGTTCTCAGATTCTCCGACACCATTGCCGCAGTGAGTGGGTCATTCTCGACCACATGAACCTCACCTCGCTCAAGCAATCGCAACGCATCACCACCAATTCCACAGCAGAGATCATGAACCGTATCTCCATCGAACCAACCCGCCTTGAGCAGAGCGACTCGAGCGTGAGTGGCCTGCTCGAGGCCTCGACGCGTCACCCACCAAAACCTCTCGTTCTCTGCACGGATCGACTGCGACTGAGCAACACTTGCCGCTGTTGAATCGTGATGACTAACCCGATGGTTGGTTAACTTACGCGCAGCGGCCGATTGTAACTCAAACGAACGCTCGGCGATTTCCCTCCAACGTCGATCAAAGCGGGTTGTAATCTCTGACCAAACTCGCGGTAGAACATTGACCTGCCCACGATTACCCGTTGCACCCACCAATGCATCATTGATGATCTCACCGCACTGCTGCAGCGTTTGTCGTAGCGTTTCAACGTTCTGCGGGACACTGCCTGGCATGATTTTATGGACTGTTACTGATCGTCGGATCATGAAGAATACGAGGGCAACATTCCAAAGGTCAAAGCATGGAGTCGCCCCTTCCGATACAGAGGGTAGAAGATTCCATCATTCAGGAGGAGATGGGATCCCGTTAAAGCATGAAAAGATTTCGAGCATGATGGATTCGAGATTTCATGCACTACCGAGCAATCAAGTCGTCCATGCCACACGAGCGACAACGATGACGAAGCGGTAACCGAACATCATGGTTTTCTCGCTTGCTTGATGGTCACTCTACCCCTGTTGAAAATCGTATCCAAATGCTTCCTCGCCTCCGTTCTGTCGTCCTTTTCACCGCTGCAGCAAGTACGCCCTACTTGGCAACGGAAACCGATCTAGGCCGCCAAGCGATTGGGAAGCTGACCTCGGTTTTCCAATCGACCGCCGAGAAATCGCCTGAGTCGGTTGCAGGCGCGGGGCCCCAGCACGACATGGAAAATTTGATTTCAGCCGGCTCAAAACAATACCGCTACGAACAACCACTAGCTCAAGATCTTGGACAAAACTCCTTCCAAGGTACGGGGCGAGGTATCGTCGGCACCCCGGTGACCGACCTGCGTGAAGTGATGCGGTTTGACATCACTCCGCAGTGGGTCATGGATCGCTTCTCACGCGTCTCAACCGTCCTCGCGGAACTCCAGCTTAAAGCACTTCGTGTTCCCATCGTTACCGGGACACGTGTCGACGATCTCGCAGGGACACTGACCTACTATTTTGATGGACAGGATCGATTACAACGCGTCTCGATGCACGCCTTCACCGGCGACCCGCAGCGTCTAGCTGGAGCAATGACCGAGCATTATGGAATGCAGCAGGAACCAAATCTTGAGGCAGGGGTCTACACAAAAAGGTGGAACGGCTTGCCGGTTCACTTTCTTCGACTCACACGCAGCTCCGTGGTCCACGCCGATGCACTGCACCAGAAGTACACCGTTTTCTTGGAACTGAACCAACCAGACCTTCCTTTTGGGCTCAGTAATGAAGCCAAAAAAATTGTTGAGTACGATCGACAAAATGGGCGATGGTAACCTGAGCCCAGATCCGCAACACGGTTCGCAGAGCATCGAAAACATGCTTGATCAAGCGGCACAAGTATTTCTGGAAAGCCTGCATGTTGGCTACCCATTGAGTGGCAATTCACCGGTTCGTTCCGCGACATCCCCGAACACGATCCGCGACACCCTCGACGAGTCAACGCCGAAGATTCCTGCTTTTTTCGTTCCGCAACGGGAAACATTGCAACATTGAGCTGTGATTCACCACTACAGTATTGTGGTCGGAGCAAGGCATCAAAGCTCGCATCTAAGAAGAAACACCCATCGTTCGTCCGAGCCGGGAAGACCACTTGACGGTCTCTCACCCCCTCTCAGACAGCCCAAAGGCCTCTTCCGACGAGTTCAACAGACTCATTTCATTCTTGCAGAATGGAGTTGGATTTAACGTCGTGAATCTCGACTCAATCTCGCATGCTCAAAGCACGAGGTTGCATTGAAATCGTCGACTGCCCCCTTCAGTCTCTCCCTTGAGCTTGCCTCGGCATGCACACCGGTGGCGGTAAAGAGCATTGGAGGAGCGACTGCAAAAGCCACTTTTTCTGCACTTCAATGCGAACGTTTCAGCGGGAGGTTGGGAGATGGATGCAGACTGGTACTACATGACCCAAGGATGGCTTCGACGCAACAAACGTGTCGGCCCGATCAGTGAGATTGCTCTACTGCGTCTGATTGACTCGGGTGAAATACAACCACATACGATGCTGCAAAGCAGTAAGACAAAAGGAAAATGGGTTCCCATGGAAACCATTGGCGCGGCCATGAAGAGATGGAAGTCCAATCGCCCGGATGAACCGTCGGAGTGATTCGCAAGTAGCGTTTGCTGATCGGGCCCGAAGGCAACACGGATAGGGCCCGAAGGCAACACGGATAGGGAAAGAACCTCGCAGCGGATATACTGTGGGGGATGTAGTGTTTGATTCATCGTGCCACCAAACCTTCGCGCCGCCAAACCCTGTGCAATCTCCAACGCCACGGAAAACCTTCGCTGACTACGCTGCGATTGCCATCGCACCAATACTGATCTTTGTGATGATCAGTAGCTTGGCGAATTTTCTCACCATCATGTTTTACCACGGTGCTTTCCCCGCTCGTGTTTCGTGGATCATCATGATGTTCACGCTTGGCGCCGTAGCAATCGCAAGGGTAGCTATCGAGCAGGACCGAGCCTACTCAATCGGTTACGCGGTAGTTCTGGGATTGGTCGCCTTTATTGCGATGCAGCGTTTTCTTGATTCACCAGTGTTTGTGCTGGTGATACTGGCAATCATCGGGTACCTCTCTGACGCAATTGTCCGTGACTGCACACTCATCGACGAATCCGCTGACAGTAGCGATCAAGGGTTAATGGATTCGGGCCAGAAGTATCTTAAGCAACAACTCGAGCTTCCTGAGAAAGCCGAGAACCCTCAATCAAAACCTGGATCCATTCGCGCCAAGGGCAAACAGCCCGGTCGCACCGTGATGTACCTAGCCCTAGCGGCTTTGCCTCTATTTGGAATCGGCCAACTTTTCCTGCGTGATGACGCCGAAACCTGGCAACGGGCCCAGCGGCTACTTGCCTTTTACCTCTTCGCTGCACTGTCGCTTTTGGTCACCACCAGTTTCCTCGGACTCCGTCGATATCTTCGCCAACGACAAGTAGAGATGCCGGGGGACGTGGCAGTGGGGTGGATCACAGGTGGACTACTACTGATTACCGCTGTTCTTGTGATCGCGTTTGCTCTCCCAATGCCGGGTCGAGCCTTGGCGAACCTGGACACATCCCTTCGTTTGGAAACGCCGGATTGGCTAAGTCCAAGCAAGTACGGCTGGGGAAATGAAGGTACGACCAAACAAGATTCTGGTGCTGAGAAAGTAACGCGTCCGGATCAGGAGACAGCGGATCAGCCCACCGTCACTCAGCAAGGCGCACAAGAGGGTAATGCAGAGCGAGGCAACCGTGAATCAGGCCCATCAGGAAAGGATTCTGGAGGAAAACAGTCTGGCGGAGAACAAGACGATAGCCAAGCCACCCAATCCTCTTCGAGTGACCAAAAATCAACCAGCCAAAAATCAACGAGCGAGAACCAAGGCAAACAGAATCCCAGTGACCAGAATCCCAGTGACCAGAAAAGCAGTGACTCACAAACAGGTCAACAAAACTCTGAAACTCCGAAATCAAATGAACGGAAAAACGGTGAAGAGAGTTCCAGCAAGCAACCTACCGAGCAAACTGGCAACGAACCAAACTCAGGCAGCAAAAGCCAGCAAGACAGACAGACCGAAACGCCAGACTCAGATCGCAACGACAAATCGAAATCAAATCCCAATTCTCAGCAGTCAGAAAACTCACAAGAAGAAAACTCACAATCTCGTGACCAGCAGCAGCGTCAGAACAAAGAAGGCAGTGACCAAAAACAAAATCCTGACCAGCAGAATCGAACAGACGAACAACAACAACAACAACAACAACAACAACAACAACAACAACAACAACAACAACAACCCAATGAACCGAGCCAACTTCTCTCAAAACTGGGGAGCGTTGCAGGCGGGCTCATCAAGCTACTGATCTACCTGATCCTCGCAGTCATCCTCGGCATCTACCTCTGGAGGAACTGGGAACATTTCCTTCGTTTGTGGAATCAATGGTTCCAGCCAGACGTTGATCCCGATGCGAATCATTCTCTGAACAGCACCACGCCACCACCTCAAAATCCTGAGCCGAGCTTTCGATCATTCCGCAACCCAATTGAACAAGGACTCTCGCCAGCCAAAATTGTCGTGGTAACCTTCCAAGCGTTTGAAGCGTGGTCGAGAGAAGGAGGCGTCCGACGTCTCCAAGACGAAACACCTGCGGAATTTCTAAAGCGATTTCTTCAACAGCACCCAGAGCATCAGCAAGCGGCTTCTCAGTTAGTTGAATCCTATCAACGCGTGGTATACGGAAGACAGCGTGCCTTACCCCCAGACGTAGCCGGCGCACAATCGCTCTGGAAAATCATGCACTCTGGAAAATGATGCAAACACCAAAAGAATAAAAAACCAGTCTGCTCGATCAGCACACGTGTATCTGGCCGATCAATTCAGCCCTTCAAACACTCATCAGATTCTGCGTCATCACGCGAACACGAAGACGACTCCACCAGCTAGGGCATTCTAGGAATCGACATTCCCAATGCAGACTTGACGAATCTTCTGCAGCATCATCGATTCACCCGAATCAACACTCAATTCAATCTGCAAGGCACGAACCGGTAGCCCACCCAGACGATCGGTTTGCAACTTGACCAGATCTTTATGTGTGCAAATCACTTGATTGACATCGCTCGGCAGCTCACGGATCCATTGACGCAGCGTTTCAACCGTTTCGGGAGAATAGGGATCATGGTCCGCTAGGCGACGAGCTTCGACCACCACTGCTCCGGCGGAACGGAGCGTTGATTCGAACGCCTCGGGATTACCGATCGCTGAAACGGCGGCCACCTTCGCACCCCTTAGATCATCTATCGAAGAGGTCTCGCTCGGGTACTCAAACAAAGTGCAGGGGGAGTGGCGTGTTTCCACGATAGCCGCACCGGAAACCTTCTCTAAAACAGTCTGCCTGATGCGATTGAGATCTTCACCATCAACCTGATCGCACCGAGTAAGCAAAACCAGATCCGCGCGGGACAATGATCCAAGCGGTTCACGCAACAAACCTCGTGGAAGACAGTGCCCAAAACCAAAAGGCTGCGTTGCATCGATTGCTACCAAGTCGAGGTCGCGACGCAGAAAACGATGCTGGAATCCATCATCCATTAGGATCACTTCTGCGCCCAACTCATCAATTGCAATCTTCGCGGAGGCGACACGATCTGGATCCTGCAGGTGCGGCACATCGGGTAAGCGATCATAGAGTTCGAGCGCTTCGTCGTTGGAATCGGACTCTCCTCTTCCATAACCTCTCGAGACAATGGCAACACGCAATCCCAAACTGCGCAAGTACTTTGCCAGGTAGCAAACGATCGGTGTCTTGCCAGTACCTCCCGTGGTGAGGTTGCCAACACTAATCACCGGCACTTCGACCTCAAAACTTGCCGTCTTACCCGAATCGAATCGAGCATTTCTTCGAGTGACAGCCGTTCGATAAGCTTGACTCCCTAACCACAGCACCCCACGAGCGAGGTGCGCCAGAGGATCTTGGCGTTTTCCGTTGATGATTGGAAGATAATTGAAGGCCATTGGTTGCGATCACATGGTCGGAAACAAGCGGTTTAGGAACCCGTCACATTCCGACGCCCTGGTACAACCAGTGCATCCGACTCGGACTCCGGCTGCATCAGCATCTCGTCGGTACTCTGAGGATCAACCGCTCGACAAGTTTCGGTCAATTGTGCCGCTAGATCATCAAGGGGATGCTCCCAAGTTTCAATGGTGGACTCATACGGTGGAACGTTAGCCATTTCATCGAGCAGCAGGATCATCCGCAAACAATGACGAAAGAGGATTCCCTCCTCTTTTTGCAACTTTCTCGCGGTAACGTAACGATTGAAATCACCACCAAATTCCAACAGCTCGCCCACAATCCAAACCGGACGCACACGAACATCATCCACGCGAGGAAATTCAGCACGAAATAGACGTAGTATTTTTTCGCCAATCGTCAGCGGCCAAACCTTGGGCTCCTCGAACATCACCCTCCCGAAGCCACGATCCTGAATCGTCTCTTCTTCATCCTCTTTGGGCTTGGCCCCCAACTCCTCAGGCGTTGCCAAACCCAATTGCAGCAATTGAGGATCGAGACGCGAGGTCGCCAGCGTGCCGGCAGGCATTTCATCAAGTGATGGAACACGAGCAAGTCGAGCCACTGTTCCCGGCACCTCGAGAACACTTTCCAACGCAGCGATCCGCTCTAGTGGATCTGCTATCGCTAATTGATCAGCAAGATAAACTCCGAATAGAGGATTGATACTCCGTAGGTGCACCAATCGATCGAGACGTTCGGTCGGCGTCGCGGTGACCGGCCGATAATCCTTTACCTCATAGCCGCGACTCTCGATCAACGCAGCATCTTGTTGCACCGGTTCAGGCTTCGCCTCTTCGGGCGACTCGCTTCGCATCTGATCCAAAATCGCACCAAAAAGCCCCTCGGTTGCCGGAGCCATTGAATCGCTAACGCTACCCGTTGCCTTGGAATTCTGAATACCGCTAGAGCCTGAATTCTGTGCCGCGCCCGATGACTGCGATGCGCCCGGTAGCGGCTTCGGTGCGGCTGGCTTTGGCTTCGGATTCAGTTCTAAATATCGCGCCGACCACAGAGTGATCAACATGCGATTGAGATCCCGCTGCGCCTCATCGAGACCTTTGTCATTGAGTAACCGTCGAGCCACCATCTGTCTAATAGGCTCCACGTTTGAATCCTTACCAAGCAGGTAGGCAAGCAAACGCCAAGGCAGGCGACCGCGACTCACGAGGTTTGCCGAATCAGCCTGTTGCAACTGTGTAAATTGCTGCTCGCTCCAATACGCCTCTTCACTCCGGCGTTTTGGCATCTTTTTCTTGAGTTGCTTTCTGGCTCGCAACAGCCCCGGATCCTTAGTGTCCTCGGGGATTGATTCAAACTTCTCCTTCCACCTCTCGATCTTTACATCGTCCTCGTGAGCGAGTGCGAAAACGTATCCCCGATCATCAAACTGAGGACGACCGGCGCGGCCAAAAATCTGCTGAGCCGATGCGATTTCGACCAACTTTTTCTTTCCTCGCGGCCCTTTAAGCAAACTCGGTAACACCACACTCCTTGCCGGCAGATTGATCCCTGCGGCAAGCGTTTCAGTGCAGACGCAGTAAGCGAGTAGCTTTTTCTGAAACAGCGCCTCAACCACACGCCGATACCTTGGGAGTACGCCGGCGTGATGGACACCCACACCACGCATCAAGAGCTGCTTCAGCTTCGGCCCCACCCCCGCGGAGAAGTCCATCTCGTTCAAAATGGTTGCAAGTTCACCCTGCCGCTGCTTGTCGATCACCTTCTTGCCTTTGAGAAGCTCTGCGGTGGTCCAACACTGCGCTCGGCTAAAGCAAAACATCAAGGCGGGAGTACGCCGGCTGATCTCATCACCGTCAGCTATCTTCTCCGAGAAATCCGGAAGTAATTCGTCGCCGACCCATTCGTACTGCAGAGGAACTTTTCGCTCGGTGCCAACCACCAACTGTAGCCGACGCTGATGAGCACGCCTAAGCCAGGAGGTAAACTCGAGAGCATTTCCAACTGTGGCACTTAGCAGCATCGTCCTCACCGACGCTGGCAGTAATCCCAGAGTCAGCTCCCACACGATTCCTCTCTCCGGATCATTGAAGGAATGAAACTCATCCATCACCACCGAACTGACTTCAGAGAAGTCAAACGACTCCGGGTTGAGTAACCGATTGAGCAAGATTTCTGCCACCACCACCAAAACGGGTGCGTCGGGGTTCACTCGGCGATTACCGGTGACTAAACCAATCTGGTTTTCAGAAAAGCCCCAGCGCACTGCGGATTGCTGCAATTCGTCGAGTTTCTGGTCGGTCAGAGCAATCAAGGGAGTGGTGTAGTACATCCGCTTGCCGGTGCGCAGGGCTTCGTAAACTGCGGCCTCAGCGATCAGCGTCTTACCAGTACCGGTTGGCGCACAAACAAGAACACCCTGTTCGCCGGTAAAATAACCCAGCAGCGCTTCCTCCTGGACCGGGTAGGGCTCAAAGGGGAGAAGCTCAAAGTATTCCGACGCAAGCGTGTCTCGGTCGGGATGCATCGATTCGGCATTCGCGGATTCTGCGTTCATAGAATGCGGTTATAGCAGCGACTACTCGGAGCGGGCAAACTCGATGTCGAGATTTCATGCTTGCCCGATCTGACGCGTCGGTCACAATAAAGTGATGACCAGTGGTAATTCGAAACCAGAGCTGAGGAATGCTTGATGCCTCATCCAATTCGCAATGATGCAATCGAAATGTGGACAGCGGGACTGGATGCAGTTCGAGCTTTGCCGCTGGTGAAGCGATGGATCGAGCGTACAGGCGACCGCCTTCTGATCGGCGAAAGTAGTTTCCGAGCGTCCGATTTCGATCGCGTCTTGGTGGTAGGTGCTGGAAAAGCTGGATCGGCAATGGCTCAAGGAGTCGCTGAGAAGATTGACGGCTGGCTACCGGTCGTCGGATGGGTCAACGTCCCTCAAGGAACAGAAATCGCTTGCCAAAACATTGTGACGCATCCCGCTCGTCCCGCCGGCGTCAATGAACCCACCCAAGAAGGCGTCGAAGGAACACGAAAAATCCTTGATCTCGTGACATCTGCCGGATCTCGAGACCTGTGCATTGCCCTGATCTCGGGCGGTGGCAGTGCCCTGATGCCAGCACCCGCCGAAGGCATCACGCTTCAAGACAAACTGCAAGTCACTCGGTTTCTCAGTGGTGCAGGCGCCGACATCATTGAACTTAACACGGTCCGAAAACACCTTAGCCTTGTCAAAGGTGGCGGGCTGCTGCGTGCTTTCCGGGGAAAGCAACTCGTCTCTATGATCCTCTCCGATGTGCTCGGTGACCCGCTGGATCAGATTGCCTCTGGCCCCACCGTTCCAGATACCACGACGCCGCTTGATGCACTGAAGATCCTCGATCGGTACGACGCCAAGCGGTCACTACCTGCTGCGATTCGAAGAACTCTGGAATCCAAATGCACCTCATCCAAACACAACTCAGCGCAGCACTCAAAGTATCCAGAGCCAATTGTTGCCCACGAGAACATTGTCATTGGAAACAATGCAACTGCCGTCGAGCACTCCGCCGCTCGCGCTAAGGATCTTGGCTACCCAGCCAAAACCATCCCTGCCGCTGCATCGGAAGGTGTCGCAGAGAAAATCGGATGCGATTTCGCAAACGAAGTGATCGGGCATCTTAGAAACACTCAGACCGATGCTCGGCGAGTTGCACTTATTCACGGTGGCGAGCCAACGGTCGTTCTGTGCCCGCAGGAGAAACGCGGACTCGGAGGCCGCAATCAGCAGCTTGTACTCGCCGCCTACCAAACGCTTCTCGAAGCGAAACTCTCCGACGATCAATGGTCGCGTCTATGTATCCTCTCAGCTGGAACAGACGGCGAAGATGGCCCAACGGATGCTGCGGGAGCATTCATTGATCGCGATGTCCACCGCCGAGCAGTTCAACTTGGCATCAATCCACAAGATCACATTGAACGAAACGACGCTTACCGCTTTTTCAAGCAGACCGGTGGCTTGCTGATCACCGGCCCCACTGGAACCAATGTGTGTGATGTTCGAATCGCACTAATTGATAGCATGAGCCAGTTGGGGCATTGAAAACTCTCGGTAGAACAGATCTTCGCCAATCACGACGCGGCGGTTAAACTTTTGGTTATCGCGAGAAGCCTGTTGCGATCAGCCCCAACCGATCGCGGCCAGCATTCAGATGATCGAATGATTCGCCAGTCCCGTGAATGGTTCAGCAGCGACATGCTGGTGATCCAAATTGGCGTCGACCATCGCCTCTCGCTAGGAACCAACTGCCCCAAGCAATACCGGCGTCGGAAATGGATCTCCACCAAAAAGCGGTAACGACAAAAGCGATCCTTGCCTGGGTCGTCATGCTCAGCCCAACCCTTGCTTCGCCGCTCAACCTACCAATTGGCAAGCCGCCTCTCGAAATCCAATCGAATTCCGAGACGGTTTCAAATTCAGCCCCATTGGCAAAAACTCCGGCAACAACTGAAACTCTGGAGCCCACTGAATCCACTAAGCCACGGATTAGCCCATCAAAGCGTCTCGGCAGAAAAATCAGTCGAGTGCTTCAAGGTCGGCAATCCGGCTCGAACTTGGATGTGATCACAACCTCGACCCCTTCATCTTCTCAGCTCCGCGTGACCCCCACGCACCCGACCGCCGCTCAAACTGATCTACCACCTTTACCAAGTTCATCGACTTCTGATCTGAAAGAACTTGTTTTCGACTCTCAGATGGCGCGTGTTATCGAAAGCGAGCTACAGAAAACTGAACCTAAAGCATTCCGTGACGAGCAAGACCCCGTTGAGAGGCAGATACAGAGTGTTTTCGAAGCGGCATCAAATGGCGAATTCCCCGATGGCGAAACAGGGAACATCGTGTTAGACGACATGCTGAAAGTCATGCGACAGACCGGCCCGATCTCATCCCGGCTAGCATCAAGCCGAGGCTTCGACGACTTGGAATCGCCTCTCGAGGTAAAGATCCAATCGAAAAGCCAAAGCGATCAAGCCGAAAAGACAATCTCGGCTCGCGCCAGAGCAGCAGAACAACTCCTCAAGGCTGCTAGGTTACTGGAACAACAGGCGGACCAACTCCCCTCGGCAGTTAGCTTGGTGGATGAAATGCGGGTCACTGCTCGTGAACTTCTCACTGATAGATTGATGACACAGGGGTCAAAAAAAGGTGGGTTGTGATACACTTAGACGTATTCCATGACAGCCCACCCATTCCAAATGTAAGCGTCAACGGTGCCTGCTTTTTCTCGATTTATGCGTAACCGTGCTGCACAGATAGCGATCGCTGTCGTCGTGCTCGTCTTCGGCTACCTCTTCAACGACTATTGGTCGGCTCGTCCCGAGGGGATCGAGGCTACGTTTGTGGGGCGATCTTCTTGCATTGAGTGTCACCAAAACGAGGCGGAGACATTTCGTGGTTCTCATCACGATCTGGCGATGGACCTCGCTACTGAACAGACCGTGCTCGCCGACTTTGATAACGTCACCTTTGAGAACGACGGGATCGTAAGCCGTATGTTTCGCGATGGTGAACGCTACATGATTCACACCGAGGGCGAAGACGGAACGATGCAAGATTTTCACGTCAAGTATGTCTTTGGCGTGGAACCATTGCAGCAGTACATGGTGGAGTTCGATCGGACTCCGGACATGAAGGAAGATGAAATCCCAAGAGTGCAGGTGCTGCGACTAACGTGGGACACAGCGAAAAAAGAGTGGTTCTACCTTCGTCCTCCCGACGTTAATGAAAAGTTGGAACCCGACGATCCGTTGCACTGGACGGGGATCGGTCAACGCTGGCAGACGATGTGCGCGGATTGCCACTCAACCAATCTGAAACGCAATTTTGATTCCAAAACGAATCAGTATCACACCACCTTTTCGGAAATCGACGTTAGCTGCGAAGCTTGTCATGGGCCGGGCAGCCTGCACGTCGAACTCGCCCAATCTAAATCACTGTTTTGGGATCGCCGATACGGATACGGGCTTGCCAAACTGAAAGGCGAAGATGCAGAGCCTCAATTGCAATCCTGCGCCCCCTGTCATAGCCGGCGTGGGTTGCTTGATGCCGATTTTCACGCAGGTGATCAGTACTGCGACCACTTTCAACTTGAACTACTTCAAGAAGACACCTACTTCGCTGATGGTCAGATCAAGGATGAAGTCTATGTCTACGGTTCGTTTGTGCAAAGCAAGATGTACCACAAAGGGATTCGTTGCACAGACTGCCACGACCCGCACTCCCTGAAACTGAAACACCCGGGCAACGAAACGTGCACATCCTGCCACCAACACTCAGCAGGCAAGTACGATGTCCCATCACACCATCACCACGTACCAGGCACCGAGGGCGCAAAGTGTGTCAACTGCCACATGCCTGAGCGAACTTATATGGCGGTCGATCCTCGACGAGACCACAGCCTCAGGGTTCCTCGCCCCGACCTCTCTGTTTCACTCGGTACCCCGAATGCGTGCAGTGGTTGCCACGTGAAGGACCAATTGCAATCGCTCCCCGAAACGAAACAGGGATCTCTGAAAGAATACGCCGACTGGATTCAACAAGCCGAACAAGGTGACCAGCAGATTGCGTCGCTGATCGCCAAAACTGATCAGTGGTGCGATCAAGCGTGCGAAAATTGGTACGGATCGGAACGAAAGAAGCCCCAGCATTTTGCGGAAACAATTGCTAAATATCGAAAGAATGTCGACACCGGGAATCCCAAGACGATTTCGGATTCCATCAAGTCGATGCTTAAACTCGCCAACCAAAACGACACACAATCGCCGGCGATCGCTCGTGCCTCCGCTTTAAACGAGTTAGCCGCTAGTGGTACCCCCAACGCATTCCCGGCCGCGGTCACGATTCTCAAGAAAGATTCCGAGTCGCCACTGGTGAAAGCCGCCGCAATCAATCTATTGATGAACGCACCGCCCACGATCACGCGTCGAGCACTCATGCCACTGCTCGATAGCGAACTCAAGCTACTGAGAAATGAAGCAGCAAGAGTTCTCGTTGCCTCAGGCACTTACCAAAACCTTTCCAGCAATGAACAGACTCGCATTAACCTCGCACTCAGGGGGGTCAAAGAATCGCTGATGGCAGCGTCGGATCGCGCGGGAGCACACCTAGGTTGGGCAATGCTGTGTGAAGGCCAAGGGCGTTTTGAAGAAGCCGTGGAGGCTTATCGCACCGCCATCCGCGTTGAACCCAAAACAACCGGACCTCGATCCAATCTGTCCAGCCTGCTTGAGAGAGTCGCCTCGCAGCAGCCACCCCAGCAGGCAACGGCGTTGCTTAAAGAGGCAGAGACACTGCGTGAACAAGAACTGCCTCTTCTCGAGCGAGATGCGAACCTGGCGCCAGATAACGCCAGTGTTCAGTATCGCTTTGGTCTAGCTCTCTATCTGGCGGGAAAGATGAATGAGGCCATGGAACGCCTCGAGAAGTCGGTTGAACTTGAACCTGAAGTACCTGACTTCCGGCAAGCTCGTGATCTACTCAAGGAAAAGCTGCAGCAACTCGAAAAGGAACAAACGGGGCAATAGACCCTCGTTTAATTCCTCTTCTAACCAACACGGCAAATTTTTATAGTGCCGAGACAGCACGCATACAAAAAGCAACCTGATCAGTTAAAGGCCTCTCCATGCTTCACGCAATCATCATGGCTGGTGGAAGCGGTACCCGTTTTTGGCCGGCCAGTCGTCGACTGCGTCCTAAACAACTGCTGGCGTTGTCGGGCGAACAAACCATGCTTCAAGGCACCATGACGCGACTCGGTGACCTGGTGCCGCCAGAGCGTCAGATGATCCTTACGAATCGTGATCTCGTTCCGGCCGTTGCCAAACAACTCCCTGACCTCCCCGCAGAAAATGTGGTAGGTGAGCCTTGTAAGCGAGACACAGCCCCGTGCATCGGATTAGCAGCAGCGTTGGTTCAACATCGTGATCCCGACGCGATCATGGCAGTCATGCCATCAGATCATGTGATTCGATCTAACGAGCAGTTTCAATCCGGCTTGGCTGCTGCCGAGCAGTTGATCATTGAGGACCCGACCCGCATTGTCACCTTTGGGATTCGCCCGACCTACCCTGCAGAATCATTTGGATACATCCAACGTGGCGGCTCCATTCAAGCCCCTGCCTCGAACCGATCCTCAGCGTCGATTGCCGCTTTTGAGGTGCAGTCATTTCGAGAAAAGCCCGATCGTTCAACCGCTCAAAAATACTTGGATTCCGGAACCTATTATTGGAACAGCGGCATCTTTGTTTGGCGAGCATCAACGATCCTAGACGCGCTGAAGACAAATGTGCCTGAGATGTTTGAGCACCTGCAATGCATTGCGGAGGCAATTGGATCGGACCAATATGAATCGGTTCTGGAACGTGAATTTACTGCGATCGACGGTACTTCGATCGATTATGCGGTGATGGAAGGCTACCCTAACGTCGTGACCATCGAGGCGCCATTCAGTTGGGATGACCTTGGTAGCTGGCAGTCCCTTTCGCGACTGAATGAACCCGACAAAGACCAAAACACCGTCGTTGGCAAACACCTTTCGATCGACTCGAGTGGATGCATTATCGTTAGTGAATCGGATCACACCATTGCGACAATCGATGTTCAGGATTTGATCGTCGTTCAAACCAAAGATGCGACGCTTGTGGCCCCCAAGCACGCCGAGGAGCGAGTACGAGAGATTGTCCAGCGTCTCGGAGAAGAAGAACTTCACGACCTACTCTGATGGCATTGCTACAGGCGATCCAATACTCACTCTCAGGGTTGTTTGATCCATTGATGATCGCGATCACGACCGGTCGGTTCCGGTAACGCTCGCCGCGCCGAACTGTACGTCTGCTCGCCATCGCCTCCGGTCGCGGAATCAGGGCGAGTGACGCGGTTCGCAGATGATGCATCGGTCCATGAGTTTCCCAAAGAAGACTGATGAGGTCCCGTGCTGGCGAAGCGTCCTGCCGAAACGGAACGATCGGTAGGTTGGTCGAAAACCTGCTCAGCACTCCACCTTTCATGCGGTTTTTGCAAAAGCTCCTCGCCCGTCGCGACGTGGCTAGTGCTCAGCCCGTCCGCTTGGGTGGTCGATTGAACCAATGAATTCCAGCGATCATCGGCTGAATCGCCGACTTGAATCGCATCGCGATCTTGTGCCCCAAGCCCGATCGTGTCGCCTGCCTGTTGATGATCCGACTCGGTGGTCACCCAGCGGTCCTTGGCAGACCCCGGATGCTCAATCGGCTGCGCAAGATCCTCAAAAGTAAGTGGAATATCTAAGGAGCGACGCACCAAGTACCTCGGCATGCTCTTCAGATCCTGCCCCTCGTCAAATTCGCTTTCGCCCGAGACAATCTCTTCGGCTGCCTTGGCGAGATTCGAATCAAGACGCAGAACATCCGCCCGCAGACTGGTTGTCTCGAATTCATCGGGAATCAGTGAGGAATATTCCGGTCCGGTGACCCTAAACGGGTCAACGATCGGCATTTGATCAGGTTGATAGCGGCGAAATGGTAACGCTGCGAACGTACCGCCGCAGACGATTAGTACGCCAAGTGGAAGGGTTCTCAAGGGACCGGCTCGGAGCTGGAAGTTGCGAAAACACGCAACACCGGCCCTGTCGAGCTAGGCGGATGCGTGCCACCAGCTTCGTCCATGAAACCAAAAAAATACGGAGTGCTTCTTGCAATGAGTAGGTATCGGCAGGCAAGCCGAGCAACCTTGAGTAAAATCTAGAAAAATATTTAGCAGCCGCTCCAACCCCGATTTCGACCCAAGCTCGAGATCCCCTCTACGAATTGAGTCACTGCAGTGATACGATTTCGCCTGTCAGGTATGCCTCAGATCAGGAAACGGAAAACATGGAAGCTGGAATCGTCGGTTTGCCAAACGTTGGCAAAAGCACGCTCTTCAACGCCTTAACCAGTTCGCAAGCAGCTCAAAGCGAAAACTACCCCTTCTGTACGATTGAGCCCAATGAGGGCATTGTCAACGTTCCTGACACTCGGCTTGATCGAATCATCGCGAACATCCCAACCAAAAAGGTGATTCCCGCCTCGCTGAAATTGGTGGACATCGCCGGGATCGTCAAAGGAGCATCCGAAGGTGAAGGCCTCGGTAACAAGTTCCTCAGCCACATTCGACAGGTCGATGCCATCGTTCAGGTGGTCCGTTGCTTCGAAGACCCCGACGTGACCCATGTCTCAGGGAGCGTCGATCCGTTAGCAGACATCGAGATTATCGAAACCGAGTTGATGCTCGCGGACATGCAAACGCTCGAAAACGCGCTCAGCAAGGCTGAACGAACGGCTCGTAGCGGTGACAAGGAAGCAAAACTTCGGGTCGAGGTGATTGGCAAATGCAACGCCCATCTATCAGAGGATCAGCCACTTAGGACACTCAAGCTAAATGATGCCGAACTTGCTGCCGTGTCAAGCTACGGACTGATGACCGCCAAGCCCATCCTCTACGTAGCCAATGTCGGTGAGGATGACTTGCAAGGGGAGGTCGAACTGGTTCAACAGGTCAGGCAGCACGCCGAAACGGCCGGTGCGCAGGTGGTGTGCGTCTGTGCCAAACTGGAGGCAGAACTTGCCGAACTGGACGAGGAAGATCGCGCAGAGATGCTGGCCGAAGTGGGACTGGAACACCCAGCACTCCATCAAATCGCCCAGCAAGCCTACCGCACCCTCGGTCTTCAAAGCTATTTCACCGCCGGTGAAAAGGAGGTTCGGGCTTGGACTGTACCGATCGGAGCGACTGCTCCACAGGCCGCAGGGGTGATCCACACTGATTTCGAACGGGGGTTCATCCGCGCCGAGGTCTACACCCTTGAAGACCTCGAACAGTACAAGAGCGAGAAGGAAATTCGACAAGCTGGTAAACTTCGTGTCGAAGGAAAGAATTACATCATGCAAGATGGCGACATTTGCCATTTCTTGTTCAACGTCTAGTTCATTATTGGAGAAATTGACATGAAGTGGTTAGCTGTCGCCTGTGCACTAGGCGTTGCACTTTGCTGGGGAATGTACGGTCCAACCTTGAGCCACGCTCGTGCTCCCAACCGAGAATGGGGCCCCTTCAAACCTTACCTATTCATCGGCGTTGCCTACCTGGTGATCGCGGTGATTGGTGGGGCGATGATGATGAAGATCGCATTCAACGATAACTTCAATTACAGCGGTACGTACTATCCTGCAATGAAATTCGGGTTCCTTGCAGGCTGCCTAGGTGCTTTGGGCGCATTGTTCCTGACCTTCGCCTTGACCAAAGCAGGCGGTAAACCTGCTTACGTGATGCCAATCGTTTTCGGTGGGGCGGTATCGGTGAACGCCATCGCGGCATACATGAGTCTAAAACAAGGCGAAGCAGTCAGTCCGCTGATGTGGGTCGGTATGTTGTTTGTGGCAGTGGGAATCGTGATGACTGCCGCCAATACTCCGCACGGCCACCCACCTGTCAAGGCAAGCCCAGCTTCGGTGGGTGGTGACGCAGCGATCGAATCGGCGGAAACGAATGAGGCCGCTGAAGATACCGCTACATAACATCTCAGGTACTCGATCCGCCATGACGCCACCGCGTGACAACTCGACGATCATCCGTGCGATCGACCAACAGGTCGCGCACATTTGGATGGTGCGGACGTTTCTGAAACATGCAGACGAGTCCGAAGACGACGAAGAGCTTCGGGACATTGTTCGTGATCTGTACGACTTCATCCTAGCAGTCGGACCGCTCAATGAAGCAGAGTCACCCGAGGCGTATCTCAAGATGGGCAAAAAGAAAATTGGTAAGCTCAAACGTGCAACCGCGTTGTACGAGGAGATCCAGCCTGAAGTGAGCGGGCATACGAACTTCGTGATGGCGGCTCGGTCGCTCCGTTTGGCAGTCGACCAAATTGAGTCACTGCTCGCTGAATCCAAACGCCAAACATAGATGCTAGCAACAGCAGCTTTTTGCAACGCAATACCACCGAGTGTGGTTGGATTCGGTGGAATCAAGTAATTCTTGTGCTGGATTGGGTGCAGAGGCCGAAACCGACCTAGCGAACGGTGCGTCGAGATTGATAGGACAGTGTTTGTTGGGGAGCTGTCCACCGCTGAAAACGAAGATCCTCGCGTTCATGCCCACATTTGCTCATCGATCGACCCCATTTTTACGTCATCGCTATCTGCTGCGCGTCATTGCCGTGCTGGGATTGATTAGTCTCGTGATGAGCGCCGGTTGTGTCCGGCGTCGGATGACGGTCCGAACCAACCCACCTGGTGCAACGGTATCGGTTGACAATCAAGTGATTGGCACCACACCTGCTGCAACGAGTTTTGTCTATTACGGGACTCGAGAGCTCAGGATCGAAAAAGATGGCTACCGCACCGAGACGGTGCTTCGAAAGATCAACCCACCCTGGTACCAATTGCCCGGGCTCGATTTCATTTCTGAATCCCTTTGGCCAGGCGAAATTCGGGACGAGAGAGTGATTGAGGTGGAGTTGGTTCCGAAGGAGATGGAGAAGACTGACAAAGTGATTGATCGAGCTGACTCGCTACGTAGTCAATCACTGACCGGGATGGTCACGGCTCCCAACTAGGCAGTTTCAATGCAGCGAATACCAGCGAGCGTTTTTGTCGCGCCCGTGGTGCTAGCAGCACTCTTGGCCACTGCATTGACCGGACAGGAACGAATCGCGTTTCGAGATGTCAGTCATTTCTATACACCGCTCTATGACTACGTTGCAGAGCGTCAAGCGAGCTCGTGGCTCCCACTCTGGAATGATTTAGATCACACCGGCCTACCACTCGCCGGTGAGACAACCACAGCGTTTTACTACCCTCTTCGCATCGCGATCTGGTCGCTACGCCTGTCTCCGGAAGTATCGATCGCTTGGTACGTCTGGCTTCACCTCTCCATCGCAGCATTGACCGCATGGATCGCTGCACGCTGGCACGGCACGTCACAAACCGCAGCTGCCTTTGCCGCCGCAAGCTACGCCCTATCTGGCCCCGTCTTTTTCCTACACACGAATCTACCGTTTCTAGTTAGCGCTGCATGGATTCCGATCGCCATAGCTCCGATGCTCTGCTCACACAAAAGTCTGCAAGGTCGGAGATCTGCTTGGATCGGTTTTTCGCTCTCAATGATGATCCTCGGCGGAGACCCGCAGACAGCATTTCACTGCTTGCTACTTCTTTTCGGAGTGCAAATCAGCCAGCGAATTCGCCGTCTACCGAGCGTGATGCGGCTTCGCGACTTAGCGGTGGCGGTCATTCTGTGTGTTGCGTTGACAGCTCCTCAGCTCGCTGCATCAACTGATTGGAGTCTGCAAAGCGATCGCGCTGCATCAAACGATGCTGGCACATCCTCAGGCGTGCTAAGTGACCTCTTTCGCCCTGCGCAGCCGGGATCCTCAAAGCAAGAATCATTTGCCTTCTCCGTTGCCCCCTGGCATCTGGCTGAACTGCTTTCACCATCTCCGTTTGGACAACTATATCCAATCAATACTCGGATGAGTTTACGTTTCCCGGATGAAGCGAGGATGTGGACCCCCACCCTTTACATGGGTCTGTTTGTCGGCCTTAGCTGCCTCGCAATCAGAGCCCGATGGAATCGGCGTCCGCTTGATCGCTGGTTCATCGTTGCACTCATCGGAATCGTGGCATCTCTCGGGTCTTACGGTCTGGTCTGGCTGATTCAAAAAGCAACCGGCAGCTTGGCGGCATTTGATGAATCAGCAGGCGGTCTGTACTGGATCATGTATTGGTTGATCCCGGGCTACGATGCGTTTCGATACCCCGCAAAATGGCTTCCATTTTTTGTTGTCGGCCTTTCCATTTCGACGGCACACCTATTAGATCAACCTTCTGCGGTGGAACGAATCCGACGATGGATCGCACCTACTTTTCTTTCGTTATTTGTCGCTGCCATTTCGACATGGGCCATTCATCTTTCTCATCAAATCATTGCCAGCCCATTGCAAACCTGGCTTCCCAAGGATCCGTTTTGGGGACCACTGCAAATCAGTCAAGCGTGGATGGAATTAACTTCCTCACTCATCCATTCAGCATGTGTCACTGGCGCACTTCTTGTGGTTTTTGGATTACGTTCACGTTACCGATGGAATCATCAGCGCATCAAGCTGGCGATCACGCTACTGCTACTGGTGGATCTAAGTCTCTCCGCACAGCAACAACTGCTAACAATCCCAAGATCCGTTGAGCGACAAATTCTCAACTTGGCAAAATCGGAATTGAATCTCGATTTCAACACGCAAAACGACTTCAGCACTCGATGGCTTCGCACGCGTTCGGGGTCAGGATGGCCGATCAACTGGCAGGAGACCGTATCGATTGATCGTGCAATTGAAGTGGAAGCGGGCGGCAGAATGAACTGGTTCGGTCGCTGGCACTTGGCAGATCGCACGTCCGTGTTCAATAGTGCAACCTCCATCCGTAGCGCCGCCATTTCATCATTCTGGAAGGCCACTCGAGATTTACAAGAAGGTCAATCGACGGCTCAAAACGCAAAAGACTGGAAACTTATTCGCGACTGGCTCGGAATTCAGGGAGTGATCACAACCAAAAGCGAAGCAACGGAAATCAGCACTGAAACGGGAAGCTATGAATTGCCAACCGTCATTCGGCGGTTCAACGGTGCATCATCAAGCGATGAGACAGACCGAGCCCAACAGTCAATCTCCATTAGCACTGAGTCCACGCCTCGTCACGATATACCATTCTCACCGCGGCAGACCCTTGAAGCGTTCCGTTACTGGAGCAACCGCGAGAATGATCAGGTGAGTCCATCTTTGATGGCGAAGCGATTGAGGGAAATCACCAAAGCAGCCAACACCCGGCCCGATGAAACCTCACCTAATCGAATACCGATCAACGATTCTGATTCCCCCTGGGTTCACGCTGCCTCACCCGCAAAACCAACGACAGAAAAAAGAAATCCAAACTCACACATTGAATGGGAGTGTGTTGAATCCAACCCCGAGTTAACCACCTTTCGAATCCAGTCACCTGAAACACTACTGATCACACGCTCGATCTATCAGGATGGAAACTGGAAAGCTCAGTATCGGAATCAGAAAGCGTCCGACTGGAGACCCCTTACCGTGCTTTCGATTGATTTCCTCAAGCAGGGTGTCATCTTGCCGAAGGGTGAATTCGAAATCCGCTTCTCGTACCAACCTTGGTGGACGATTCCCTCGATGGCGTTGTCGACTACAGGTGTCTTACTATTTGCGGTCGTTCTTTATCGAGGTCGCTCAGAAAAGAACGGTTGATTCACTTGCCAATACAAAACCGACTAAAAACGCGGTCGAGCAGATCATCCGTATAAACGGCTCCGGTCACTTCTCCCAACGCCTCAGCGAGCAACCTGATCTCAGCCGCGACGAACTCGTGCCCCTGCTGAGAAGTCGTCAATGACATTGCAGCACCGACCGCATCTTTGGCACGACCAAGACTCTGCTGGCACCTTGCTGCGGTGCCAAGCACACTGCCAATCTCTTCACGATCAATTGAATCAAGCAGTCTTTCCAGCTTTACCACTAGCGAATCCATTCCATAACCGGTCAACGCACTGCAAACATGCAGTTTTCCAACATCATGGTCAGCAGGCATTCGGCAGAGAATTCGATCTAGCAACTCAGGCTCGCCAACATCACAGCGATCAAATTTCGTAGCGATCCAAAAATCAATCACTGAAGACTTCTGCTCTGAACGACTCACCTCGACTAGCATGTCGATCGCTTGCTCAAGATCCTTTCTCGATGCATCCACGCACCACAACCGCAAGATCGCCTGCCGGCTTGCTTCTTTCGCATGCTGTTGTGACTGCCGTTCTACCTCGCATCGTCCGACCTCAATGCCTGCCGTGTCTGCCAAACGGATATTACGTCGTCCGATCTTGGCTCGGGAGAAGACCACATCACGAGTGGTACCTGGAACATCGGCAACGATTGCTGCATCCGATTGAGACAATTGATTCATCAGGAAGCTCTTTCCCGCGTTGGGTTCGCCTCGAATCGTCACAACGGGTTCAGAGGCACCGCCCCCCCGCTGCTTCATCATCTCCCATGTCTCGTCAATCTGAGTCTGAACGATTTTCAATCGCTGGACCAATTGATCATCTGAGATGAACTCAATGTCTTCATCAACAAAATCCAAGCCAGCTTCAACATCGGCCAAAAGGTTCAGAACTTCATCCCGCATGATCTCCAAAGGGCGAGAGAGATTACCGGAGAGTTGCTCCAAAGCCTGATTCAGTGCACCACGACCCTCGGCCTCAATCACACCGAGTACCGCTTCGGCTTGAGTCAGGTCTAAACGTCCACCCAAAAAAGCTCTCAACGTGAACTCCCCCGGGCGGGCCGCACGAGCACCTGCTTGGATGGCACGATCCACCATGCCAGAGAGCAGAGGCTGACTTCCGAGGAGATGAAATTCTGCGGAAGGTTGCCCGGTGTAGCTTCTTTCTGTGGGCCAGTGGAGAAGGCTGATTGGAACCTTCCCAATCGGCAATCCCAGATCCACCTCGGCATCAAACCGCTTTGCAGCAACACCGCCGTCAACCTCGAGATGCATCCGATCTAAAACTTCGTCAACATCCAAACCGGAGAGCCGAACCACACCTCTGCCGCTCGGCTCCGCACTCGATGCGATTGCAACAATGGTCTGCTCGAAATCTGCTAACGCTTCGGCTTGACGGTTCACAGCTGCGTACCCAACATCATCACCGCCCCTGCTCCGGTACGAGAACCTTGAATGTCTCCAATGACTGTGTCAGCAAGATCGTTAGCTTCTGCCATCTCAGCTGGTACCGTCGGCGCAAGTGCAGAGGCAACGGCTTGGAGACGCGGCAAATCATTAAGAGCCTTTCGATCCACGCTAGCTCCCGCCTGTCGGAGGGCATCAATGACCTGAGACTGAGTAACGATATCACGGAGAATAATTGGTTGATCCGGCTGGGAACCGGGATAGATCACCAGAAGCGGAATTGACCGACTATTGAGTTCTTCGAGCTTCACTTTGATCTCGTCGCTGTAATCCGACCAATCAGCGTACATCGCAACAGCGTCGAGTTCATCAATGACCGCTCGTGTTTCGGCAGTGTTCAACGCAGTCTTGTAGTTGTACTTGCACGTCAGACACCAGGTCGCCCCAAAATCCAGCATCACCGTTCGACCTTCACTCTGTAACTTTTGCAATCCCGGCTCAGTGTAATCCTGCCAATCCACCACATCGACGGCGCGAAGCGACGAGAAGGCGATCATCGAAATCACCACGGCCGACGTGATTCCTCCGGCCCACGCGGTCAAGCGTGCCTTCAGCGGACGATATGATTCAACCTGCGCCGTGATCCAAAAGCCAAACCACACAGCGATCAGAGAAACAAAGACGGGCAACTTATCGGCATCATTGAATTGCGAGAAGAAGAACGCAACGGTTCCCAAAAACAGGAACGCCATGAACTCCTTGAGTTTGTTCATCCATTCCCCCGGCTTGGGTAACCAACTGATCAACGATGGCCTTAACCCGAGAAAGATGTACGGTAGAGACATCCCAACACCGAGCGTGACAAAAATCAGGAAGGTGTAGAACGCTGAGAGCTCATAAGTTACTCCCATCACATAACCGAGCAGTGGACCACTGCATGGAGTGGCAAGCACCGTCGCAAAGATACCTTTGCTGAAGGCTCCCATGAGGCCCTCACGATTCTCTAACTCGCGAGCCTTGTTACCGCTCCCAATTGAAATCGACGGGAACTCCCAAACACCGAGGTAACTCAGAGCGAATGCAAAAGTGACGAGTGTCATCGTGTATTTGACACTAAAAAACGTGAACTGCTCGCCCCACCCAAACTTCGTCACCGCCGCAACGATTGCAAAGATTGTAAACACGAACATGATGCCACCGACGTATGCAAAATTCAAAGCTGCCACGCGTGCTCGATTTTCGCCAGCCTGCTGAATGAACCCCATGACCTTTAAACCGACAACGGGCAAGACGCACGGCATCACGTTCAAAATCAAACCACCCAGAAGCGCAAGTCCGAGAAGACTCAGCAGGGATGGCCCATCGCTCGTCGCCACTGACTCATTTGAATTTGCATCGGCGGAAACGACTTCCGCATTTCCAGCATCGACCTGACCGCTTGACGCATCACCGCCAGCACCAGCGGTTGCACCAATCGAAGCGAGTGAAATCTCATCAACCCACTGCGTGGTCGCCGCCGCATCCAATGCGTCACCGCGTCGAGCAGAGGTAAAACTCACATTCCCCGCCTCCACCTTGCCATCGTCTCCAATCCGAAGCGTGGCGGTAAAAGACAAGGCCATCGGCTGCAGGCAACTGCTTTCGGTGCACGCCTGATAGGCGATCATCCCAGCAACCACTTTCTCACCCGCGGAGGTACCTTCGGGAATTTGCACCGGTAGCGACCATGCGACCGCACCTTCGTAGTAACTAACCTGCAAGCTCGGCAGCAAAGAATGCGTTACGGCCTCGTGATCCGCCTCCGGTAACCCGACACGCAAACCAGCTTTGTCTGTCACCACAAAGTTAGTTGAGGAATCTGAGTCATCGATCACCGACTGGTAGACGTGATACGTCTCGTTTGGTATCGCCTGCAAACGTATGGCGGTCACACTACCAACGCTAGTTGCCACCGGATGCACGGCTCCTTTCCACTCGACGGCATATTCGCCATCGCGGAATCCGACGCTCTGCTCAAACCATGCTGCAGAATCTTCGCTACCTAACGAAACACTTGTGGCTCCGAGGTCATCACTTGAGTCCACTCGCTCGGCAACCAGATCAGCTGATGTTGGCATGCACCGGTTGTCGCCACCCGATTTGCAAACCAAACCCTTCACGCTGACATTAACGGGTTCAGCAAAACCAGCCGGCGTCTTCAGAGATGAAGTCCAGACGACCTTTCCCTCATGCTCTTCAATCGTCAAGTCTCCGTAAAACTCAGACTTTGACTTTTTAGGCGCCTCGCTCGGCGTAAACGTGCCGCTGACTGAAACACCTGCCGGCCCAGTGACTTCAATCGAGGTGCGAGTGGGACCACCTTCGGGCTGGGTGACCGAATAGACATGCCAAGTCGGCGCCATCTCGGCCTGAACCCGCAATGTCAGATTTCCATCACCGTCAGCGACGTAGCTAGCTGTCCAAGTGACCGGTTCCTGTTGGTTGTCGATCTCGCCAACACCACCTCCGAGCGTGAGCTCGGGAAAAAGATCAGCACCAAAGTCAACCTGAGCCTTCGCTGGGGCAACAAGGCTGAGCCAAAGAACGAAGACGCCCAATAAAAACCGCGTCATACGCATCAAATTCCCTGATTTATCCATCATCGCTTTCGCTGAGTTGGGTTACGGCATCCGATCATCTTGGGTGTGCAACCCCGCAGATCTTGACAGCAGGATTTTAGCGGATCGCGTCCCGCCCACACGGAAACCGTCGATTCTACTTGCAGGCTGTTTTCTACGTCAACGAAACAACGAAGGCTCAGTTACGGCAATCGCCCTTAAACTCGAAAAATCGTCAACACAAGTGAACCAAATCGGCGTCAAGCGATCGAAGCCACCGTCGCAGCCAGACGATTGACTCGATTGGCAACCACCTCAGCAGGAACCGCAAATCTTCTTTTCTCAACGCATAACCAAACCAACCAGTTACCGAGACTAATCCAGCTCGTCGCCTCGTGAAGACGCCTCGAAAACCCGTGCCCCCACTCGATGTCTCCCGGCTCCAAAACTGAGTGCTTCAACGCGAACCGCTCACATGCTTCGGACCACAAAGAATCATCCGCCTGATCTGTGACCGCAAAGCTTCCTAACCATCTCGCAAGGTCCGCCCACGGCGTATCCACTCGAACCGCATCGAAGTCAAAGAACCCCGAGGGCTCCCCATCGTGGAACAACAAATTCTCGCGATGGATGTCACGTAGCACGTAATGCGTCAACATGGGCTGCGATGAATCAGATGTTAACTGCGAGAAAAGCTTTCTCTTCATCCGCACGGCGTTTTGATTCCAAATGGAGATAGCGTTTACGACCGCCTGCGAAAGCAACTCACGGGCCTCTAATGATCGTCCAACGGCAAGATCTTTTCCGAGGATGTCATGCACTTGATCCAGCCGCCTCAGTCGGCTTCGAATAGCAAGCGGCATCTCCCTTTTCTGACCGAACCAGCTCATTGCCGCGTGCAACCTGCACAGAGCATCCACACCGGCCATGATGCAATCCTCTCCCGCTCCTTCTGGCAACGGCTCGCCCGGCATCAGCTCCACCAACTGCCAATACCCAGCATCACAGTGACTCCACAAGGTCTGCGTTGAAAGACTTTCATGAAGACCTATCGTCGATCCAAGCCGATCAAGCTCGGTTGCCGCTGGTGGTTTCACCATACTCGACAGGGCGAGCGGCTGGAGGGGAAAAACTTGAGGCACCAATGAAGGCAACTCCGAGCGAATCACCGTCATCAGTCGCGTGATCTCGGAAAGCCGAGGTTCGGTCAACTCAGGCGACCAGACGCGAAGAACCAGGCTCCCCCCCGAGGAATGCTCGCATCGAAAAACCTTCGCTCCACTCATCCCCTGAGCGAATGGGATCACTCGAGACACGCCCAACGCTTCTAGGACGGAGATATCCACCGGGCAAGGATTCATTGATTGACCGCAGTAAATAAGACGCATGGACACCGAAGAAAATCACTTCCAGATCCGGCAGGGAGCACCGTCACGTTCTCCAACTCCAACAACATGATCACAAACGCCACACACCCGGCGACGTGGGACGATTCAGGGGGCTTCTGACAGCAGGGACCTTAGTTCCGAGAGGTAGAGAGAGGTTGCACCTTGATCAACCTAAATAGTAAGACAGACTCGACGCAATCCCCAAGGACCATAATGAACGCTGAACTTCCCCCATTTGACTCCATCCTGCTTGTCTCGTTTGGCGGACCAGAAGGCCCCGACGACGTGTTACCGTTTTTGGAAAATGTTCTGCGAGGCAAGCCCGTCCCCCGCGAAAGAATGCTGGAGGTTGCGGAACACTACAACCATTTTGGCGGGATCAGCCCGATCAACGAGCAGAACCGGCAATTGCTTGAGGCGATGCAGTCGGAACTGACCGCCGCCGGAATCGATTTGCCAATCTACTGGGGAAATAGAAACTGGCACCCCATGCTGCCCGACACTCTCGAGCAAATGAAAAACGATGGCAAAAAACGAGCATTGGCTTTCTTCACCAGCATGTTCAGTTGCTACAGCGGGTGCAGGCAGTACCGAGAAAATATCGCTGCTGCCCAAGAGCAAGTCGGCCCCGATGCTCCGATCGTTCAAAAGGTTCGAATGGGATTCAATCACCCGGGATTCATTGAAGCGATGTCCAAGTCGGTCGCCGACTCTCTCGCCGAGCTGAATCAAGCTCCGGACCAAGTCAAAACTTTGTTCACCGCACACAGCATCCCGATGTCCATGGCGGATAATTGTGACTACGTGAAGCAACTCACCGAAGCATGTCGTCTTGTTGCTGAAGCAAATCAGATCACCGACTGGGACCTCGTATTCCAAAGTCGCAGCGGGCCACCCCAACAGCCTTGGCTTGAACCTGATGTGTGCGATGTCATCAATGAACTCGCCGAGAACAAAAAACCGAACGGTATCATCGTCGCTCCAATCGGGTTCATCAGCGATCACATGGAGGTGATGTTTGACCTTGATGAAGAGGCAGCTGCGGCCTGCAAAGAACATTCGATCCCATTCTCGAGAGCCGCGACCGTTGGCACCGCCCAAAGTTTTGTATCAATGATCCGCGAACTGATCGAAGAACGCCTCGAAGAACGAGAAGAAAAGCGGTCCGTTGGCAATCTTGGCCCATGGCATGATGTCTGCCCCCAAGACTGCTGCCTTTACAATCCAGTCCGACCGGGTGGAAACGCCGGTGGGCGACCAGGTGGTGCCGGTGGGCGACCGGTTAGCAGCGGTGATGCTCCGGCGTCAGGAACTTAGGCGTCAGGAACTTAGGCGTCAGGCCACACACTCGAATCAACAAAAAAGGCCGTGCTGGAATGCACGGCCTTTTTTAATTGAGCAGTTACTTCGTTTTTACTGAGCAGTTGCTTCTTTAATGAGACGTCACTTCGGTCACGGTTCAAAAAGAATCGATTAAGCAAGGTCGCGATCTTCGAACAACAACATCGCCAACATCCAGATCGCTACCGTGAAGCACATCAGGTAATTGAACGAAGCTGCCAGATAGATCAGCGGAATGGGGTTGCCCGCGTCGACTGCAGCTTGAACATTGAACACGTTCAAGTTCGGGACGACGACAGCGATCAAGTTCCCAACGAACCCGACCAATTCATTATTGCCCTGACTCGCTGCCACAAGCGGGGAAGTCAGGTTGCCGATGACGTAGACCACAAAACAGGTGATGAAGTTTGCGAGCAACGGCAGACGTGTTGCCAAAGCCACCGCGACAGCTCCAATTGCCATCGTTTCCATGAAGTACAGTCCCAGAACGGGAACCGTTGTCATCACCTCATCCAAACTTTCTTGCCATGTGGTATCGCCACGGGTGTTCTCTCGAGCGTCGTAAATAGGCTTGTAACTCACAACGACAAGTAACACGGCCGAAATGATCACAAAGAGAACAAGGACTGAAAGCATGATCCCGGTGTACTTACCAAGAATGAATGAGCGTCGACTTACCGGTTTGCTCAAAACGGTCAGCGCCGTTCGTCCTTCGATCTCGTCACTCACACTGGTCCCAGCACTCCAAACCGCCAGCAGCATCCCAAAGACCATGATCAGCGTCACGCCACTGTCCTTGAGCAACCGAATGTCATCGCCCAAGGTGTTAAAGGGATAAATCCCAAAGAGAAGGACCCCGAAGATGCCAAGTGCGAGCAGCAGCAGGTAGAGCGGTTGAGCCATCTCGTTTTTAGCCGTCGACAAAGCTAGTGCCCACACGCGTGGAGCAGCCTGACGGAAAGCCATCAATGCGGTGATCAACAAAAAGAAAATTACACCGATACCAACGATGGTACCTGCCTCGGGTACTGTGGGGACGTAGCGAAATGTGAAGACAACCGTCGCATCATCCACTTCTTGGTTTTGAATGTGGAGCCGAGTCGGATCGCCCGGGATGGGTGGTGAAGATTGATCGGCGTAGCGGAAAGTGATTTCCTCGTTTGCATCAACCCTTGTCGGTGACTTCGAGAAAGCACTCGGTGAAGCGGCGTCAGCAAGCGAAATTGTCTTGTCGCTACTGATCGTCACACTCTCCGCACTTCGCAGGTTGTAGGTGATGTCCGCTGGCTGGAAAGGCAAAGGTCCATCGACTTGATCGACAGGGGTCGCTTTGACGACTTGCGTGAGCGTCTCCACTCCATCATCCAAGAAATTCACTTCAAAGATGGAGTTGATGAAATCCATAGGCCGTGTGACCAACGGTGTTGCCATGAGGCCAACGAGTGCGTAGACCCCCGCAACCCCTAACAGATACGGCACCACGCCCTCTCTGAGCAGATCACCCCACTCGCCGCGAGTTCTTTGCCAAGCACCATAGACAACGCCAAATCCGAGGATCACCCCGATGCACCCGAGCGGCAAATAGAGCGATTCAGCATAGATCTCTGCTCTGGGAACAAAGAGACTCCATAGAACCGCCGCGATACCGCCGCCAAGGATAAGCGACGCAGCAATGCCTCGCTTGGGTGAATCAGCAAGCTTGCCGACAGCGGGCACAAAGGAAACGACGGCCAGAATTAAATAAAAACAAGCAGCGACGATGGCACCGAGTGCCAAGCCAACGGCGATCACCCAAAGAGGTGTTAACCAAGTCGGCAGCCACTTACCCGCCTGTGCTAGAACAAGCGAACTACTCGCCAGACCATCCATGGTGAATGCCATCGCCGGCGCGCCAAACGCGTCACCAACCGTCGTTTGGCTCAATTCCAGGGAGGAAAACGGTGTAGAGAATGAGATCATTGCAGGCCGCCTGGCTATGCTTCGCTTTTCGATAACGCCGCGCGGACACCCTAGCCCGCGAATCGTATCAGTTGATGAAAACGGAGGAGCTTTGAAATTTTGAAAACACCAGTGGTCAGGCCACCGGCTTCAAGGATCTCGGGAGGTACCTTGCTGGGTCAAAAACCGACGCGTTAGGTATGCCACTCTTCCGTACTTCGTCTACGCATCGACGAAGCAAAAGGTTTGCCATCATTGATACTGCGTCAAAAGCTTGCGGATTTCGTTCGGGATGGGCGTTTTCTCGAGCCGAACCTCATTTCCCGAACCGTCAACATTTCCCGAACCGTCAACACCGCCCTCGCAACCGTCCTGACCTGTACCCTCGGCGCCTTGATCTGCACCCTGAGCGGGTCGACCACGGTACAGACGACAACAGACAGAGGTCACGAGTCCCTCGGCGAGTGTCTGGCCGTCTCGAAGGAAGGTGAATCCGTACTGCACGCTCGTACGACCGATTTTTTTCACCACCACCTCAATCTTCAACAGATCCTCGAAGTGGGCGGCGGCCAAATACTGGCAACTCGCTGATACTCGCGGCCAGGTGACGTCCAAGTCAGATGCGTCGTCGGGTGAGCTCGCTCCAGATTGCGAGACGGACTTAGGCATCACCGAAAGCCCCAATGCCCTGAGCAACTCATGCTCTGCGGCCTCCATCATGGGGAAAAACGCGGAAAAATGGACGATCCCAGCTGCGTCAGTATCTCGGAACTCTACACGTCGCGTCGTTGAAAATGTCACGTTGCGTCCCACCGGATCATCGAATCTGAGAGTAATAGCCAAAAAAAAGCCGCTACCAAATCGGCAACGGCTTTTGATCGAACTCGGTTGAACCAGCGGGTAAAGCTGATTTCACCGGATGTTGGTTACTCACCCACGTATGGGAGAAGAGCCATAAATCGAGCTCGTTTGATCGCAGCAGTAACCGCATGCTGGCTCGCTGCGGTACAACCGCTTTTGCGACGGCCTACGATACGGCCCTGACGATTGACCATCTTTTTCAACAATTCCACGTCCTTGTAGTCAACGTACATAGGACGTGGCCGCTGGCCATCGACGAAAATTGGATCTTTCTTGCGTGTACGCGAACGAACTCGCGAACGCTTTCGAGCACGACTACGGGTGCTCATTGGACGAGGTGCCATTGCATTCTCTTTCAGTGGGCGAACGGTCTATACGGCCGATCTCAACACAAGATCGACTCGCCAGCAAAACAATTTGACGGTAGTTGAACCTTGTCAGCCGTGTCAGCAATCTGAATCCTAACTAAGAGCGACTACCGATCTGAGTAAAATCGGCACATCCGCACGCAAAGTTTGGCCATTGATCGGCAAACGTCTCGACCTACCCCGCCATAGGCGAAGAACGCTTTAGGCAAGGAGATGGAATCGAACTACAGTCCAAATGAACCCCGTTAATGGGGGCCTTTGGGAATGCAAGAGTATGCCCGCCAATAAACTTGCTCGCAAGGGCGTATTGTGGGGTTATTTGCCCTTTCGCAATCGAAAAACCTCTGCCATATTTCCCAAAATCCTACAAACGGGGGAGTTGTATGCAATTTCCCTCCGTCTGCAGGACACGCCGGTTCAGGAGCGGAGTGGCAAGAAAATCGCTCGATCGAACCGCAGAGTCGCCCCGTTCGGTCTCCTGCCTGCTGAAAAAGCTGAGTGAGACATGTCGGTACAGCCACAGGTTATCAGCCACAAAGCGATAGCCACGGGGCAACAGGCACGAACAAAACGAGAATTGAATAGCAATCACTGAGTTTGTCGTGGGTCGGGTTTCCGCTGGGAACGTTTCCGCTGGGAACTTGGAAAACAAACAGGAGTTCGAACTGTCTTCGACGCTCCCTCGGCCCCAAAAAGTGACAAGCACTGTTTAGGTGAAAAAGAAAGATGAAGCTGGAAAAATTACGAAACATTGGTATCAGCGCCCACATTGACTCAGGTAAGACCACCCTGAGCGAGCGCATCCTGTTCTACACCGGCCGTATCCATAAGATCGAAGAGGTCCGAGGTGACGGTGACGGCGCGACGATGGACCATATGGAACTGGAACGAGAACGTGGTATCACGATCACCAGTGCAGCGACCAGCGTGAACTATCAAGGTTACGACATTAACCTGATTGACACCCCCGGCCACGTTGACTTCACCGTCGAAGTGGAACGAAGTCTTCGAGTCCTCGACGGCGCTGTTTTGGTTCTTTGCAGCGTCGGCGGTGTGCAAAGCCAATCGATCACCGTTGACCGTCAAATGAAGCGATACCAAATTCCGCGTATCGCCTTCATCAACAAGATGGACCGCACCGGTGCCAATCCTTACCGAGTCGTTGAGCAACTTCGCGACAAACTCGGTGCAGAAGCTTTCATGATGCAAATCCCGATCGGCGCTGAGGAACACTTCAAAGGTGTTGTTGACCTGATCGAGATGGTCGCGTTGACCCACGCTGGCCAAGAAGGTGAAGAAGTCGTCACCGGCCCGATCCCAGAAGAACTGCAAGAAGAAGCCGAAGCAAAACGTCTTGAGATGCTCGAAGCTCTTTCGATGTACAACGACGAGATGATGGAACTTCTCCTCAGTGAAGAAGAAGTCTCCAAGGAACTCATCTACAAAGTTGCTCGTGATGCCGTCCTCGGTGGTGCAACTCCTGTCTACATGGGAACAGCATTCAAGAACAAAGGTGTTCAGACCATGCTGGATGACGTTCTGCGATACCTCCCCAGTCCACTTGATCGTGACATCAATGGTCGTGACCCTGCGGACGAAACAAAGAAAATTGAACTCAAGCCAGATGCCGATGCACCATTCGTCGGCATGGCGTTCAAAATTGTCGACGATCCATTCGGTCAATTGACCTTTATGCGAATCTACCAAGGCACCATCGCCAAGGGCGAGAACTACGTCAATCAGAGAACCGGCCGCAAAGAACGCTTCAGCCGCATCGTTCGGATGCACAGTGACAAGCGTGAAGAAATCGATGTAGCAAAAGCAGGCGACATCATCGCCGTCATGGGTATCGACTCCGCCAGTGGTGACACCTACTCGATTGAACGCGACTTCTGTACGCTCGAGTCGATGTTTGTTCCAGAACCCGTGATCAAGATTGCGATCAGCCCCAAGACTCGAAGCGACGGAGACAAACTCGGTAAAGCTCTACAGCGTTTCCGTAAAGAAGACCCGACCTTCCGAGTCTTCACCGATGAAGAGACCAACGAGATCCTCATCAGCGGAATGGGCGAACTTCACCTTGATGTGTACATCGAACGAATCAAGCGTGAATATGGTGTCGAACTAGAAGTCGGTGCACCAAAGGTTAGCTACCGAGAAAGCCCCACCAAAGAAGTCTCCTTCGACTACAAGCACAAGAAACAGTCTGGTGGTTCCGGTCAGTTCGCCCATATCAAAGGTCGCCTCACACCGATCGCTACCGACAGCGAAGACAGCTTCGAGTTCGAAGAGCACATTGTCGGTGGTCGTATTCCAAAGCAATACATTCCAGCGATCGAGAAAGGCTTCCGTGACAGCCTCGAAAAAGGCCCTGTCGCTGAATACCCTGTAGTGGGCACCCTGATTCATCTCGATGACGGTAGCTTCCACGAAGTCGACTCATCGGAAAAAGCCTTCTACACCGCTGCACAGGGGTGCTTCCGCGAATACTTCAAGCAAGCTTCGCCTAAGTTACTCGAGCCAATCATGAACGTGGAAATTGAGTGCCCCGAGGATTTCCAGGGTACCGTCGTTGGCGATGTTATTCGCCGACGTGGAATCATGACCAGCAGCGATGTGCTCGAAGGTACAAGCGTCATCAAAGCAGAGGTTCCACTCGCGGAAACCTTTGGATACGCAACCGACCTCCGAAGTATGACTCAAGGTCAGGGTACCTTCACCATGGAACTTGCGGTTTACCGACAAACCCCAAGTAACGTGCAAGAAGAAATTATCGAAGCTCGTCGCCAAGCGAATGCTTCGAAATAATTCTCCGACGCAAGAGAGCAAAATCTAAACCTACAAACGGCAACCGAGTCTCGGTTGCCGTTTTTTTATTGGCAATACATCCACTCGCTATCGACTCAAACAAGAGCACCACCATCGCTCGGTGACCTCTCTACGCGAGCCTTCTTGATCAACCAAGAGATGCCGTATCGAGCCATACGTTGCCCCTCCCATCAACGAGAAGGTATGATCGCGGATCAAAAAAGCCCACAATGGGCTTCCAAAACAATAGACTGCCTTGATCTGTGGTCGACGATGACGGATCAAGTTTCAAATGTTTGATTCCTTTATCGCATTTCATGGCAACCTGATCATGCACCTCAATCCCATCAGATCCTTGGTCGCAATTTTACTGCTGCCCCTGTTCTTCACGGCGTCAGCAGACGCAGCGAAAAATGGTCCAACCAATTTCATCATCTTCATTGCTGATGACATGGCTTGGGATGACAGCAGCCCTTACGGCAACGAGTCCGTTAGAACTCCAAATCTTGATCGCCTTGCAGAACAGGGAATGCGATTCGACCGAGCCTATCTCACGTGCTCGTCGTGCAGCCCGAGTCGCTGTTCGATACTGACCGGACGATACCCGCACAACACGGGGGCAGGCGAACTGCACCTCCCGCTGCCAGCCGATCAGATATTGGTAACCGAACCACTTAAGGAAGCGGGGTACTGGACCGCAGCAGTTGGCAAGTGGCACCTTGGCGAAGCCGTCGCCAGTCAGGTGGATTATCGACAAGGATCCAAGCCGGCTGAAATGGGTGATGCTTGGGTAACAGCTCTGCGTAAACGACCATCCGACAAACCTTTTTTTATCTGGGCAGCCCACACCGATCCACACCGTGCGTACAGTCCAGGTGCGGTTGAACCACCACATGATCCGGCCAAAGTGAAACTTCCGCCATTCTTTCCCGACACGCCGCTCGTGCGTGAAGATCTCGCTCTTTACTACGACGAGGTTTGTAGGTTCGATCAGCACATCGGAATGGTGCTTGATGAACTTGAGAAACAATCGCTGGCAGAATCCACCATGGTATTAGTCATCAGTGATAACGGACGCCCTTTCCCTCATTGCAAAACCATGGTGACAGTGCCTGGCGTTCGCACCCCCTTTATTGCCAAAGTTCCCGGATACACTCCCGCTGGCTCGGTCAATCAACAGCTTGTCAGCTCGCTCGATATCGCCCCAACGATACTCGATCTTGCTGGAATCAAACCGCCCCAAAGCATGCAGGGGCGAAGTCTACGGCAGACCCTCGCCGACCCCACAGTTAAGCATCGCGATTACGCATACGCTGAGCACAACTGGCATGACTACAGGGCTTACGAAAGAGCTGTTTATGATTCCGAGTACTGCTACTTGCGAAATTGGCTGCCCGGCACCCCCGCAACACCTCCGGCAGATGCCGTAAACAGTATCACCTACCGCGAAATGAAGCGTCTTTACGATGAGGGACGTTTGACGGATGAACAACGCTCATGCATGGTTGCACCTCGATCAGAAGAGTACCTCTTCGACACCACTAATGACCCGAATTGCCTCATCAACTTAGCGAACGATCCCTCTTTAAAAGAACGAAAGAATCAACTTCGCCAAGCATTGGATCGGTGGCAAGAATTAACCGAAGATACATTCCCCGGCGAGGAACGACTCACACCAGACGGGTTCGACCGCAACTCGGGCGAACGCATGATCAACGGCTCGCACCCGCGACTCGTGAAACCGAAGAAGGCTAAATCCCCGAAGAAATAAGCGGGTTTGCATGGACTGGATAAGCCTCGCCCTCATCTCGGCAATCTTCCTCGGGCTGTACGACATCGCCAAAAAGGCCTCGTTGACTGACAACGCGGTTCCAGTCGTCCTTTTGGTTAACGTTGCCACAGCTGCCGCGATTTGGTCGATTCCACTTACCTTGGTGATGTGCCCCACAGTCAGCGGATTGATTGGCGTTCCAGATCAGTGGCTCGATGACTGGAACTGCCTTAAAGATCTTAGCCGATGGAATCATCTGCTACTCTTTCTGAAGTCGCTGCTGGTGGGCAGTTCCTGGATCGCGGCTTTTTACGCTCTCAAACATCTCCCGATCTCAATCGCCACCCCGATTCGATCCACAAGTCCCATCTGGACGATCCTACTCGCCGTGATGTTCATGCAAGAACGTCCCACCGCTCATCAATGGATCGGCGTCACGATCACGCTAATTGCATTTCTTGCTTTTTCGCGAGTGGGTGCCAAAGAGGGCATCGAGTTTCATCGTGATCGATGGATCCTGCTGATCATGATCGCCACCGCCCTTGGTGCGATCAGCTCTCTCTACGACAAGTATCTGCTGCAAACGATGGCAATGTCGCCCGAGTCGGTACAGGCGTGGTTTTCGATTTACTTGGTACCGGTGATGATTCCGCTAACAGTCCATTGGTACCTTCGAGACAGAGACGCATCACCGTTTCAGTGGCGTTGGACCATCCCCGTGATCGCAATCTTTTTATTGATTGCAGACTACGCTTACTTCTACGCAATTACTCACGAGCAGGCTCTTATCTCGGTCATCTCACCCATCAGGAGATCATCGATCGTGATCCCATTTCTATTCGGTGTGACTCGGCTAAAAGAAGTCAATTGGCGAGCGAAAGCACTCTGTATCGCGGGGCTGATCATCGGCGTGATTCTGCTTAGCAACTCTTCTGCGTGAGTGCATTGACGCTGCTTGAACAGAAGACCGTTGAGCTAGGCAGAACAACACTGCGGACCGCCCAGACGATCATCCATCTCGATCCACCAAACAGTCGCAATGGTCAATCAAACAGAAGATGCATCGAGCGGTCAAATTGCCCGTTGGTCATCACCAGTTCGATGCCTGAATCCCTGGCTCGCTGAATCTTGTCCGCTTGAACGTGAGGGCCAAACGCAATCACTTTTGCATCAGGACATCGCTCATCGCACTGAGACTTGAGTGTTGCAGCAAGTCCGCCCCTGGTACCTAGATCTAGCACCACCGCACGAACGTCGTCGAGAGAACCATCGGGTAGGTTCCCTCCAAAGGCAAATAGGTATCCGGATCGCTCGGCGACGCTGCGCACCCGCGAGGCAAACATCAGATCGCCGGAAAGCATGACGATGCGGCCCAACGATTCGGTATCACCGCTGGAAGAATCTCCACCAGCAGCCCGACTAGCCGAGCCGCTGGGATTGTTACTCGATTCGTCACCGAGATCAGATGGATGCGTCATTACGCACGCTTTTCCATTTCCGATTTCATGAACTGCAAGCCTTCGGCCGCTAGCACCAACTCATCATCGAACATACGCCGCCAAATTCGAGTTGCAGCGGCCAGCTCGGGGAGAGCCAAGCCGAACGCTTCAATGACGAGCCAGCTATCGAAGCCGGATGCCGCGATCGCATCGAAGTTCTCTTTCCAATTGATCCCGCCCTTGCCGGGAGTGCTTCGATCGTTTTCACTGATGTGAATGTGGAAGAGCTTATCTCCACCCGCGTTGATCGCATCAGTGATCGATTTCTCTTCGATGTTGGCGTGGAACGTGTCGTACATCATTCCGCAAGCAGGGTGATCGACTTCGCGAACAAATCTTGCTGAATCAGCGTGCGCATTGAGCAGGTAGGTTTCAAAGCGATTGAGTGCTTCGACACCAAGTTTAACGCCGACCGATCCAGCATGCTCAGCAACTTCCCGCATGCAGTCAACGCCCCACTTCCACTCATCCTCGGTAGGACCAGCGCCCGAAAACAAACCGAGCGCGGAGTGATACGGACCGACGAGCGTTTCAACACCGGCTGCGGCGCAGCAATCGAGCGTTCGCTTGGTCAGTTCGACACCTTTAGCTCGAACGGCAGCATCGGGAGAAATTGGATTATCTTCCTCTCCACGAACCGTCACACCGGTGCGTTCCAATCCGAGCGAATCCAATTGCTGTCCGATCGCGGCATAATCAAGATCAAGGTTGAAAATCGGCAGTTCAACTCCGTCATAGCCAATCTCCTTCAGCTTTCCGCAGACTTGAAGGATGTCATCGGTGACCTCACCGGACCACAGCAAAAGGTTCATTCCATACTTCATATCGTTTTGATTCTCGTATTTTAGGACTCAAAAGTGATTTTCTTATTCCTGCTTTTCGGCAAAGAACGTGACATCAAAACCCGTAAGTAATTGATGACGTCGAGATTCTACCAATTTCTCAGCCTCAGGTAGCCACCCCAACAGCGAACTTGGCAGCGGTTCGAGGCCGACTCGGTTCATCACCTGATTCAAACGAAACAACAGACTTTCTGGCTCCAGGTAGTCATACAGGAAACGAATCTCCGCAAACCGCTCGATCACCGGAACAAGCCCACTTGTCGGCTTTCCAGTTAGCTGATTGACGCACCGCTGGATCGTTTCAGCACCAACCTCACTAATTGCCTCGTAATAGCGAGCGGCCAGCGCGGGGCTGCTTCTAATCCAGATGCCATCGAGCAACATTTCAATCAAAATATGCCCGACGAAGGTGGGCCGAAAACCGGCATCCCCCGGTAGACGATCGCGAAGCTGAATCGCAAATTCGAGATTTGTGCTCACGAATGCTTCGGTTCCGTGAAACCATCGATCGTCCTCATGATGCTGAATAACACCTCGAGCGATCTCGCGAAGTTCTGGATCCGCAGCGTCGATAAACGGTTTCGCTTGCCGACTCCGAGCACGAATTTTGCGATCGACCACGCTCAGCCAATCCGGGATGCCTGTAGCAACGGCCATCGCGGGACAATCGAGATACGGAATGGCATGCGAGAGAAAATTCATCCCGTGAGAGTAAACAGAAATCGCGACACCAGCTACCCAGATCCTCCGGCGAATCACATCACCAAAAAGAAGGGGCCGCCTAGAATCGATCGCATTCTCAAAAGATGCCAAAAAATGAAAAAACTGGCTTCTCACCCCAATGCAAATGAGTGCGGCAACACGATTTTCGTGCTAACCTTCCCACGTCCAAGATGAGGCAAACTTGGCTCCAAACCGGAGCGGTTGCCTGCATGGAACACAATCTATCATCAAGTGTGCTTCTGGGAACCGAAAACGCTATGCCCATTCAGATTCGCTGCAAGTGTGGAAAATCACTTAACGCTCCCGACGCAGCCGCAGGTAAGGCAGTGAAATGCCCCAGCTGTCAGTCCACCCTGAAGGTCCCAGCGAAAACCGCGGCAGGCGCAGCAGCGCCAACAGTTCAAAAGAGCTCGCCCAAGCAAGCAGCGACGCCCGACAACGATCTCGATGACCTGTTCAACGAGGAAGGGTTCGCGGCAAAGGTTGAGTCGGTCTGTCCATCGTGCCGAGAAGCGATGGCAGCGACCGCTGTGCTATGCACCAAATGTGGATTCCACAAAGAAAGCGGTATCAAATTTGAATCTCACAAAACCGCGGGAGTGGACATCGACCACGGGACGTTGGCTCTGCAAAAAGCTGAATCCGACATGTTTGAAGCAGCAGAGATGCAAAGAAAACTTGCCAGCGGCCCTGGGATGCCCTGGTGGGGACTCGCGCTCGTCTTATTTGTGATGGGCAGTGGGTTGATCATTGCAGTCCTCGCTGTTAACGCATCTCGACGAGTCGATGCCGCTGCACCTGCGAATCCGATGGCTCTCTTCCTTGGACTTACTGGGGTCGCTTTTTGTTTGGTTGGACAAGGTGCGACACTGATGATTCTGATCCACGCATTCAAACGCAGTGTTGGTACCGGTTTGATGTGTATGTTTATTCCCCTCTACATCCTCTACTACGTCTTCACCAACTTTCGCGATCTGTGGAAGTACTTTTTGGTGGCAATCGTCACTGGGGGCATTGCGGGTGGGTTCTTCGCTGCCTCGACTGCACAGTTAGCTGCAGCAGCAGCCGCGGCCAGCTAAAAATGGGTTAACGTCCAAGATGCTGGAAATACATGAAACAGCATAAGGACATACCCCCGCATACCGAGGAAAAACACAGATATCTTTGCTCGCTCGGGAAGCGACGGTCACTCGCCGGAGCTAGCCGGAAGGAACGTTGGCATCGGTCGCTGTGCCGATTTAGCGGCAGAGTTTAAAACCGAACTTTTCGCCTCAGTCGATGCCGCTCCAGCGATCACCTGCCGATCCGTACGGTAAGACGGGATCGTGATTGCCGGTTGATTCCCCACTTCGTTTCGACGCAGATGCCCACGTCGAATCGTCGTTGTCGTCAGACCACTGTTGGGTAGGTTTTCCGAACGTGTGGCAGCCAAGTACTCGCGATACTTTGGCGATAATTCAGCGACTTTATCTGTCGACTGAAGGGAAGTATCTTTTCCGGGCAGCAGCATCGTCGCGGGAATTCCCTGGACGGTCGCTCCACTGGCCGCCTGAAACGATGTCACTAGAGAAATACGACGTTGTTCTCCACCCGCTGCGTCCCACGGTAGCCAGATACTGTACGAAGCTCCGAGGTCAGACTGACCGAAGTGACGAGTGAGTTGCTCGGGAGTAAAGACGAAGCGTTTGACACCTTCTTCTGGATCCTCGCTGTTCTCATCAAACCCGTGGATGGTCAAAGTACCGTCGACCGGAACCGGCTGTGACTTTTCGTTGTAGAAAAAGACACGGCCACCAAACCCGCGGGTTGGGGTGCGTCCTACTTGGATCAATGTATCCGGCGTCCAAGTCGCAGCAAGTTTGACCGGGTTCGGATAAGGCTCTGGAACAGAGTCGTCGTCATCATTACCCACCCAAGGAAGACGGTCAAAAACACTACTCTTACCGCCCTGCACGTTGTGGCTCAGCAAATTTCGATCTGGACTTGTCACACATCCAGTCGCAGCGGAGGCAACGATCGACGAAAGTGCAGTGGTAAAAACACGTCGACTTAAACGCATGATAGATCCGAAAACCAAATGGGATGCATTGAGCAGGCTGAAGAGAGAACGACAAAGCTCTCTTCCGTCACACGACTACCGAAGGACGCTACCGGTGAACTTGGCAGAAGGCACCGATGCCTCCGCCGACGATTCTGGGTTGCCCGCTTGTGACGCATCCTGACCAGTAGCAGCTTGCGTATCCAACCGTCCCTCCTCCGTCATGATCGTGAAGGACTGAATCGGGCGACTCGCCGTCATCGCTTCACTCGAGGAAGGCTGTTGGATAACAGATGCTTGATCCGCCTGATTGATCACGCTCGGTGCCTTGCTTCGATCGCCGTTGAGGTACTGATTGTATTCATCGGTGTGAGGGTACGCGGTCGGCGTGGGGTAACCCTCGCCTGGGAAAACCTGTGCCTCCGGTGAAGGTCGTTTGCGGAGGTCATCAACAGTTGGTTGCAAGTCCGGATAGATGGTTGAGCCAACGGCTGGTCCCCAGAGACCGTAGCCACCACTCATTCCAACATCACCATGTGCTTCGACCACATCAGCTAGACACCAACTCATTCGACTTGACTCGACTTGCTTGACGTAATCAAGGTCTTCCTCGCCAGTGACAAGCATCGGGGTCAAAAAGACGAGCAATTCCGATCGGACTTCCGTCTCCCGGTCATACTTGAAGAAGTTCCCGAGAAGTGGAATGTCCGCGATGTAAGGAACACGACTGCTAGCAGCGGTTCGCTCTTTCTGGATCAAACCACCAAAGATGACTGTCTGCCCGCTGTAAGCTGCAACCACACTTTGGGCTGTGGTTTGAATGATGTCGTTGATCAAAACGGTTTCATTACCGGATCCAGTTGGTACAGTGGTACCGTTGTTATCATCCCGTGCCGATCGCGTTGCATCAACATCCATGATGATCAATCCATCCGCCCCCACTCGAGGACGCACGCTCATGATGAGCCCAACCTCTGAATCCTCGGTGACCACCTGTGATCCTTGGAGTCCATTGTTGATCACACCGGTGACTCGTGCGATCAGTCGACCAACCTGCACGAACCCTTCAGTGTTGTCCATCGTCATGATCTGAGGACGGCTAAGGATCTGCAGTCGCGATGCGTCTTGCAACGTTCGCAGCAGCAGGCTCACCGAATCGCTAGCTGCACTGAGTACAAATCCACCATAACCGAGGCTTTGGTTGATCTGTCCCACGCCAAAACTGGAGACACCGCGAGTGGCCAAGTTATTGTTCCCACCGGCCGTTGCCCGAGTGACGGCATCGGCTGCGATTCCGCGATCGTAGAGCAATGAATCCTGCAGACCTAATTCACCACCGATTTCAAACGTGTCATCCAAACGTACTTCGGCGATCATCACCTTGATAAGAACCATCGGTGGACGTCGATCGAGCTGGTCGATCATCCGGCGAACGTCTTCGTACATGCGGGGCGAAACACTCAGCAGAACGCTATTGCTAACCGGTTCAGCAACGACGATCAAATCACGATCGGGCAAATCAAACGGTCCAAGTCCCTGCTGAAACTGCTGGATGGTGTTGACGGTCTGCGTTCGCTGCTGGACATAGGTTTGAATGGCTGTTGCAACATCGGTCGCGGTCTGGTGGCGAAGCCAAATCACTTCGGTGATTCGATCGGCAAAGCCTTCGCTATCGAGTCTCAAAAGAATACTTTCAACCACGTCGAGATCATTGGCACCACCGCTGACGATGATACTGTTGGTTCGCTGATCGGTCGTGAAACGAAGTGGAACCAGCGAGCTTTCGCTTGCCGCGGTCGAAGAAGGTAGATTACCAACCCCAACACTCGTGCCCTGCGTCGCCGAATCGTCACCGAAGAGAGTCTGCAGAGCGGTCGTTAACTGCAGGGCATCGCCGTTCTCGATCGTGAACACTTTAACGAGTGATTCGATCCCGGGTGCCTTGTCCAATTGACGGATGAGCTCTCCGATTAGTGCCATGCTGGCAGCCGGTGCGCGAACAACAATGGCGTTGCCGCCACTATCCGCGGTGACAACCGCACCAGCGAGGACACCTGAGTCAATCAGCTCCTTGTTTCGCGAATCAACCGACACGATCGACAGTGATGTGGATGGAGCGGTCAGATTATCACTTCCTCCCTCTCCATCTCCATTGATTGCTTCTTGCAGCACCGGCGCGAGGTCTTCCGCGATTGCGTGATTGAGTGAAAAGATTTTGATTTGGCTCGATGCAGTGATATGCTCCACGTCCAATTCGTTGATCAAATTGGTAGCCGCGTCAAGGTCGCGTGGGGCAGCACTAATGATTAACGAATTGGTACGATAATCGGCGAGAATTCGTACGCGAGGACCAAGAGCGGGTCGAACATCGTCTCCGGAACCAGGTCGATCGGTAAAGAAATCACGTACCGTCTGCTCGGCATCCACGGCCGAAGCATTTTGTAGTCTGAAGACGCGAAGCAACGTGGCGTTATCAATAGGCTGATCGAGCTTCTCTACCAACTCCATCACGCCCGCGATCGCTTCCTTGCGACCAATCAGCAGTAATGCGTTGGGTGAGTCGAGTGATGTGATACTCACCTCGCCCTGACGTGCCGAAAGTACGTCTTGGTAAAGTTCTTCGAGAAGATCAGCAACGGCGTTGGCGTCAGCATGCTTGAGGTCCACAACCTGCACATCTGGCTTCGTGACCTCACTCTGCTCCTCGATCTCCTTGATAACATCCATCACGCGCTGCACGTCACGTTTCGCACCGCGAATGATGATTGTCCCGAGCTCAGGAACGAATTGTATTTGTGTATCACCGATAACTCCGGCTCCGCCCTCATCGCCGGATACGCTGAAGTCTCCATCGAGTCCTTCTTGATTGGCGAGTGGTAAAGTCGCCTCAACCTGCACACCTTCTTGAAAAGCAGCCTGCCTGAATATTTCGGGCGGTGCAGGGTCAACTTCCGGCTGTGAAAGTCCGCCCATCAAGCGGATCGCTCTCTGGATTGGGGCGGGCTCGGCGTGCACCAGTCGAACAAGCTCCATCGTCTCGGCAGAGAGTGTCTCGGGATGATCAAAGGTGCCGAGCAAACGCTCCCAACCACCGATCGACGAAGAGGGTGACATCACCGTGATCGTGTTGAGCGCTCGATTGACCTGAACCGTCGTCCCGCCGAGCAACTCTCCCTTGAACTGGTAAACTGCACGCTGGCCTCGTGCGGAGGTAGTCACCGTGGTCTGATCGCCCGCCAACGCGGTAAGTCCTTTCTCGAAATCGCTCCAAGAAATGTGCTGCAGTGATCGACTCAGTGGCTGAAGCTGCGATGCGGTTCCCGTTTCGCTACTCGCAAGGAGCCGCTGTACCTTGGCAGCAATCATCGCCTGCGACTCAGCCGGAGCCATCACGACTAATTGGGCACCCTTTGCGTCCGCTGCAACCTGAATCTCTGGTATCTCGCGGTATTCCATACTCAGAGCGGTCGCAATCGACTTTGCCTGAGACGCGGGAACCTCAAGTGTCCGGATACTGGGACCATCCGCCTGCTGAGCGTACAGACTGCTGCACGCGAGCATGGCAGAGAGAGACAAAGATCTAAAATTCAAGTAGCGTCGCATTAGCGAACACCTTTGTTTGGGCCAGAATTTCATCGCATACCTGTAGCGGATCTCCACGAACGCTCATCCGCTCAAGTCGTATCATCGGCTCATCCCGGACCAACGCTACAGCCAAATCCTTTGTTAGAACCACTACAACCTGCACTCGCCCCACTGTTGCTAGCTAAGCGGGCCGTTTGGGCAATGGACTTTCGGTTATTTGAAGAGATTTGCTAAAGAAATGATTCAGGGGCGACTCGAACAAGGTGATCCATGACGGCGAACACGGATCAAATGAGAACGCAGCTGAACTGGCATCCAAGCGTCAATCACAGAACCCCACCATCTCATCGCTCGCCAACGAGGCTGATAATGGCTACCCGGTCCGCGAATGAACAAAGCTTGCGTCACATCACCGCAACCCTAGGGCTGGCGTGCGTCTTGTTAGTTTTTAACTCCGCTGGATGCCAATACGGTCCTCCCCAACCGATCGGCAGCAGACCGACTGGATCAGCAAACGGCAGTCTATTTCCTTTCCTGGGACAAACTCGAGTCGCTCCGCCTGCTACAGGATCCTATTACGGTTCGGTGACACAGCCGGGCAACACACCGGATACTGGTGTTACGCCAGTATCACCGGCGAATCAACCTGCAAGCAAAACGCTTCCGGCACCAATTCCCAGCGTATTTGAAACACCTTCAAACCAGAAATCCAATGATGGGGTTTGGCCAGAGAGTTTTGGCCCACGGTCAAGTATGTCTCCGCCTTTGGGATATGACCATGGTCTGCCAGCAACTGATCTGACCCAAGTCTCTGCTTCAACTTCGAGCCCCAATGCTTTGATTCAATCCTCTAATCTCCGCGATCCTCAATCACAGACCATCGCAACGCAATGGGAATCCAGCCAACCGGTACACGCGAACTACATCGAAACCTTTCCTGATCACGCGGGAAATTTCGCGATGTCGTCTTCTCAGAGTTCCCCAAACGTCGTGCCAAGCGGAACCGCAACAAAAGCCCAGCAATCGTCTCTTCAATCTCCACCACAATCTATCGGGGATCTCGAGTGGCGCAAGCCAAGTTCCCTGCCGCAACGTTGAATGACATGGTGGACTCAGAGCATTGATGCGAGTGATACTTCTGATTGGCTGTGCGATGGAGAGCTGAAAAGAGTGAACACCGAGTAATCAACTATCAGACTCCGGGTTCAAATCAGTCTTACGATTTAAATAAGTTCAGAAATCACCTCAGCTCCGTCAGGAGTCAGACGCACGGGGCGTCCATCGGGAGTATGTATCTCGGTGCTCGGATCAATCCCAAGACGCGAGTAAATCGTCGCCGCAAGATCCGATGGGGTCACCGGACGATCTGCCGGCGACTCACCGATGGGATCGCTGCTCCCAACCACTTGACCTCCCTGAATCCCACCCCCGGCCATCAAGACGCTAAAGACGCGAGGCCAATGATCGCGTCCCCCGGCCGTATTCAACTTGGGTGTCCGACCAAATTCGCCCATCACCACCACAAGAGTTTCATCAAGCATCCCACGTTGCCCAAGATCGACAATCAGCGCGCCGAGCGCCTGATCGAGTGATGGAATCAAGCCGACGGGTGTTCGCGCCCCTGCAAAGCCATCCTTGAGCCGAGTGACGAGCTGATTATGAGTGTCCCAACCTTTATGGTTTACCGTTACGAACGGGACGCCGCGTTCCACCAAGCGTCTCGCAAGCAAGCAGCATTGCCCCACCGTCTTAGGACCGTAAGCCTGCCGAACAGCATCGGATTCCCGTTGAATTTCAAACGCGGCTTTGGCATCGCGGGAAGTCATCAAGTCGTAAGCCTTCCGCAGGTCGGGATCGATACCGGGGTTCTGGGCCCCATCCATTGAGCCCCCAGGATGTGATGTTGTTCTCGAAGTCTTCAATCGGTCCGCCAATTGCGAGGAGTGCCGCTGGTCGCTCCTTGAAGCATGATCCAGTAGCACCTGACCCTCCAGAACCTGTTCCTGCAGCCTAATATCTCGCATCTGATTCAGAGATTGCACAAACGCCATCCGCCGATCGATACGCTCTTTGCCGAGCCCGGGATAGAAGTCCAAATCACTGACTTGAAAATCTGTCTTAGCAGGATCGCCACCCACGGAAAATGGTTGATGATGGGGCGGCAGAAAACCACCTCCGGTCATCCCCGCACCACCCACTTGAAATTGCGGAACCGCGATGTTCTTTGGCAAAACGCTCGGAGCCGTCTGCGCGTGCGAAACAACCGCTCCGAAGGCTGGATAATCGAGAACGGGAGTCGGCTGGTATCCCGTCATCATGTAATGAGTGCCAAACTGATGCTCGCCGAGCGGTGAAGTGACCGAGCGAATCAACGCAACCTGATCCATCACCTCCGCCGTCTTCGGTAGACACTCGCCAAGACGAATTCCGGGAATGGATGTTGAAATTGCCCCGAGAGGGCCACGCACCTCTCGGGGTGCATCCGGCTTGGGATCAAACGTTTCGAGATGACTCGGGCCGCCATCCAACCAAATCAAGATACAAGATTTAGCCGGTGGCCTACCGCCGTTGGACGCCAAAGTCGTGACACCAGTCCGCTGTGCTGCTTGAAGTCGCTGCAACTTCAACCAATCCGCAAGCCCAAAACCGCCTGAACAGCCCAATGCTAGGCCGCAAGCAGAGAGTGATCCCAAACGGATAAAGTCACGACGATCAAACGCACGCTGCGTCGTCGAGCGTAAGTTAGAACTCGACCACACGGACCGCGAGGCTTCGGAGCGAAAACTGAAGGATCTTGATCTTTCTCGATGCATGAAGTTCAAACGGGTGTGGTTCAACAAATGACTTTCCTCTTTAGCTCTCGGTTAATCTATGTGAGTAAACTCGCGGGAGGCAATCAAACTCCACACAAAATCACCGAGAAATTCTCGATAGTCACTCTCGGGGAGATCATCCAGTTGCGTCTTCCAGAAGTCGAGTTCCCTCGAACCGGGAGAACGCTGCAAGGCTGCCTGATAAAACACTTTTACGATCTCCTCAGGAGAAGAACCTTGTTCCAACAACCTCGCAAGCCGTCCCTCCTTCACCTCCAGCCGTTTGTTAATGAACTCACCATTCAACAGGAACAACTTGGCACTTAAACCGCGACTACTTGATTCACCACCGGACTCGCAAGAACCTTCCCGAGAACAGCGCCCCAACACATCCAAAGCACGAGAGTCAACCTGTGGATGCACCAAGTCGACAGCTCGTGTACCCAGCGGAAGGTCTCCGTAAGCAATCGAGACAGCGAGGACATCAGAGATGGCGTCGGATAGCACCTCGGGCTCCAATTCTCGGGCGTAGTGGTGCGAATAGAAAAGTTGATCCGCTTCATTACTTGGTGTCGATGCAGAGCTTCGCTGGTACGCCTGACTCCTAGCGATTAACCGAAGTGTTGCTCGAAGATCGTAACCGGAACCAATGAAGTGTTGAGTTACTTGCTCCAATAGTGCCGGATGCGTGGGCGGGTTGGTTAGTCGAAAGTCATCGACCGGCTCCACCAAGCCACGCCCCATCATCGATTTCCAAAGGCGATTCACAATCGCTTTGGCGAAATATGGATTCTCATGATCCAACAACCACTCCACCAACGAGTCACTCACCGTCGGCTCGGTGAGCGACTCCAACGCATCACTCGCAACTCTTGTCTGATGTTTGAGATAATCCCTCGCTGGCAGCTTCGGCAAAGCGTCCTGCCCTGTTTTGGGATGAGTTACCCGTCCATCGGGTTGATCCTTGATTTGCTGCCCCACATTGATCGTCGCGAGGATCGCAGCGAGACCGTGGTAATCATCCTGAGTCCATTGGTCGAGAGGATGGTCATGACAGTTAGCACAACGCAGTCGACTTCCCATCAAGACTTCACTCACCAGCTCGGCTCGCTCGCGAGGACCACTTGCAGTGCGTAGGAAATTGGCCGCACCAATCTCCAAAACGTCGCCGCGTGCGGTTAACAGCGCTTTGACCATTCGATCATAACCGACACGACTTTCAAGTTGCTCGCTGATCCAGGCATGGTACTTCGCCAATGCAATCTCTGAGTTGGGCAGTGAACGAAGTCGAAACAACTTCGCGAGCTGCAGCGTCCAGTACCGATTGAATGAATCCGATTCCAGCAGCGTTTCAATCAACCAGTCCCTTCTCATGGTGGCAGGTTGCCGCAAATACTCATCCAACTCCTGCGCATCGGGTAAACGGCCCACCAAACCAAGACAACACCTACGGATGAAAGTCATGTCATCACACATTGGGGACGCAGGTAGCCCCAGAACTTGGAGTCGTCGATCGACGTGGGAGTCGATGATCTGATCGGCTGCAAGTTGAGTCGTCGAACTTCGAGTTGCAGGATCACCATCATTTGCATTAACGCCCCGCGAGGTGGTAGCACCTGATGCCTGCGGACTAGAACCTCCTGAAGAAAATGGCACCAACACCTCAACAGGTGTCACTCGATTCAAGTACCTTGCGATCAACAGATGCCGACCCGGACGCAATGCGGTCACCCTCGAGGACTTCTTGTCTACCTCTAATGCCGCCTGATCATCCGGATCAAACACGGTCCACTCGGTAACATTCTCTCGGGTACCGTCATTAAAGAATGCCTGAACATCTAAATCGAAAGCAGCCCCAACCGACGGCAACACCACCGTTGATGGGCTCACCTTGACCTCACGAAGTCCGGCAGGTTTCAAGTTATGATTTTCGGTCCGCGGGTCAGCTGAGTCTTCAGAACCGCCCGTTACTTGAGAACTTGGAGATGACTGATGCCAGTATGCGCCATCTTTTACCCAACGGATGATTCTCTGCGCTCCCTCGCCATCCGCAATCAACCGCTGCCCACCACCATGCTCGATGGTCTCAGTGGCTTTCAGAAGCAATAAACTTCTTTCCGGATTGCGACGATTAAGTCGACGCCCGCCGAATTGAAAGACAATTTCACGATAATCAGCTTCAGGATCACTGCCGTAAAGCGATAGATGGAAACCGCCACGTCCTGCCGCGGCGCCGTGACATGACCCACGATTGCAACCCGCCTTGGTTAAGACAGGTGTAATGATTCGTTCGAAGGACTTCGCAAAGACCGCGTCACTTGAAAAACTTAAGCATGCTATTGATAACAAAAAGGCACAGATGAGTCGGTTGCCGACCAACGAACCGAGCACAGAATCCGTGTGCGCTGCACGACCGCTGTGCCAACTAAATCTTCTATCGATCAACCACAAGCCCAACACGTTCTCAGTCCCTGCTCGGTTGTTTTTCCGCCGAAGTTTCACTCCGATTCACGCGCGGAGCAAACTCACGATACTTGTCTTTCCATCGTGTTAAAACACGTTGCGCGGCAGGGGTGCCGTAATTCTCTAATTTCCCGGCACCGATAATGGTATTGACTATCCGAGCGATTTCTTTCTTCCCCTCTGGATGCTCTTCAAGATAGCGTTCAATCTCCTCGGCACGTTGCTTGACCTGCGACTCGTCCGCTGTCTTTGAGATCAATCCTCGCAACTGGCTGGTAAGTTCAGGGGTCATCCCATCACGACCCTGAGCTTCGCCTGACCGGTCCGCTGAACGTGCGGGTGCATCTCCGGCCGAGCGACGCTGCATCGAAGGGTCTGCATCAGGACGCTGACGCATCATGCCTCGACCATCCGACACTAATTGATCAAGAATGGGAACCTCGCCGCCACCGGTCACCTTAACAATCGCCTCTAGCATCGCGGAGCCATCAGCCTGAAGTTGCGGTTGAACCAAGGCAAAGTTTTTTACCACTTTGGATTGATCGCAAACTAAAACTGTTAAGGTCACATTTCGGTTCAGACCAAAAGCTCCGGGCCCTTCAATCCCATCGGGTGAAACCCCGTAGAGCACCGATTCATTGAAGAGGCGTTTGACATTACCAGCCCACTGAATCGTTTCAGTCTTATCTGCGGTCAAGAAAACCACAGCGACGGGCAGTTTTTCCCGGGATGCATCTGCCTCGCGATTGTCACTCGGAACGAGCGTTCGATTCGAGGCAAAATCTGAGATGGTTCGCATCAAACCAAATCCGGGACGCGTCAACTGATGGATAAAAAAGATCACACTCGGCTTACCGTCAAACCTCTCCAGCAAGTCGACCTTTTCCCCTGCCTCTTCACCCGTCAGGATTTCGACCGGTAGTGGCGGTAGTGACTCACCGGCCTGAGGACCAGAGAAAACCGGATCAGGAGCCTCCTGCGCGAACAACCCTCCGCCAGCTTGAACCGAAAGCAGAATCAGTAACAAGGCAATCACACGCACGTTCAGCACTCCTGCAACAAGACGACACCTACCACAAAGCGATCGCACGGATCGAACGCCTCGAGCGTAACAGTCTACCAACTCACAAGCACGTGAAGTGTTACAGAAATAGAGGTTAACTTAAAATCCACTGCACTCAGTGTTCTCCCATGCGGGGCAATGTTCTCCCACACCGGCCGAAAGACGCACCACGCGTCCCCACCGCCCCATCTCTAGACTAGGCAATGGTCTAAGCCAAAAGTTCACCCAGAACTTTTCCGGGTTGGCCATCCAACAATGACTGCTCACGAGCGTTTTGCTCGTAAATGAGCTTGTTGGCATCGAGGCCAAAGAGGTGCAGCAACGTCGCGTGATAGTCATAGTGATTCACGATACCCTCGATCGCATGATGACCAAACTCATCTGTTGCACCGTGCATCCCACTGCGAAAGCCACCGCCAGCAACCCACTGAGTGAAGCCATATGTATTGTGGTCTCGCCCGATATTGGCCTCGTTCTGTATCACGGGCAGACGCCCCATCTCGCCGCCCCAGTGAACAACCGTCGTCTCCAACAAACCGCGTTGCTTCAAATCTCGCACCAACGCCGCGGCGGGCTTATCGATTTTCTTAGACGATCTGGGCAACGCTTTCACGATCCCACCATGATGGTCCCAATATTGATTTTTGGTGAACAATTGCACGAAACGAACACCGCGTTCGATCAACCTCCGTGCGATCAAGCAACGCTCACCAAATTCACGAGTGGCGTCATCGTCCAAACCATACATCTCTCTTGTCTCTTTCGATTCGCGACTTAAATCCGTCGCTTCTTCGGCAGAGAACTGCATCTTTTCCGCGAGCTCATAGTTGGAAATCCGTGCCTGCAACTCGTGTTCACCGGGGCGTTGAGCGGCGTGCTCTCGGTTCAGCTTTGATAAGAGATTGAGATACTGCTTCTGCACCTCGCCCCTCATCACCGAAGGGGGCTGCAAATTCAATATCCTTGGCTCGACCGGTCGAATCACCGTTCCCTGATAGAGAGACGGCAGCCAACCGTTTGACCAGTTGAGGACACCTTCGACGGGCAACCCGCCCGGGTCAGTCATCGCAACGTACGCTGGCAGACTCTCACTCTCGGTGCCAAGCCCATAAGCCAACCAACTTCCCAAGGCAGGACGCCCCTGCATCGGTCGCCCATTGTTCATCGCATGGATCGACTGCCCATGATTATTTACCCCCGTATGCATCGAACGGATCACTAAAGCATCATCAACAATGGTTGAGAAATGCGGCAGCAACTCCGAAACATCCGTCCCATGCTCACCATACTTTTGAAACTTCCAAGGCGAACCAAACACCTTTGAACTCGCCTGAGCTGCGTTGTCGTATTTGATCTTGCCCGGAAACTTCTGCATATGAAGCTCGTTGAGCAAAGGCTTAGGATCAAGGAGGTCCATCTGACTTGGCCCACCCTGCATGAACATCGAGATCATCGCCTTTGCCTTGGGCGGATGATGCACGGGTTTGGGCGCGAGATCGAAATTCTGTTTTTCGAGATTCGGCTTTTTAACCTCTGCCAGAGTTTCAGAAGCTAACAGATTGGCCAGCGCCCAAGGCCCCGTCGCAAGCAAGGAACGGGAGAGAAAATGCCGCCGGCTCGATTGCGAGCTTTCACCGGCGCACAGAGTATTCCCGCTTACGGAATCATTGCTTATCCATTGCGATCGCTTCATTCCGACGATACCTCGTATGACATTTTTCCTTCTGCGGCGTGCTGCTTTCTTTTCAGCTGCCGTTTTGACATTGTCTCTTTTTCTGCACGCAAACTCATTGAACTAGTTCAAAAGCCCCATAATTCCCACACTGCCTTACTTAGGTGGAGTGGTGATTCAGCTAATCCACATAGAGAAAAGCGTTGGCGCTCATCATTGCCTGACATGCGCTAGCTAGTGCCAGTATCTGATTTTCACTTTCAGAACGCTTCGGATCCATCGAAGCAAAAGCCTTGGTCTGCTCAAGCACAAAATCAGTCATCATCTGTAGGTCATCCGAACCAATGGGACGACTGAAGCATCTCCACCAAGCATCTTCAATCTGTTTCGGCAGGTCATCTGACTTGCTGAGCAAACGCAGCGAAAGTTGCGAAGCACGATCGATGGCAAACTGACTATTCATCATCATTAAAGACTGTGTCGCTACGTTGGACGCGACCCGCAATTCGCAATTCGGCGAAACAATTGGAAGATCAAACGTCTCAAGTACCGCCAGCGGACGGCTCCGACGAACCTGAATGTATAGACTTCGGCGGAAAGCATTCTTCGTTGCGTTGTCACCACCGGTCGGCTTCCGCTCCCCGTCAAGCATCTCTTTTCCAACAACGATTTGCCCAACCGAATCTTCTTTCACTGAAACCGGTGGCCCGAAAAGCTCAGGAACCAATTCATCACTAATCCAAAGCATCGAGTCCCGAACCGCTTCTGATTCCAATCGCCGAACCGACATGCGGCCGAGTAGCCGATTATCAGGATCTTTTTCATCCAGTTCTGATGTTCGCAGCGATCGTTGCTGATACGTTCCGGACAAAAGAATCAATCGATGAAGGTGCTTCAGAGACCAATCTGAATTCATCAGCTCACTGGCGAGCCAATCGAGCAATTCTGGATGCGTTGGGTCTGCGCCAAGCATTCCAAAATCCCCCGGTGTTGAAACAATCCCGCGACCAAAATGGTGCATCCACATCCGATTGACGATCACTCGAGCCAACAGAGGATGGCGTCCACTGGTCAAGTGTTTTGCGTAGGCAAGTCTCCGGCCGGTGGTTGGCAACGACGGATCATCTGCGGAAATCGCAACATGATCCTCGGCCTGCAACACGGACAATTCATTCGGCTCCATGACTCGATCTGGTTGCTGATGATCACCTCGCACAAAAAGATGCGTTGCGGGCAGGTGACCAGCGGGTTCTTGAATCACCCTCACAAAATTTTCTTTGGGTGCAGTCGCACGAATCTCCTTGATCTCATCGAGCATCTTCGCAAGCTCAGTCTTTGCATCCGTAGCACGACATTTCTCAGCAGCTTGCCGATACTCGTCCAACACTTTTTTGCCTTCAGCGTCAAAGTCACCTAGGTTCTCAGCTGACACAAGGAAAGCCTCAAAACGCTTTGCCGTCTCCTTCTGCTCATCACTCCAAGAATCACTCGCTGTTGCCAGTAGTTCTCTAAGCACATCCTTTTCTGGATCAGCAAGCGAAGCTGCACGATCAAGCGTCGCGTTACGCATGAACTCCAATTCTTTGGCTTTTGCAGCTTTCTCGATATCACCCGCTCGTCGTGCCCTTTGCTCCGCATAGAGATAAAGAGATCCGGTTGTGATGTTACCAACACTTGGATATTCCTCGAGCAAAGCAACTTGATCCTCTGTGCGTTTTGCCTTCTCCGTATCGTAGGCACTTCTCAGGGACTCTCGCATCGCGTCCGGCACAACCAAAAGTTCTTCGTAAAGCGTTCTCTGGATGTGCTCACTCTGGCGATCCAATCGTGCCTTTTCGGCGGCTTTCGCCTTCTCCTCGATCTGGCTTCGCAATTCACGATCCGCTTTTGTGTAGAGAGAGACTCTTCGCTGAGCGGGCGTCTTCCATTGTTTCGGATCCAATGCAGGCTCAAAGATGGCACGCATCCGATAGTAATCTGCCTGACTAATCGGGTCGTAACGATGATCGTGACATCGAGCACACCCTACAGTTAAGCCGAGAAATGCGGAGCTCATGATCTGAATGGTATCCGCAACATTCTGATTCGCGGCCTCTGCTCGATCCACTCCACCGGTAGAGGTTCCATCGGGTGCCATTCGTAAGAAACCGGTAGCCGCAAGCTTCGCAACATTAGCGGCTGAAAGATCGTCGCCATCAGACTGCCTCTCCAACAACTCATCGCCGGCAAGCTGCTCGCGGACAAATCGATCAAACCCAATATCCGCATTCAAACTATCAACCACATAATCGCGATAGAAGTAAGCGAACTCCCGTTCTACATCTCGATCCGTATAGCCATCCGAATCAGCGTACCCTGCGACATCCAGCCAATGCCTTCCCCATCTTTCACCATATTCTGGAGACGCAAGTAGTCGATTGACTAAGCGTTGGTACGCATTGGGTTTCTGGTCAGCAACAAATTGCTCTACCAACTCTTTTGCTGGAGGTAGCCCCCAAAGATCCAGTGCGAGGCGGCGCACCAACGTGTGTCGATCAGCTTTGGGAGAAAAACCAAGTTCATTTTCATTGAGCTTACGAAGGACAAACGCATCAATTGGATTGACCACATGCTGTGAAGAAGCAGCGAAACGGTCTTTATTAACCTCAACCTCGGAACTCGACGGAGGCACGTCTCGCATAATGGCTTGAGGAACCACCGGTCTGGTGACCGGTTGGAATGCCCAGTAGCTACGTTCTTCCTCTGTTAGATAGTCGCCACTATCAAGTGAATCAGGTTCTGCTCGGGCGGTTACAGCACCAGTATGAATCCACTGTTTAAGAAGTGAGACTTCCTCAACGGAAACCGGTTCCTCACCCGGAGGCATTTCTCCAGCCTCCACCCTCTCAAGGAGAAGCGAGTTGTCGGGATCCCCTGGGACAATTGCCTCCCCAGACTCCCCGCCGCGAATCAACCATTTCCGCAATCGCACATCGAGTTCGCCCTCCACCACGCCAGCTTCACCGTGACAATGGAAACAGTGCGCCTTAAGAATAGGTCGGATATGTCGCTCAAACGTGATCGGCTCATCCGACTGCTTCGCTGGCTCCACCGCCCACACTCGAAAACCGCTGAAACCGCTTGATACTAAAGAGAAGAGTAGCGTCACGCCCAGAAACGCTGGTGAAAGTCGCCTAGTTAATAAACGAAAAGTATTCAGATCAGTTCGCAACATGATGACTTTTCGGCGTCGTGGGTGACAGAAAAATGGAGCTTTCTCCGGTTAGCCTTTACCTCTTCAGTTTATGCGAACTCAAGACACGTTTCGATAACAAGGTGCATTTTTTGACGCACGTCCTGCCGGATCATCCTTCTGACCAATCCATAAACCTTCATTCTGGCAAAATGCTAACACTTTGGCCGCCATTCCCGTTAAGATTTTGATCCCGAGCAAGGAACACCATCCTAGTGAGGGCGTTAGACTTGCAACGTGATCATTCGTTGAAGACACGGAGGCTCAACGAGGCAAGTCGAGCAATAACGTCACCCCCAGCGTTTACTTCGCGAGTTGACGCAACAAAACACAATCATCAAATCAATTCCCACTCACCGGAACGGACCCCCATGAAGATGCGAGCATCTCGCTGGATGATTACAGGAAGCCTGTTGCTATTGGCAACCGCTTCACAGATCGCAAACGCACAGATCAAATCAATCAAAGAAAAAGCATGGCTAACGAAACCTTCAGCCCCAAATTGGATCTGGGATGCGAAGGGCTCAACGGACGGACAGATCCTGCACCTACGCAAAGATGTTGATCTGAAAGGATCCATCAAGTCTGCGAAAATCTACACCACGTGCGATAACCACATGCAGCTTTGGATCAATGGCAAAGAGATCCACAGCAGCGATCAATGGGAGAGCCCATTGTTGGCGGACATCACAAAGGCTCTCAGCGTTGGCAAAAACACCTTTGCAGTTCGAGCGAAGAACGACGGCGGTGTTGCTGCGTTTGTCTTTAAACTCGTGGTCGATCACGGTGACGGCAAATCCACAACGGTTAGTTCTGACGAGTCATGGCAATCGGCTGCTGATGCGCCATCGCCCGAGTGGTTCAAACCCGATGCAACCTCACTCACTTGGAATGGTAAGCTCAAGGCGGTAAACCGGTTAGGAGCTAGTCCTTGGGGAATTCCCGGTCAGAGTGGTCAAGGCGCAGGGGTAATTGCAGCCGAAGACATCTCGCTGCCCGCAGGTTTCACCATTGACCTCGTGCATGAAGTCGACAGCAACGAACATGGCTCATGGGTCGCCTTATCAAAGATGGGTGACGGCAGATTGATCGCTTGCGACCAAGCGGGCAAAGGCGCAGTATTACTCCAAGTGCAAGAAACCGATGAGGGGCCTCGTGTCGCCATTGAAGCTCTGGATGTGAAAATGCCGGGGCGTGAGGAACGAATCAGTGGTGCCCAAGGCTTACTTTGGGCCTTCGACTCTCTTTGGTTTCACAAGAACGGTGGGAACCTCTATCGCATCACCGATGCGAGTGGTGATGGCAAACTCGACACAGCAGTCGTCATCCCGAGTCAGACTGGGGGCGGTGAGCACGGCAACCACGCGGTCATTCTGACCGAGGACGGCACGGGCATCTACATGGACGGTGGTAATCATGCACCTTTGGCTGAAGTTTCAAAATCCAATGTCCTGAATTGGCAAGAGGATCTCCTTTTGCCTCGAATGTGGGACGCTAATGGGCACGCCCGGGGAAAACTTGCCCCCGGTGGTTGGGTCACGAAACTGAACCCCGAGACATTGGAGCAAGAACTGGTTTGCATTGGCTTCCGAAATCAATACGACATCGCATTGAATCCTCTGGGCGATCTCTTCACCTATGACGCCGATATGGAATGGGATATGGGATCGCCATGGTACCGCCCCACTCGTATTTGCCAGGTTGTTAGCGGAGGCGATTACGGTTGGCGAAGTGGTACCGGCAAATGGCCAACTTATTACGAAGATAGCCTTCCACCTGTCGTTGAAATTGGCCCCGGCTCGCCGACTGGAGTCGCGTCAGGGATCGGTGCGAAGTTCCCCGCGAAATATCAGAACGCAATCTACGCACTCGACTGGACTTTCGGCACCATCTACGCCATTCACATGGAACCAAACGGTGCAGGCTACCGCGGAGTCAGCGAGCCGTTTGCCACAGGAGCACCGCTTCCTGTCACCGATGCAGTGGTGGGCGATGACGGTCACTTTTACTTCACCATCGGAGGCCGCGGAGCCAAGTCTGCGCTTTACCGCATTCGATACAACGGTGATGAGTCAACCGCACCCATGAAGCCAAACCAAATGAGTGAAGCAACCGCTCTAGCACGCTCAAAACGGCAAGCCTTGGAAAAATTCCATGGCACCACACTCCAAGGTGCCGACGCACAAAAAGCGGTTGCTTTGGCACTGGAAAGCCTCTCAAGCGAAGACCGGTTCCTCCGGTCAGCGGCACGAGTAGCCTTGGAGTCACAGGACACCGCACTTTGGGCCGAGCAAGTCCTAAGCTCCCTCGATGCACAAACACGAATCACCGGCGCAGTAGCTATTGCTAGAACCGGAAAGACAGAACTTCAACCAAAGGTTGTATCAAGCCTCAGCAAACTCCAACTCAACGACCTCTCTCGTCAGCAGGTGCTAGGTTGGTTCCGTGCTCATGGCCTCAGCATCCTTCGGCTCGGGAAACTCAATCCGGAACAACGTGAACAAACCATCGCTCAAGTTCATGGCGTTTTCCCAAGTGACGATGGCGACATCAACACCGAAGCGATCCGGTTACTTGTTGCACTTAATGATACCGGTGTGATCGAGCCAGCTACGCAACTGATCGCAAACCGAGGAGAACCTCAAATCCCCGACTGGTCAGAGCTCGCCTCTCGAAACGCTGGTTATGGCCGAACCGTTCAAGCCGTTCTTGATAACCACCCACCGAGTCGCGAGATTGGCTTTGCGTTGATGCTCAGAAACCTGCGCAGCGGCTGGACGCTAAAACAACGCAGAATCTACTTCGAATTCCTGAACGCCGCAGCAAAAGGATCGGGCGGTTCAAGCTTCCCCGGCTTCCTCCGCAACATCCGCGAGGAAGCATTGGGACTTTGCACCGATGAACATCGTGCGGCTCTTCAGGAAATCACCGGCGAGAACTTCGATCCCGTCCCCGATTTTGAAATCAAACCGATTCAAGGTCCCGGGCAGGCGTGGACATTTGATTCGGCTAGGCAGCACACCAATTTCCGCGAGGCTTCATTTGAAAACGGACGAAGCCTGTACTTTGCAGCAAGCTGTGGTAAGTGCCATCGCTTCGATGGACTCGGAGGAAACGTTGGCCCTGATCTTACCAGTGTCCGAAATAAATTTGATGTGAACTATGTCATCGATCACATCATCGACCCAAGCAAGATCATCTCAGACCAATATCAATCCTCCCTTGTTCTCACGTCGGATGGTAGATCCCTGACAGGTTTGATGTCAGAGGCCGATGGAAAAGTGATCGTCTACCCAGCTGACATCAACGCGGAACCGATTTACCTTGAATCCGATGAAGTGGAGGCAGTGAAACCTTCACCGATTTCGCAAATGCCCAAAGGCCTCATCGATGGACTCAGCGGTGATGAAGTACGAGATCTCTTGGCTTACCTAATGAGCGGTGGCGACCCGAATGACCGTCGCACCTACGGTCGCTAATCGCTTTTTTTAAACAGCGAATGACGCTCCTCGTTTCAGACGAGGGGCGTTCTTCTTGGACGAGAAAGACCATGAAGCCAACCATCTACGCCATTGGAACACTTGACACCAAAGGCTCCGAGTTAAATTGGGTTGCGGAAAAGATCCGAAACACGGGTCACTCAGTAACAATCGTTGATGTGGGCACTCTTGGACCACCCACCATCACACCGGATTTTTCACGGGAGCAAGTTCTCGCCGACCAACAACTCCCGGCCTCGTCGCATCGCGGCGACAGCATCCGAATCATGGGTGAAGCTTTGCGAGGTTTTTTGACCACGCGAGTCTCTAACAATGAGGTGGCAGGAATCATTGGCATCGGCGGCAGCGGTGGAACGTCTCTTATCACGACCGCCCTGCGTGAGCTGCCAATCGGTCTTCCCAAGGTAATGGTTTCGACAGTAGCCAGCGGCAATACGGCACCTTACGTTGACTGCTCGGACATCACGATGATGTATTCCGTGGTTGATGTCGCGGGATTGAATGCAGTCTCCAAAGCGGTACTTGGCAATGCGGCGCACGCCATCGCTGGCATGGTTGAGCATCGCCAGTTAGTCAGTCAGGAACAACGCACTGTTGGAATGACAATGTTTGGCGTGACCACGCCGTGCGTCAATCACGTCCGCGAGTCGCTTGAGCAATCCGGCTACGATTGCTTGGTGTTTCATGCAACGGGCACCGGCGGTCGAGCAATGGAGCGTCTCACAGCGTCAAATTTCATCAGCGGTGTCTTAGACATCACCGCGACGGAGGTTGCTGATGAAATTGCTGGTGGCGTCATGCCCGCAGGCAGCCAACGGTATGACATCCTGATTGAAAAGAAAATCCCCTTGGTCGTTAGCCTCGGTGCCATCGACATGGTGAACTTCGGTGGCATCGAAACGGTGCCGGATCATTATCGAAACCGAAAGCTGCACGTACACAACCCTCAAGTCACTTTGATGCGCACCAGCCGTGACGAAAACGTCCGAATCGGTAAATGGATTGCCGAGAAGCTAAATCGAGGCGACGCTCCTTGGACCCTGCTGATCCCCGAGAAAGGGGTTTCGTCAATCTCCGTTCTAGGCCAACCTTTTCACGACCCAGAGGCCGATGCTGCGTGCTTCGAAACACTCGAAGCGCAACTCAAGACCGATGAACATCGCAAAATCATTCGCGTTGACGAAGAGATCAATTCCCCGAGTTTCTCGATGCATCTGGTTCAAGAGTTCGAGAAACTAGTCGGCTAAGGTTCTTCAGTGATCACGCCAAGATCATCAAGGCGCGGTCTCACATCGATCCGTTGCGTGTGATCTGATCAATTCAATCTCGCCAATGCAATCCTTGGAACAGTTACTTTACAACGCTAAACTCTTCGCTGCGTTAGTCCCACCAAGGAATCTTCAGTCCACACCACGCAAAGGTGCCCAACCAAGATGCCTGAATCCAGAGCCGAAATCCTAAAAAGACTCCGAGATAAAATTGCACAAGGCCTCCCGATCATTGGCGGCGGAGCCGGAACCGGCATCAGTGCAAAATGCGAAGAAGCGGGGCAGATCGATTTGATTGTGATCTACAATTCAGGCCGTTTCCGCATGGCTGGGCGCGGCTCGCTCTCGGGTTTAATGCCTTACGGAAACGCCAATGAGATCGTCAAAGAGATGGGCCGAGAGGTACTTACTGCTGTGGAGCGAACACCTGTACTGGCGGGTGTCTGTGCAACCGATCCATTCATGATTCGCGATCACCTGCTTAAGGAACTGAAAGAAATGGGATTCGCGGGGATCCAGAATTTTCCAACGGTGGGCCTAATCGATGGAACGTTCCGTGCCAACCTCGAAGAGACTGGCATGGGGTTCAATCTGGAAGTCGATTGCATCGCTGCCGCGAACCAAATGGATCTGCTGACAACACCCTACGCTTTTGACGCTGGTCAGGCAAAATTGCTGACCGAAGCTGGAGCCGACATCATTGTGGCTCATATGGGATTGACCACGAGTGGAACCATCGGCGCGAAAACGGCTCTCACGCTGGGCGACTGCGTTCCGGTCATCAAAGGCATCGCTGACGCGGCAAAGTCGATCCGTTCTGATGTCATGGTCCTCTGCCACGGAGGGCCGATCGCGATGCCAGAAGATGCCTCCTACATCCTGAATCGCCTACCCGAGATTGATGGGTTCTACGGAGCGAGCTCGATGGAACGCCTACCAACCGAAATCGCGCTCACAGCGCAAGTAGAAGCGTTCACAAAAATTCGGCGCGAAAATTAATCATGCCTTCCTTGCAGATGGAACCGTTGTCTCCAGTCCCAGACAGGTCAACTAGCCAGACAACTCAACGCATCTGCGCGGCAGTAAATCTCGTGACGCTAAATCACTGAAGGCGTTAATTTTAATCCGCCAGTGTGCCTCGCGATTCCTTCGGGGTTCCATTTCATACCCAGACCGGGTCCATTAGGAATCGACAACTCCCCGGATGGCGACATCCCGATTGGCTCCAACAGCAAGTCATCGATGTAATGAGCCGGGGTTAAGTACTCGACCCAACGTGCTTGCCTCGCTGCAGCGACCAATTGCAAGTCCGCGGCTAACCCGACCGCGGTGTTCCATCCATGAGGAACAAACAGTACAGAATGATCATCGGCGAGATCAGCGATACGGTGTTCTTCGCTGATTCCACCCACTTTAGTGACATCGGGCTGAACGTAGTCAACCGCTTGCTGCTCAATCCAAGGTAGAAATGACTGACGTCGCGTGAGAACCTCACAACCGGCAATCGGAACGGTGGACACGGCTGTCAATCGCTTGTAACCATCAAAATCATCCGGACGTAGCGGCTCTTCAAACCAACAGACATTGAAGTCAGCAAGCATTTTCGATGTGTTCAACGCCCACTTATAACCGTGCGGCCAAAACGCATCGGAACCACCTGCGTCGACCATCAATTCAACTTCATCACCAACCGTAGCACGAGCCGACGCAACGATTTGACGATCCATTTTTCGATCAATGCGACCGAACGGCCCCCAGCCAATCTTGAAGGCTCGAAACCCACGCTCCAATCCCGCCTCCAACTCTCGAATCATGCAACCGGAATCATCCATCAGTAGCGAAGCGTACGGTTTGATTGTCTCGCGATATCGTCCCCCCAGCAGGCGGCTGATCGGTTGCCCCGTGACCTTGCCCAAGATATCCCACAAAGCGATATCGATACCCGAGATGGCATGAGTGATTGCACCGCCGCGTCCCTGCCAGAATGATTGCTGGTGCAGTTGTTCGGTTGTAGCGGTTGGATCCAAGGCCGAAGCACCGATAAGAAAAGGCTTTAAAACCTCAACGGCTCCTCGCACCAACGTTTCTGAGGTGAAGACGCTTCCGAGCCCCGTTACACCTTGATCGGTGATCACCTCGACCAAGGTATGCAAGTTGGTTTCGTCCTTTAGCAACTTTTCATCCCAACCACCGTCAGGAGTCGCGCCGTATAGCGGCAGGAGGCGAATGTCCTTGATCTTCAACTTCGTCTTTCCCGTGCAAAAAGTCCTAAGAGCTTCCTGTAACTATGCTGATCATGACAACCATAGCACCGCTCGCCTACCACAAATCGGTTGTTTCCACCATGATCATATCGCTCACGACTTTGGCCCGCTCGCCTGGTCACTCACCGAACCTGCTTCAAGACGGTTCAACTGGTTGCTCACAGCAGTATCCCCCGGTTCGATGGCAAGATATTCTCGAAACATCGCACTCGCCTCATCCACCTGACCATTTCGAAGTAAAGCAAAGCCAAATTGGCGTATTAGGTATCCATCGTCCGGCTTACTTGCGACAGCTATCCGGTAATGCTCGATGGATCGAATGAACTCTTCCTGATCGTACAGGAGAGCAGCCAATCGCCATCGAGCCTCGTGATAATTCGCATCAAGCACTAACACCTGCTCTAGCAGATTAATTGCGGTAGCGTCCTGCCCGACCGCCGCATACTGAGTTGCCGCGTAGAACAATGCATCTGGATTGTAGGATCCAATTTCTGCCTGAATTTCGATCGCCTTGAGTGCCAGAGGCGCAGCCTCGGACTGTTTGCCAGCCCAACTAAGTACTTGCGCCAAATTAGTCAGTGCCTGAGCCTGTAGTGATTGGTCGATGCTCTGCTGGATCCTGAAACCGACGCGATTGACAACGTCATCCAATTCAACATCCGAGCATTCCAAATCACCAGCAATGCGCATCGTTTCCAAGATCGCTTCAGCAATCATGCCGTGTGTCGAAACTTTTGGATGAACATGGTCAAGAAAATAGTCATCACCAAGGATGGTATGTCCGTGCGTGTCCTCGCAATGAGATTCCAACGTTTCCGAGAGATCAGCTAGCGGAACATCCCACTCCGTGGCCACCTGACGCACGACTCTCTGTAAATCACTCGTGGCACGCAATGGACACACATCTAAATTTACCGCTGACTCAAAACATCGCTTTGACTCAACAACTTCACCTCGATCGAAATGAAGTTTCCCCTTGAGGTATTGAAGATCGGCACGCTCCGAATCAATCACCTCACACAACTTAAGCATCTGCTCTGCGTGCTCGAGGTCACCATTTTGATAAGCATCCTTCGATGCCAAATAAGACTGGACCCAACGCTCTGCCTCTGCCGTCTTCAGTGGTTTAGCGTGCTGACTTTTGAAGGGCGAAAAACCACTCAGGTTTGAAACGGGTGTCACCAACAAAACGTCCGCTCCGGCGGACCGGGCCAGCTTGATGATGCCAACCAAGTTCTGCTCAAAATGATTCACAACCTGATCCACCTGAAGCGTCTCGAGACGATAAGCGTCCGGCCCGACTGAGTGATCAAGAATTGTGTCAACCTCCCGCTTCAATCCGGATTCCGCATTGACTTGAATCGATCCGCGCCTCGCATCAGCATCACGGGGAAAGCTGAAGGAAGATAAAACGTTTGTGACAATCAGTGAGTCAAAAAGGCCAACAATCCGCGAATGTGACAACCAAGCTCCGCCTTTTGTCACAACCGTAGAACCAGTGATCTGCGGCGGATACGTGCGTTTCTCTAAGAATTCATTATGTCCAGTGTGAATGATAAGGAGATCAGGTTCGTAGCGGATAATCTCTTCAGCGATGTTCAATAGGCGATAGCTCGCATAACTGATCCCACCCGCGTTGATCACTTCCCAGTCATGTGATGAATCCAAGTCATGAAGGCTTTCTCGCAGCCAGCTAACATACGATGTGCAATCGTCGTAAGGGCGACCAAACGTTGTCGAACCGCCGAGACAAAAGACTCGCCGCGTCCGTGGCGGCTTCACCTGCGGGAAGCTTTGAGGATTAAAATATGGGAGCTTAGAACCTGCAGTCTCAAAAAAAGCCTGACCGTCTTTTTGCGTTGGATTAAACAGTGGCGAGGTCGTGCAAAACCCAAGATAAGGGTCACGCATCTCCGCTGGACTTCGAACCCCACACAATCCTAGCAGCGTCTCAGCAGAAACCAGAAAACCGCCGAGGAGAATCATGGCAAAGACGACTTTCCTGCGGGTTGAAATATGCATTACCGAGTCGTTTTTCCGTTGAGCCAATGGATCATGCCTTGATCGAATTCTCATCCAACACGCCAAACTGCCGAGGCACAGCAAGTCACTTTCTGGTTAAATACGGTTCCTACCAGCGGTCTTTCCGACACGCCAACCATCCAATCCCTGCCGAGCATTTCATGAACCGGCTTCTAAATCGATCCAGCAGAATTTTGCTCGCCGTAACCATTGCGGTAACCTCTCTGCGACTACTATCCGCGGAAGACAACGATTCGTCAAATCAAGCAAACTCGGTGCAGACGCTTAGTCAGTTCTGTATCGACTGTCATCAGGATGGTAGTGATTCGAGTGTCAATATTTCATTGATGCTCGAAGATTTGGAGTTCAAAAAAGACTTAGAAGGATGGACTAAAGTCATCCAGCGTCTTAATGACCGATCGATGCCCCCTGAGGAAAGCGAACAACCGACCCAGAAAACTCGCGAAGAGCTTGTTCGCTGGATCAATCAATCGATTCAAGTCGCGATTTGCGATGATGGGATTACGCCGGGGAGACCTGCGCTACGAAGACTGAATCGATCCGAGTATGCCAACACCGTTCGTGATTTACTTGGGATTCACGTCAACGCGGCACACGCCTTACCGGATGACGGCGCAGGTGGTGAAGGGTTCGACAACGCATCCGAGACACTTTTCATTTCTCCGATCCACGCAGAGAAATATCTTGATGCAGCTCGCGAAGCATTATCACACGCACTGCTTGACCCTTCGCCACGCAGTCGACTACTGACAAGTACTCCGAGCGAATCCGTTCCCCCGGAAATGGCAGCTGAGCAGATTCTGCGACGGTTTTTACCCAGAGCGTTCAGGCGTCCGGTAACCGATAACGAGTTATCTGAATACACCGAACTCTTTCGCATAGCATTGGCGCAAGAGGAACGTTTCGAACCTTCGATCACCTTGGTACTCGAAGCTGCAATGGCCTCCCCGAAGTTCCTCTTTCACCTAGAAAGCCAACCCGACTCGCAGGAACCCGAAAAGTTGAGTTCGCACGAGATGGCAAATCGTCTTTCCTATTTTTTGTGGAATTCGATGCCAGATAAGACGCTCTTTGACCTGGCCAATTCGAACCGACTACAGGACGACAACGTCCTCGCTGAGCAAGTTCGACGCATGCTTAACAGTCCAATCGATGGTGGAGGCCTGCGGCGAGATGCAAAGGTGCGCGAGTTTGCTGCAAGTTTCACCGAACAGTGGCTGGGAACACGCGCTCTGGGCCGTGAATTTGAACCGGCCGCACCCTACGCATCTCAGTATGACTCGGAACTTGAGGGTGGCATGAAGTACGAACCGATCTTCTTTTTTGAAGACCTACTATCAGACAATCGTTCAATTCTTGAGCTGATCGATTCGGACTTTAGCTACCTGAATAATCGACTGGCAAGACACTACGAAATTGCGGGTGAGTTTCGTGAACAGCCCAAACGCATT
>JBMHCO010000054.1:0-4251 GCA_049889895.1 Rubripirellula sp.
TCCAGCAAGGCCTGGCAAGGTCAATGGCTGATTGATTAGCACCATGGTGGCCAAAATCATTGCAAGGTTGAGTAGCAGTGCGACGCAGGCTATCAAGCCCGAGCGTTGATAATAAACGGCGATGAACACAAGGACTAAAGCAAGTGAGCTGATAATCGCCGTGACGCCTTTTTGGATGGTGTCTGCACCCAGAGTTGCGTCGATCGTATTCTCGGCGATCGGCTGCTTCGTCAGAGCTGCTGGCAGAGCCCCTGCTTTTAAGATCTGAACCAAACGGTCAACTTCTTCGCGAGTGAATCGCCCGGTGATGCGGCCTTCTTTCTTGATCGGCGACTGAATGTTCGGTGCAGATAAGAGGTCATCGTCAAGGACGATCCCAAGTTGCGAGGTTGCATTACCCTTGGGGGCGTTGGTGGTAGTGAGCACCAAAAAGTTGCTCGAACCGCTGTCGGTCAAGGTAAACGCAACGGCGGGGGCACCATTTTGATCAAAAACGCTTGCCGCAAATGCGAGGTCTTCACCAGTGACGTTGTCCGCGTCATTCGGCTCGACAATCATCAGCGTCTCAATGCCACCAAGGTCCTGCTGGTCAATCCATTCGGCGGTCAGTGATTCCGAGTCGCGGATTCCTGGTGGGATTGCGATGATCTCGCCTGTGTTTGGATTGCGAGTCAACGCGGTCCCCACATTGACTCGCATCGATCCAGGAATCATCGATCCGTCTTCGGCAAGTACGAGTTCCCGGTCAACATTTGCCCAGAAAGCAATGGTGTCGCCGTTAGCGTCAACAACGTTTTCAGAGGTTCGGATGCCACCATTAGCTGAAGCAGCTTGTTCTCTAGCTGCGTTGATCTGCGGGCCATGCTGCCGCTCGTTGGCGAGGATCGCAAATCGCAGTACCCCCGCTTCTTCGATCAAGCTCTTGATTCGATCAATTTCCTGCTGATTCACCTCAGGAACAATGATCTCGATCTGAGACTGTCCATAGGGACGAATTTGAATTTCTTGAGTACCACTGGGATTGATACGACGAGTGAGAGGTTCGAGTAGGTCTTCGGAGGTGATTGCCGCTCCACTCTCTGCCTCTGCTTCAACCGCTTTACTGGAATCCACCTCGTAAACCAGAATCGTTCCGCCGCTGAGGTCAACGCCAAGGCCGGGGAGTCGACTTGTGAGAACGGCGACGCTGACTGTGATCGCAAGCAGCACCCAACCGAATCGCGTTCCATAGGTTGGCATTCGCAACTTTTTGGCGAAGAAACCACCAAGGACAAACGGAACGATGAGAACCGCGGCCGCGATAATCACCGCGAGGTACTGCCCCCCAGAGATGCTACGACCAACCGCTCCAGCACCCGTCTGTGCCTGCGCGATCAAATCCATGGTGAGGTCGTTGGTGAATAAATTGGTCAGGAGAGATCCGTCCATCTTTGTCTTCTGAATCGGGAATTCTTATCGATGTTTTGTTCGGTAAGTCTCGGCTTCAATTTCGCTGAAAAGCGTCCTGATTGATTGGAAACTAACCTTTGTTTTTTTGTTTTAAACCAAAGCGGTTTCAATTTTGCAAAACCGCTCGCTTGCTGAGTCAAACGGTGCGTGCCGCTATTTACTTTCCGTTGAGGTTGATGTCGCTACCTTATCTTTGATCACTGTCGCGACCGCAGACTTATTGATTTTGACTCGAGTATTTCCGCTTTCGTCAATCTTGATAACCAACACATTCGCCGAATCCGGAGATACCGAAACCACGGTACCGTGGATACCACCAATCGTGATGATGCGATCATTCTTCTTCAGATTGGATTTCATTTCTGCTTCTTCACGTTTCTTTTTGCGGTCGGGCACAATAAACATGAAGTAGAAGATCAAGAAGACTCCCACGAAGGGGGTGAGCGGGTTCGCAACAATTGACTCCATCAATGTCAGTTCGCGCGCCGCCTCTTCCTGAGCCAAAAGCAGCAGGTCATGAAGGGCAATCGCTTCAACGGTTGGAGTCAACAATCGTGAGCCTTTTCTTGATAAAAATCCAAAGGTGCCTGCGTCCTTCTCATTCATCGAGGAAGGAATTCAAGTCATGGTTCGCCGTTTGGCTGGGACTGACACTGTGCGTCGTTCCCAATCAACGTTCCCAGACCTGTCGCCGAGGCATCGGCGCAGGACTTGCAAGTGAAGCATGATATGGAAGCTAAAAAAACGTCACAAGCCCAGCAATGACTAGGATTTCAGTCTTTTGCGCATCCCGGCTCGACCTGCCGTGTCTCGCGGCTTGGCAGTTAATCGTGCCTCATTCGCTGAGCAATGGACCGGTTTCAGCTTGTTGGGACTCTGCTAGGCAGCGACGCCCAGTTGCCCGTTCCGACGCCTTCTTTTCGTTTTGGGACAAGGAATCGCAACGATTTCCCGCGAAAACGCAATTCAGTCCTGCCTCCACATTGGTCACATTTGGTCTTCATCCTGTCTCGGTTACCTCGCAATCTGCCTCTCATACGCGACACTTGCTGTGACGGAAATAGGCTCGGAACGGGGCCTTTCTTGCCTGGTTTGCGCAGCTTTACTGTCTTGTTTTCTCGTATGTTTGGCCCGCTTTCCTGCAGAAGGGTGAACTCAATGCAAGTTGGAGGTAGATTAACGCCACCGAGTCATGTTTTTTGCAGAGACGCTGATTGCAAGGTTGCGGAACCTGTTGCAAGTTGGCGGAGCTTGCAATGCCGCGAAGCGGCACCGTGGCGTCTTTCATGCCAAAGTAGCACCGCCCTTCACACTATCGTGGATGGGCGGGCACTCGGTTCAAACCTCATTCGTTTCATCCTCAGCAGCTTTTCAGTATGGAATTTAACGCTCCACGTTGGCCTCCTGACTGGCCAGAATTGCTCGACTCGGTGGAAAAAGTCATGCGATCGGGTGATTGGGGGCGTTATCACTCGCCCGTATGCGATGCCTTTTCGCGAGCGTTACGGGATTGGTTTCAGTCCGAATCGGTACGGCTGTGCTGCAGCGGCACCGCTGCGCTTGAAATGGGTCTCCGAGCCGCGAATGTTCGGGGCGGTGATGAGGTGGTTTTGTCGGCGTATGACTATCCGGGCAATTTGAGAACTGTGGAATTGTTGGGCGCGAAGCCAGTTTTGCTCGACGTTGAGCCCGGCAAGCTGTCGTTCAGCGCGGATCAATTGCGTTCACTTTCGGAGAGTGCCGATGCTAAAGGCATTCGTGCAGTGGTCGCCTCGCATTTGTTCGGTGATCTGGCAAATACGCCAGAGATGAGGGTGGTTTGTGATCGCATGGGGTGGGTTCTCATTGAGGATCTTTGTCAGTCTCCTGGCGCGAGGGTGCAATCCGCTGAAACGCGTAAGGGCGACGGAGTTGACGGCGGCGATTCCTCCGCTGTTGGGGATTCCTTGGGTGTGGCTGGGCAGATTGATCCTCAGCAGCTCATGGGAACCTTTGGGCATCTCACGACCCTTAGTTTTGGCGGCAGCAAATTACTCTCCGCCGGTTCTGGTGGCGCTCTGCTGGTCAATGATGCCCGGCTCGGTGCCCGTTTAGCGAGTTGGGTTGAAAGGCCCGGAGACGTTTACTCCATGTCTCCACTCCAAGCAGCCGTTCTCATTCCGCAATTGGATCGGGTTGAGGCGATGCGGGACCATCGGAATGTGACTTGGCAGTTGCTCCGGAGAGAGCGTTTAACACATTATTCGCAATGGAAATGGCTAGGTGGAGATTGTTCTGATTCGATTACGAATCCGTACAAGATCGCGTGGCTTGCGGAGTCAGCAGAGCAGCGAACCGCGATTATATCCGCAGCCGAGTCGATCGGTTTGCCCATAGGAGCAGGCTATCGTTCGTTTGCGAAACTGAGTGATCGAAGGTGCCGCAAGATCGATCACTGCGGAGGTGCCGCTGCTTTGGGAGAGCAGCTCTTCGTTTTGGATCATCGGGCGTTGCTAGTCGAGTCACGTCGCACCGATGAGTTACTCGGTGCACTCGACGCGGTCTACGCAGAGGTTGAAAGCGTTTAGGCTGACCTACGTGAGATCGCCGACTGAGCAATCCGAGGAGAGCGGTGAGAATATGAACTAGCCAGCGAGCTTTGAAATTCGGTTGTGGGGCTGTGCCAATTCCTCTGCAGAGGGCTGATACCGGTACTGCATCAGGTAGGCGTCTTCGATGGTATCGTCGTAGAAATCTCGAAGAACCGAGATGGCGCGGAATCCGATCGATTTGAAGAATAGTTGCGCTTCGAGGTTTGTCTCC
>JBMHCO010000055.1:0-148641 GCA_049889895.1 Rubripirellula sp.
CAGGATCATCATGACTCCATAGTCTTTCACAGGTTGTGCTCGTTCGGAGAAGACCCGATGACGACGGCAGAAAGCGTTTCCCGTGACCAACGGCAGTTGAACAAAATCCTATCGGTGGTTAGCACCGACCCCGTTCTACGATCCCACGTGGCAACCCTGCAGGTTTCAATCGAAAACACCAGCGTTGCACTGCGCGGTGAATTACCTAACGCACAAGCAAAAACCGCTCTTTTCTTGGCGGTAAGGCAGGCAGGTGTCTTGGATCAGATCAGCGACTACGTTCGTGTCTCAGGTTCAATGAGCAAAACGGCGTGAACTCGTTTCACAAAAACTTCATTGTCTCGCCGTTTGCTGCGTTTTGATCGAACAGATTCACTTCGTGCTGCATTCATATTCTATGGGTTTGCTGTAACCCACTTGGTTCCTCAGGCCATCGCTTGCCCCACACCCACCACAGGCTCTTTAAAGTCTAAACTGCTACCAGTTTGAAACTCTACACTGTTTTATTCTCAGCGAGGCGGTGGGCAAATGGATGACCGAGCGAAAACCAAATCAATCGGGATACGATTTTACGCAACCAGTACGAGCGTTTGGTTTCGAGCAATCGCATGTGCCTTCACCCTCTCCACGCTCCCCCTAAATGCCCAAGACACGGCCGATACCAATCTCATTCCTGGGACACCCCTCGTCTTTCAAAAAGCAACACTGAATTCCACACCGGCAGCAAATGACTCGACCATTGCAGCAACGGTAAATACCGGTGATGCAGAGACAACCACGATCGACCACACAATTGGAACGACGGACAACACCCCAGTAAGCAACACAGAGAGCAACCAACCACTCATCACCAACGATGTGGTTCTCTTTGGGATCCTCATGGTGATGCTTGCGATTGTCTTTCACACAAGTAGCTCCAATCACCCAAAGCTAAAACGATTTTATCGTTTCGTCCCAGCACTTTTGCTTTGCTACTTCTTACCCTCTCTGCTCACGGTATCCGGATTAGTTGACCCCGAATTGAGCAAACTATCTTACATCACTAAACAATGCCTACTACCGACGAGCCTTGTCCTGCTAACACTATGCACCGACATTAAGGCGGTTCTAAACCTTGGCCCCAAAGCGCTCATCATGTTCCTGACCGGAACCGTCGGTGTGGTGATCGGCGGCCCAGTAGCAATCCTACTTACCGCTCCCTTCTTTCCCGATCTGTTTGGTGGAGCAGGCCCCGAAGAGATTTGGCGAGGTTTTGCGACCGTAGCTGGAAGTTGGATTGGTGGCAGCGCAAACATGCTGGCGATGCAAGAAATTTTCAAGCCAAGTGAATCGCTTTACAGCGTCATGATTGCTGTCGACATCGTGGTTGCCGAACTCTGGATGATCTTTCTTATTTTGGGCGTTGGAAAAGCGAAATCCATCGACGAAAAATTCAAGGCTGACAACCGCAGCGTCGAAGAACTACAGCAAAAAATGTCGGATTACGCAGCGGAAGTTGCCCGAATCCCCTCAGCGACCGACCTGTTCGTGATTCTGGGTTTGGGATTCGGCGTCACTGCGAGTTGTCACGTGTTTGCGGATCTCATTGGCCCGTGGATTGAGCAGAACCTTCCTTACCTGAATCGCTTTAGTCTCAACTCCTCCTTCTTTTGGCTGATCGTCCTATCGACCACCTTTGGCGTCCTGCTTTCATTCACGCCCGCAAGAAAACTCGAGGGAGCAGGAGCTTCAAAACTGGGGACCGTTTTCATTTATCTTTTAGTCGCAACCATCGGCCTGCAGATGGATCTGAGGGCAATTTCAGAATATCCGGAACTGTTTCTCATTGGGGCGGTTTGGATGACCTTCCATGTCTTACTACTACTTATGGTAGGTCGCCTGATTCGTGCGCCGTATTTCTTTCTCGCCGTCGGTAGCAAAGCCAATATTGGTGGAGCCGCCAGCGCTCCGGTCATCGCAGCCGCTTTTCATCCTTCACTTGCTCCGGTCGGTGTTCTGCTAGCGGTTGTCGGTTACGCACTTGGCACCTACGCGGCCTACATCAGCGGGTTACTGATGCAAATTGCAGCAAACGCGGCAACGTAGTGCTAAACTCTTGCGACACGCTGATAACAAGTGACAACGAATTCGATCTTCAATCAGCTATTTTCAATTAATCGTTCGTGTGGGAACCTAAATATCATGCTCATACCAAGAGCCCAACTAAGTCTCCTGTCAGTGCTGACCTGTCTACTGCTGTGCCTATCCAATGCATCGATCGCACCCGCATCTGGCGAAGAGCCTGAGCTGAAATGGTGGAAGGGAAACCTTCATACACATTCCCTTTGGAGCGATGGCGATGAATTCCCTGAGATGATCGCAAGTTGGTACGCCGAGCGTGATTACAATTTCCTCGCGTTGACGGATCACAATGTCCTAAGTGATGGCATGAGATGGATGAAACTCGCTGACATTGTCAAACGCAGCGATGATCAAATCCTCAATCGCTACATTGAGAAATTCGGTCAGTCATGGGTTGAAACCCGAGGCAAGAAAGACGCTGCGGACTTCGCGGTACGCCTTAAGCCGCTACATGAATTCAGGCATCTCTTGGAGCAAAAAAATCAATTCATCATGATTCCTGCCGAGGAGATCAGTGATCGTGCCGAAGGAAAACCCGTCCACATCAATGCGACCAATGTTGCCGAAGCTCTACAGCCTGCTGGAGGTGAGACGGTTCGCGAGGCGATGCAAAACAATCTACGTGCGATACTCGAGCACGAGAAAGAACACGGTCGTGAGATCCTTCCACACCTGAACCATCCAAACTTTGGTTACGCGGTCACTGCACAAGACCTTGCTGCGGTCGTTTCTGAAAAGTTCTTTGAGGTCTACAACGGTCATCCCGGCGTTAATCATCTTGGTGACAAAGACCATCCGAGTATCGAACGTATTTGGGATCTGGTAAATGCAATTCGCCGCGACACTCTCGACGTACCGCCTATCATGGGAATCGCAACCGATGACAGCCACGAATATCATGGCAAGCCAGGTTCACGACCTGGACGGGGTTGGGTGATGGTTCGGAGTCGTTACCTAACTCCTGAACACCTTATTCGAGCCATGAAGAGGGGTGACTTTTATGCCTCGAGTGGTGTGACCTTGAAAGATGTTCAATTCGATCCTGCTACCAAAACGCTATCTATCTCTATTTCTCCTGATGACCAAGCCACCTACACCACGCAGTTCATCGGAACGCTTGAACACCCCGATGATGACTCAAGAATCGGACAGGTTCTGGCCACTAGCACCGATTTGAATCCGACCTATCAGATGAGAAGTGATCAGCTTTATGTACGGGCAGTGATTACTAGCTCGCTCGACGCCGCCGATCCTTCTTTCAAAGATCAAAAACAACAGGCTTGGACACAGCCTGTTGGATGGGATGAAAGCGACGCCACCGAGTAAAGAATCGGCAAACATTTGAAAGGCCATTGCAGCAAACTACATGCTTGCCGGTCATCAAGTGAAGGCGATGCGTATCGCTTCGCCGAGAAGGCAATAGATGACCAAGGCCGTCACGATCTTGGCCGACGCCATCTGAATCCAACGAAGCCGCGGCTCCAACCGAGCCTCGGCCTGTGTGGCAAGGTATTGGTAGCTCTCTTGGAGTGTCCCTGAAAGGTCCGCCGAACGAAGCGTCTGCCTTGTTTGGTCATCCAAATGTGTTGCAGTGTCAAACGCTTCAGCCAGCGTGAAACCCTCTTCCAACCGATGCACCACCTCTCTGAGTTGATTGGCGATCGCTTGATTGTTGACCGTGCGAGTTGCAACCCCAATCATCGTATCGATGCGGTCGCATTGTGACCTTTCCAAAAGTGCCATCACGCTGAAGAAACGACAGGATGCAAGGTCATGCTCCAACTCACCCAACCAAGGAAGTTTTAGGCGGAACTCATCAAAAAATGGGCGAATGGGTGTTAACCAAACAATGGCAGCAATCGCAAAGTACCAAGCAATGGATCCAACAAAATCGATCAATACCTCAAGACCTCCAAGTGGGCTCCCCGTCGCCAATCGAAGTCCAGCCCGCAGCATCGCGCCGAACCCCATGATCCCCACAGGGTAAATCCATAGCTGTCGGAGCAATGTGGTCAACGGCTCAATGAGTCGACAGTGGTTTGCAAGAAACAAGAACACGTCATCAACCCTGCCACAACGCTCCCCCGCTCGAACCGTAGGCAAGTAAAAAGCCGGTAAGGCCGCTTGCGCGTCTTGGAGCGAATCTGCAATGGACTCACCCTGCTGCATGCGTCTTTTACCATCTTGCCAGCGATCTCTCAGATAAGTTGAATCGATCACCAGCCGACACTTCTCAAAACTCTCAACCACGGGAAGGCCAGCTCTTAAGCACTGCCCAAACTCACGTGAAAAACTTGCGAGACTAACAAGTGGCTGCGAGCGGTAAACCACGGGTAACCAACTGCGAACACGCAGGATGGTTTCCCGAAGGATCCCGTATGCATACTGATGCTCCGGCAATCTTCTGTTCATCAAATCACTGTTGCGAGGAGCTAGTCTTCGCCAATGCAGCAACAGCGGCTGCTTGAAAATCACCTCGCATTTCCGATCCGTCGCTGTTTCCCATGTTCGTTCGTTGAATCAACAGAATGAAAATGGTTTCCGTAACCGGGTCAACCCAGCCCTGTGTTCCAAAAGCTCCACCGTGTCCATAGGTGCCCGCGGACAACATGCCGGTGACTCCCTGTGGCTCCTTCACAATACACCAGCCAAGGCCCCACGTATTGCCCGGGGTAAAACCGGTCTCGAGATCACCAATTTGCGGTGACACCATCAACTCCACCGATTGGCTTGAAAGAATGCGTTGACCTCGAAACTCACCTCCATTAAGAACCATCTGGTAGAACCGAAAGAGATCCTGAGCAGTTGAAACCAAGCCGCCTGACGGGTTCGGACCATCTTCCGCCGCAAAAGTAGAAATGCGATTGCCCGCTGCAACCAGTGTCCCCTCTTCTTCCCCAGGCTGGTAGATCACTGCGAGATTGGCAATTCCTTTTGCGTCGGGTCGAAAAGTTGTCTGATTCATTCGCAGTGGCTGAAAAATCCTCTGACTCAAAAACTCTTCAAATGGTTGCCGACTCACCACCTCAACAACTCTTCCCGCCACGCTGACGCCCGGGCTGTATTGCCATTTTTCTCCAGGTTGAAATCCGAGCGGCCGAGATGCAACTTCCGTTATATGATCCGCGAGCGAACCGCGAAAAACCTGATCTCCGACTATCCCGGAGGTATGTGTCAATGCATCTCGAATGGTCAATTTCCTTCCGACCGGATCACCATTTTTCAGGCGAACTTCAGTGAACTCTGGAAGGTACTTATCGAGAGCATCATTGATATTCAGTTTTCCTTCTTCCTGCAAAATCATCACAGCTGTCGCAGTAATTGGCTTGGACATCGATGCGATGGCAAATCGACTCCAACGCTGCATCGCTTTTTCCGAAGCGATATCCCGAAGACCAACAGCGTCAAAGTGAACCACCTTGCCTTGATGCGCAACCAATGTCACGGCACCCGAAGCTCGCCCCTTCGTGACATAACTTTGAATCACCTCAGTGACGGAATCGATCACCGGCGGCGGTTGACGCTTGGCTTTTGCCCCCGCAGTTGAATCAGAACCCTGCGTTAGCAACCCATCAGAACCCTGCGTTAGCAACCCATCAGAACCCTGCGCATGCAAGCTGTTGGAATTGACAAGCGAAAGGGATAGCGACACCAAAGAGAACAACGCGAATCGAAACATCTTACAGGCCATATGCTTCTAGAAACCTGACGACGCCACGCTGTCCCAAAGTCAAAGAGGAGTTGGGGGAGCGATGGACGGGAATACCACTGTGGCTAAATCAAATTGATCTTGGCAGATAATACCATCGCATCGGGCCGCTTGCAGCCGCTTCCGCTCACAGAGGCGCCGGGAGGTCACGTTTATTCAAACAAGCCCACGCCATTAGGTAAAAAGTCGCGCCCAAGAACAACAGAATTAAGGGATATACCAGCGGTGGCAAGGATGCATCGGGCACCGCAGCGGTCAAACTCCACGGCGCGCCGAAGCCCTGCTGTCCGACCAGTGAGGTCATTTTCTGCGGCTTGTAGCAACTAAAGAACGTCAAAGACAAAAGCCACTGAAGCGATTCGGCCGCTTTACCAAGTCCGAACATCACAAGCTGTGCGACATAGACGGATACCACAGCACCAACGGTCCGCCAGCGATAGCGGTCAATCGAACTGAAAAACGAAGCGAGTCCAAGTAAGAAAAAACCAAAACTAAAAAGGTGAAACGTTGATGCCGCATAGGTGCGAACATCGACACGATCACCCAGCGGAACGGTCACCTCACCAGCCTCAGCGGTACTTAGAGGAATCTCCAAATTGACCCACGGCAAGCGAAACGACGGAGACGGTATGGACTCCGTTACGGAAGTGAAATGAACTCCCACCGTCACTCCAGCCCAGACCAGCAGGCAAAGACCAAGTAATCCCGAGACCGCGACCGCAGCATGAGAAAAGAGCAGTGAGGTACGACTAATCGGCTGCGCGAGAGTCATTTCCAGCGTGCCACGGCCCAGCTCACCGCTAACCACGTCACTCCCACGTGAAATACACCAGATGACGGTGCAAAAAATCACAATGGGCTCGTCAAATGTCATGCCGACACGACCAGGGTAGGTGAACAAGGCATCAAAATCGATCGGTGCAAATTTCTCGAACTCCCGAAACTGCTCGAGGATCGTTTGGAATTGCCCCATGTCCAACAGACTAACAACCCAAACCCGAACCCAGGCAAAGGCGAACAATGCCGCACCGCATGCGAAGAAAAGCAATGAGGATTGGCCGATGTATTTTCTGATCAAGATCCGATGCAGCATCACTTAGCCTCTCCAAATGATAAAGCCTCGCCAAAATGCACCGAATCATAAACCGCTCGCAATCCAAGCGGCTCGATCCTCATCCTCTGCAGAGCCTGTTGCTGCAACCAAGGAAGCCAATGAGAAAGATCACCAGCGAGGTCAATTCGATAACCGTAAAGTGACGATTCATCACCAACCGTAGCACTCGGCTCCTTGTCTCGTGCGATCAAAATAGAATGCTTAGCATTGCACGAAGATCCCGTTCCAGCAGAAGCTACGACTCCATCACTGTCAGTGGCTGAACTACCGTCATGATCAATCGATGCAACATTTACCGCGATGCCAGTTGGTGGCTCGAGCGTGTCCTGTGGCGACATCCCCCAAACTCGATGCCTCTGCTGAAGGTCACTCATATTCAATTCGAGCGCCAGCTTTCCGTGCCTGAGAAACGCGACCCGGTCACACGTTTGTTCAATCTCACTTAGAACATGAGAGGAAAAGATGACCGTCCTACCTGCATTGCGTGCTTCAAGAACCAGGTCCAAAACAATCGCTCGGATCGTTGGATCTAAATTGGCCGTTGGTTCATCCAAAATCAACAACGGCGTCGACAATGACAAAACAACTGAGAGAGCCAATTTCTGACGCATCCCTGTCGACATGAAGGCGACATGCCTTCTTTGGTTCAGCTCAAGTCGATCTGCAATTTCTTGGCTGCGCTCAAAATCGCCCGACGGATGCATCTCGGCGAAGAAACGCAGAACCCCGACGCCACGCATATGTCTCGGCAACCGTGCATCACCTGGCAAGTACGCTACCTGTTTACGAAGCGTCACGCCATCGACCTGAGGATCATAACCGCAGACAGATGCCGAACCCGCCGATGGCTTCAGAAAACCGAGCAGTGAACGAATCAGCGTGGTCTTGCCGGCACCATTGGGTCCCAGCAGGCCAAATACAGATCCTTGCCGCACATCAAGGCTGCAGTCGGACAGAGCAAAAAAATCACCGTAATGCTTCGTTAGGTTTTGAACCATCACCAGCGGCCGATCCGACGCGGATTCTCCGCCGGTTACGGGGATGGGTACTGGATCAGCAGTGCTGGCAGATGCTTTCACGCGGTTCGATTCCTTACGGCGGAGATGCTATTGAGTCGACTGACGGTGTCGTGTTGGGAATAGCGAGTCGACGCGGAAGACATGCAGTTCACTGCAGGAATCGGTCACCCCGTTAGTATTGGAGCCCGTCAATTGGAAGGTAGCGAGATGCTCCCGATCGAAAACAGTCATGGGTATCCAGGAGAGCGTATTAATTTACGAAGATCCTGCAAGGACCCCTATTTTTCCACTCGCAGCGAACGAACCAATTTACCAAAATCTCTTCCGCGACCGTGCAAACAGTCCCTCTACCAAGCAGTGGATGCCTCCATGAGCCAATCGCCAACCGCCACTACAACCGCGTCCGATCAACCCACCGACGGTCTCCCAAAAGGGTTTCGCTTCGCTGGTACCGCTTGTGGCTTAAAAGTTAGCGGCAAGAAAGATCTGTCCCTGATCGTGACCGATCACCCCGTGGCTGCAGCCGGCGTGTACACGCAAAATCAAATCGTTGCTGCTCCCGTGATCAACAGTCGATCTAAAACTCCATCGAGCACCGTTCGAGCAGTGGTCACCAATAGCGGCAACGCCAATGCCTGCACCGGACAACAAGGAATCGAGAATGCCCAGAGCATGTGCCAACAAGTGGCAGACTTAATCGGCTGCGAATCGGAACACGTGCTTGTAATGAGCACGGGAGTGATTGGCGTCCAACTCGCAATGGATCGAGTGAAAAATGGTATCGAAACGGCGTATTCCCATCTCTCCCCCTCGATCGAAAACTTCCTCGATGCCTCGGATGCGATTTGCACCACGGATCAATCTCGCAAGATCGTTACTCGCACGATAAGCCTAAACGGGCAAACGGTTAAAATCGCCGGCATGGCTAAGGGAGCAGGAATGATCGCTCCGAACATGGCCACCATGCTTGCGGTCATTACAACTGACGCCCATCTTGATCACCACCAAGCACAGACGATGCTTCGGATTGCGTGTAACGAGAGCTTCAACCGTATCAGTGTCGACGGCCACACAAGCACCAACGACACAGTACTCCTTTTGGCAAGCGGGGAAGCGACCACGGAATTGACCTCCGATTCACAAGCACAACTGCAACAGGAACTAAATCAATTACTTAATCAACTCGCCAAACAAATCGTGCTCGATGGCGAAGGTGCAAAGCACATCATGGCGATCGAGGTGCAGGGTGCGAATCACGATGATGACGCGTTTGTTATTGCTAAGACCATTGCCGCCAGCCCGCTGGTGAAAACAGCAATCACGGGTGGAGACCCTAACTGGGGTCGGATCGTTTCTGCAGCGGGTTACGCAGACGCTCCAATTGTTCCTTCAGAAACCTGTTTAGAAATCTGCGGAGAAACGATCTACCGCGATGGAACCCCCGTTGCTTTTGACGCGGCACGATTGAGCGAGGCGATGAAATCGAACCGAGAAGTCCCGATTCGCTTGACGGTCGGCCGCGGTGAAGGGAAAGCAAAATACTGGTCAAGCGATTTAACGACAGCCTACGTTGAATTCAATTCAGAATACACGACGTAACGCTTTCCCACGCCAAAGATCGTTCTGAAATCAACGATCCTTCTCAAGTCGTTTCAGCATCTCCACTTTCATCGAGGCAACGATATGGGGGTGTTGATCGGCGACGTTAACGGTCTCTCCTGAAGTTGACCCGTGATCATATAGTTCAACTGCCCCATCCCTATGGATGATCAGGCGAAACTGCTCGTCGCGAATCGTCTGCGCACGGCTTGTATAAGAAACAGCAACACCACCCTTTGTCTTAGGCTCATGTAGAGCTTCAGACAAACTTGACGCCGTTAGGTGTTTTGGAATCGGAAGCCCACTCAGCTCACAGAGGGTTGGAAAGAGTGATCTAGTCTCGACAATCGCATCGGTTGAGGCGCCAGGCTGAGGTAATCCATCGGAAACGATGATCAGCGGTGAGTGCAGGGATTCTTCAAACAACGCGTGCTTGCCCCAAATCGCATGCTCGCCAAGATGCCACCCGTGATCCCCCCAAAGTACGACAACAGTGTTTTTGAGCAGCCCCCTTTCGGTGAGACGATTCATCATTTTTCCCACCTGTGCGTCGGCATACGTAATACAGGCGGCGTAATGTCTCCTCACCTCTTCAGCAAAGTCGTGATCGTCATTGGGGTTTCTGCCCCAGCGATTGTATTTCATGAATTCCCCGGAACCGTGCCAAGTCGTTTTCCCCGTGGGACGCTGTGGGTGAGGAATCGCGGGCAGTTCAACCCCCTCGTAGTACTTCATGTAACGAGCGGGTGCTCCGAATGGCAGATGCGGACGCAAGATACCAACTGCCAGAAAGAACGGCGCACTTGAATCGTCTGCCAGAACGTCAAGCTGGCGGAGTGCTTCATCAACCGTCAACCCGTCTGGATAAATCTGATCTTCACCGTCTATCGATTGATAAACATCCATCTCCCCTGCCTTCACGCGAATCTCACCGTGCGCCAGTCCATGCATGGCGCCGCGAGGATGCTTCCAAGCCCCCGATGGATGAAGATGCCGTGTCCATGAGCCCGGCATTTCAATCTGCTGCTCATCATCCCAATCAGGACCACCGCGACCACCAGGATGGTGTGAAACCTTACCAACCGATACCGTTGCGTAGCCGTGCTCCCTGAACCATGCTGGCATGCTCGATGGGACATCTCCAGAAACCTGCCTTCTGGCTCTCACAAACAAAGCATCATTGCCTGCTGATCCGTACTGTCCGGTCAGCATGGTGTATCGAGATGCCCCGCAGGTGGGCGCTTGAACGTAGTGCCTTCGGAACAATCGCCCGGATTCCGCCAACCGATCAATATTGGGTGAATGGATATATTCCTTACCAAAGCAGGCGAGCTCAGGTCTAAGGTCATCGATGCAAAGCAAGAGGACGTTCTTGCGACCTCCTGCCTGAGCATGACTCGGACCGAGGTGCACAAGGCTGCTAATAAAAAACGACAACCATACAAGTAGAGAACCGGAAGGCTTCAACGACATATCGACTCCAAGCAAAAACCCGAATCGGATCGCAACTGCCAGGTCGCGGCCGCCAATACGGGATTGCAAAGTTGGATAAATAGTGAACGGGCAACCTGTTCGCCCGTCGACGATACAAAAGCTTATCAGCTCGGGGCCTGAGTCGCACCCAAGACGCAATTAGTCACTGTGACTGGTATCAGACCAGCTCAGTCGAATCAGTCGACATTATCAAAGTCTTCGAAGTCCTCGAGACCATCGTCGAGGTCCTCTTCCTCGCTATCTTCATCTGAGCCACTCAAACCAAATTCGGCGCTGATTTCGTCTTCGATCTCAATTTCGTAGTCGTCTTCTTGCTCTTCTTCGAAATCGTCATCAAAGTCGTCATCGAAGTCGTCCTCATCGATGTCGTCAAAGCTGTCTAACTCTTCGTCGTCATCCAAACCGTCTTGGAAACCGCCGCCTTCGTCGCCACCAGACTCGTCATCGTCATCGCTGTACTGATCGTCGTCGTCATCATCATCGTCGTCGTCATCATCGTCCATCGCCTTCGGTGAAAGAAGCCGATCGTCATGGTCCGAAGGCAGAACGCGCCCCGGTGGAAGGGTTGCCGATGCAAGAATCGGATCACTCGAAACGAGACTGGTAACAAGAGAGGTCACTGACATGGAGAACGATCAAAATGAATAGAGACATAGAAAAGCTGGCGACCAAAGGTGTGGTATCGTGACCACCCAACCTTGGAATCCAACCGAGACAAACAAGCCTCGCAGTGATTACACCGAGAAGGATACACTCAATCAATCGGCATTCCGACCCGGTAGAAAATAAAATCCCCGACGGTTCAACATGAGGCGGATGCAATTCAAACACCTCTGCGATTAAGCGGATGAAAGCTCCGCTGGTCATATGAAGGAAATCCGGTTGGTCGCCTCCACATACTCAATACAGCATACTTTCCGTTGCCAAATACCAAAACAACACCCTGGCAAACAAAATAGAAAAGATGGGCAAATAGGCAGGTTTTGAAAGAGAAACGTGCTGCGACTACCAACCCAAACGATGAAAATCAGGCTGCTGTAGACCGCTCTAGCCCTAAATCGCCTTATTTTGATATCCACGGAGCTTCAGGAATCACTGCCGACCTACGGAAACCGATGTCGCTGTTCGCCACGAAGCCAAAAATGAACCTAAAAAACTCTCACCGTTTTCTCAGTTTTGCTCTTCTTTTTGTCGCGTCCCTCGGCTGTGCGAGCCAGTACGGTCATATCCTCGCGGATAACGACGCTGATCTCGTTGGCAGCCACTCCGCCGGCGCCGCGACCTGGAATCCACTGGTCGACCAAGCGGTCACTAAATTGCTGAGCCGCTGTCCATCGCCCATCAAAACCGTTCATTTTACGGACAGCACCACACAAACTCAGCAAACTGAGAGCGTTGGCTCTGCGTTGGCAGATGGAACCGCAACGGTCTGCTTTATTGGAGTCGAAAATAAGAGTGCAGAGGAAATTGGTGATTTCAAAGATCAGTTGTACGAACGCATCGACATGCAAGTAAATAACACGGATGCGTTCCGCGGGATCAGCCGACGCCTCGTTGACGCTGCTCTTCTGGAAACTCGCTTACGCCCAGACTCACTCTTTCTACCAGGGAACAGAGATCTTTTCGCAACAGCACTCGGGCGACAAGGCACACCGGTTGACTACCTCCTCTATGCCACCATCACCAGCGGTACAACAGACAGGAATCAAACCAGTCAACGCAACTATCTCCTAACACTCGAACTGGTCAACCTCAGCAGTGGAGATGCGATCAAGGAGTCAGCCGAGATTCGTAAGGGTTACAGCAAGAACGCTGCAGCAAAATGGTGGCACTTTGGATTGATCACCTCCAAATAACCCCTTCCGGAAGTGGCAGCGATGAATCTTTCGAGGATCCACTACCGAAAACGAAGTCTATCTTCGTCTTTGGTGATTCACCGAATCACCCCACTGGCGATTCTCGTTGTCCTCTTTAGCACTGGTTGCAGTACACCCTTCAAGCGGCTTCACTCCGCTCGCGATCTATTCACCCGAGGCCAAATCGAAGCTTCGCGAGCGGCACTGGAGAAGGTCCAGGAAAAATCACCGCGTTACGCTGACCCCGCGGAATTGGATCTCGCGATCGTTGAACTCGCATCGGGCGATCCGACTAGCGCTGAGCGACGACTACGAAAGCTGAGGGATAAGTTTGACCGCAGCCCCAAACTTGAAGCGGCCAAGGAAATGATTTCCATGGCGTCCGACGATACCGCACTGACCTATCGCCCCTGGGGTTACGAAGAGGTCCTAATCCGATCCATGCTATCGGTGTGCTCACTCGCCCATGATCAGATCGATGCTGAAAGCTACACGCTTCAGGCAATGGCCAAGCAATCTCAACTGGCCAGAGAATCCGAGGAACGTGGACTTTTAAAGGCTAATGAGATTTACCAGCCGATTGCCTTTGCGCCCTATCTTCGCGGAATCCTTCGTGAAGCGACGCATCGAAACTACGACGATGCGGCACGCGCCTACCAATTGGTGAGTGATGTTGAACCGGACTTTTTACCAATCGGCAGCGATATCAAAAGAGTCAGTTTTGGAACGCACAGTGAACCGGAGCATGGCGTGGTCTACGTCATCGCGTGCACCGGGCGCGGACCTGTTCTCGAAGAAACAGACGCCCCCACAACCACCGCTGCAATGCAGATCGCTTCGGTGATCCTGCAAGAGACACAAGCTGAATATGATGAAGAGGGAAATAAGAAGACCATTAGCCTACCCAACCTCGCCACCGTCAAGGTTCCGCAAGTGAGCCTGCCACCAAGCAATGTCGCACGGATTGGTGTCGAGGTAGATGGGCGTCCGGTGGGAGCCACCGCAACCATCACCGACATTGAACAACTAGCCACCCGACAAATCGAAGCTGAAATGCCATGGACAATCGCCAGAGCAGTGGTTCGGCGAGCTACAAAAGAGATAGCAGTCGCCAAAGCAAGTGACAGCCTCGGATTAGACGGAGTTCAAGGTTCCTTGTTCCGTTTTGCGGCATCCACGATGTGGAGCGGGATGGAACGTGCTGACACTCGATGCTGGAGCCTCCTGCCACGCGAAATCCAAGTCTTGCGTCTAGAACTACCAGCCGGATCACATGAACTAGAACTCTCCACCCTCGGCTGGTCTGACGAGGTGTATCGAACCAGTAGCCCAATGCACGTCAACGTGGTCAATGGAAAGAATCAATACATCATTGCGATTGCTCCGGATGAGCATCTCTACACAGTTGCATCGACGGGTTCTTGATTCCCCGCAGCTTGAACTTTCGGCTTTTAATCAAACGAGAGCAGAAGAGCTGTTCAACAAAATGAACGCTAAATAACACCCGACTTGGTCCGTCGGTATTCAATCGGTGAAATACCATGCCAGCGTTTGAACACGTTGCTAAACGAGGATGGTGACTCATAACCAACCAAGTAAGCGATTTCACCAATTTCTACATCACTGTCACGAAGAAGACGTCGAGATTTACCCATTCGTATTTCAGTCAGATATTGGAGCGGGGGTAAACCAACGAGACGTCGAAAGCGGTCTGAAAAGGCCGACTTAGAGACTTTCCCAAGTCTCGCCATCTGTGGCACGGTCCAAGGCGCCTCGGGCTTCTCAACCATCACTCGCAAGACCGGACCAATCACCGCATCGGTCGCCGCCCGCATCATTCGAAAAACACCACTGTTGCTATCGGACGACTCCGCCGCTCGACTCTCCAGTGCCGAGGCCACGGTTTGCAGCAAGATCAATTCACTGAGCCTGCGAACCACAACACTCCATCCCACTGGACGATCACGACGAGCCGACTGAATCATCGCCAACATTGGCTGGCATAAACTCAATGTCGGCTCGCGATCCTGCACCAGTCGAAACATATCGGGCAGGCCGATATCGAGCGGATTAGCGCTCACATCAGTGATCTCAAACTGACCGTAAAGAATTGCTGTTCGCTCAGCTTCCTCGGCAATGCCTGCAGCAGCGTCGCCCGACAGTGCACCCTCGCCTTCAACGGACGCTAAACTGCGTGGTGGCAGTGTTGGGGAAGGAACCGTCGTCGGCTCGGCAATCGCCAAATCGATCGGGACCGACCTGGCTTCAGGAGACGAGCAAATTCGATGCGAAAACCCTCGGGTAACAACCAAATGATCACCGGCTCGCAGATGCACTGCGGGCATTTCTGAATCCGAAGGAACTAACCACGCCTCACCCTGCAAAATCACATAGAGACAGCCTCTCTTCGACGGGACTTCGAAACTCCAAGTCCGCTCCAGATTAAGTTCCGTGGCCACCCAATTAGGAAAATATGCTCCATGCAGGAGCGTTGAAACAGGATCCACCGGTGCAACAGCAATGGGACCAGAAGCGAGTTCAGCGTTTGCTACGTTCAATACAGGGATCCCTCACCTTGGCACTTGTTTCAATAAGCTAAAAACCAACTTGGAACTACACAAGCACGTATGAAACCCACTCATTCCAGTAAGGTTTCGCCAACCCATTCGATTTCTAGGAAAAACCCATTGGAGAACCTTCTCGCCAGCCCCTTGAAACAGGCGAATCCCGGCCCAAAAGGAGGCAAATTGCGAACTGAATTGGTCAAATAAGAAAAGAACTTTACCTAGTTCTCGGTGACTTAAAGGGAATCAAATGCAAGCTCTCCCCCCGTCTTCCCTCTAGCAGTTCTATTCCTGAACAAGCAGCGTACGTCCCCATGGCACAAAGCAAAGAATCATGACCACTCTCCTGCTTCTATTGATCCTCGGCTCACTCGCCGCTCCGAGTGTTGCAGCAGCCGAGTGGGATTCTGTTGCCAACAACCCACCACCGCAATTGGTCACTTACTCCAACGAAACAAACCCGCGGTATACGATTCACTGCACGACGGGCTATCTCTTCATCAATCAGAGCTACCTGCAACCGCCCTACAAAATCACGTGGCACTCGGATCACTTAACCATCAACGGCGAACAGATCAGTCTCGGATCGATCAACCTGCAAGACTTTGTCGAGGATCCTGAACCGAATGCCCAAACTGAGCAAGCGACGATGTTGGTAAGCATCACGCCCAACAGTGATCTCCGAGGCAAAGACGAATCAGCCATCTCGGATGCAGATCAGCATCAGAACATTGCTGACAAGTTAGCGGAGGCAATTCAGGCCACACTCCGAATGGGAGGCATCACCATCTTGGCCGCAGAACAGGCACCTCTTTTCCTTGATCACTCTTACGGGGTTTACGAATTCCTTGAAGCGATCACAAAGAGTCCACAAGTTGCGGCAGGGTCAACCACCTGCATCGAGCCCCCAAAAGAACTAACTCAGACGAGTGAAAAAATTGCCTGGCATTCTTTTTTCGAATCACCACCACACGACGAGAATCTTAAGCAACGAGCATTCGTCGACCTCTCTGAAATCAATAATGCCGATACCATGGGTAACCAAATCTGCACCGCCAACCTCATAGCCGCATTTCTCGGCTATCCACTTACCTTGTCTGCAATGGTCTTGGTCGTGGTCGCATTCGGTCACTTAATCAACAACAAGCCACAACTTGATCCGTCGCTGTCACCAGTCGAGATTAAACGTATCATTGTCAAATCGCTCATCATCATTGCGATGCTTTCGATGATTGACCTCACATGGACACTGATGGCGCACACTTCGGGAATGATGCGAGAAATGAACCCTGTGGGAGTCAGCTTGATCAAAAATCCGATTCAGCTAATTCTTTTCAAGATCGGCGTGGTGAGTCTATCGATCGGACTCCTTTATGGCCAACACCATCGCCCCAAAGCTCAAGCAGCTACTTGGTGGAGTTGCTTAACATTGACGTTACTGACCGCTCGATGGCTCACCTTTCAGTCCATGTTTCTCTAGGCAAACAATTTACCGATTGGTTTCCCCTGGTCAGTGATTGGCACCGGTCGATCTCCGTCATATAGATTCTTGGAGTGATCTACCTGCAATGCGTTACATACCGTCGCAAAGAAATCTGGAATGGAAACGGGGTCGGAAACAATCTTTTTAGACACCTCGTCCGTAACACCGTACGCACCCTGGTGATTCAAACCGCCCCCAGCAAGCACGCTCGAGAATGCAGAACCTTGGTGTCCTCGACCACCTCCACTATCAAACTCTGGGGGCCGTCCAAATTCAGTGGTGATCATGATCAGAGTCTTATCGAGAAGTCCCTTTTCATGTAGGTCATCCATCAATGTTCCGACTGCAGAATCCAGCTCACGTATCAGTTTATGCTGATCGACGATCCCTGAATTATGAACATCCCACCCCGCTCCATTGAGGAAGTTGAGATTGTGGGAAACTTCGATGAAACGCACGCCACGTTCAATCAATCGTCGACTCAACAGGCAACGCTGACCGAACTCGCCACCGTATCGATTGCGGAGATCATCCGGTTCTTGATCGATCTGGAAAACACGGTTGAACTCAGGGCCACTCAAATTGAGTGACTGATCAATGGTCTCTTGATACTGCCTAACCGAATCGGTAACACCACTGCCACCTCGATGCAATCCGCCAAGCAAGGCCTCTCTGCGTGCCTGCCGAGCCGAACTGATTCCATCGGGCCGAGACAGCCCCATCGGACCTCTGCTGGTATCAGTCAGATACAGGTAGCCATGTTTTGCACCGAGGAACCCGGGTCCACGAGTGACATTTGGGTAGCCGATCAAAACGTAAGGCGGAACCTTTTCATCCAATGCTCCCCGCTCATGGCTGATCAATGACCCTAGCGACGGATAGGTTACCGTACCGCTAATCGAGCGACCTGTGTGCATGCGATTGGTCGCTGCGGCATGCTCATCGATCACATCATGGTTGGTAGTCCGGACAGCCGTGATCTTTTCCATGCGATCGGCAAGCAGGGGAAGGTGCTCACACAACTGTACTCCCGGTACCGCGGTATCGATTGAGGCGTAGTAGGAACCGGGCTTTTTGCCTTTGGGATCGCCTTTGGCTTTTGGATCGAAGGTATCAATCTGACCCATGCCTCCACCAAGCCAGATGGAAACCACATGCTCGGCTTTTCCCTTTGGTATCACAGCAGATGCACTTTCGCTGGCCTTCGCGCCCAAACAGAGCAACGAGGCCGCTGCCCCTCCCGAGGACGCGAGCATCTGACGACGACTTAGCATTGTCTGAGAGATCATTCCAAAAGCCTTCCTGCAAACTCGACACGTTTTTCACCCAGCGAGACACCGAGCGATCTGCATCCCTATCAATTCAACTCGTTTCGCGTCAGAGTCCAACATAGTCACTGACGCTCCCCGGGTCACCATCAAGGCATCCAAACAAATTCCCGATGGTTAACCAAACTCCAAACAACATCCTCATAAGCCTCCCGCCATGACGCCTCCAAGCGAGGGTCTGAAGGTGGGCCAACGAGGACGTACTGCTGTAATTCCAATTGGACCTCGTTAGCCTCGGGGACAAGGTGATTGGTCCACGTGATCTGCGGGAAACGTTTTTGCGATTCTGGCATTTCCTGATCAGAGGACCAATTCGTCAGTCGCTCATCAAAACCGACCGCTAAAACGGGACTCAACGTCTCGCGTTCCGCCGGCGTCGGAAACCGACTCAGGAACCTCAAAAACAATCGATCCAAGAGAGATTCCGCAGAAGTCGCCTCGATCGCCATCCTTGCAAGCTGACTACCGGAAGCCGCTCGCGTCGACGAGACACTCAGGGTTCCGTTAGAAAGAATTCCTGGCTGCAAGACATTGGGCGATGTGTCCCGAAGAGGAATCGGTTTCTGTCTTGATCCGGTCCAACCGAACGCTTCCAAAACGTCCACCACGGGCTGAGCCTGAGGCAGCGACAGGCTGGGGCGGTCACGTTCATTGTTTAAACTTGCAAATTCCCAAGCACGCTTTGGTCTTCCTAGCGTTAGCCGTCGATTCATCGGGTGAACTCCATCGTGGACAAACGTCAGCTCACCCGCCTGCATCTCAGTTCCGGTTGCCGCAAAGAGAGAATCCACCACCTGTTCGGCCAACATGCGTCTTTGGTCTGGAGCATGAAAAAGACGCATCTCGGGAGCCACACCGAAATTCTTTCCGGTCGCTTGTTTTTGATAGAGATCTGAATTCAAGATCAACCTCAGGACATGCTTCACATCGAATTGATTCTGAACAAGCTCCATCGCCAACCAATCCAGCATTTCAGGGTGACTAGCACTGTTTCCTTCCCAATCATGAAGCGGCTCAACGATCCCCGCTCCGATCAACTTGCTCCACAAATGGTTCACCGCAACTCGAGGAAATCTCCAATTCTCGGGCGAAGTGATCAACGCCGCCAAGCGTTCTCTTGAGTCTTCCGGCTGCAGAACGAAATCATGCAGGGTTTCATCATCTGCAACGCCCGTCTCGTCTTCAAACGGCCACACTCCATCGACTGCTTTTCCAAGTGGCAAGGTGACTCGAATCAATGACTCACGCACCTGCTTCTCAAAGAACTCATCCGGCACACGACTCGACTTTGGCGGTGTTGCCGGCTGCCGCTGCAACATCGCGGCAAGAGAAAATAAATCTTCTTGCGTTGTGCTGTGGTAGGGCGAATCGTGGCAGCGAGCGCATTGAAGTTCAATTCCAAGGAAGGTCGAGGCGAGAATGTGACCTTTCTCAGCCATCGGCGCATCGTTATTTCCGGCGAGACCAAATCCGGCGCTACCTCCATCATGAGTACTCCCGCGCATCATGATCAACTCGGTTACCATCCGATCCAGCGGTTTATCGTCTCGAATTGCATCGTGAAGGAACCATCGAAACGGTCCCGTGCTGTTAAGTGATGCGTTGAGCAGGGTCGGATTCTCAGCGAGAAGATCCATCCAAAAACTGACCCAGTGCGAGGCAAACCCATCGTTCTGCAAAAGCTCATCGATCACTCTCGAACGCTTATCTTCACGCGAGTCACTGAGGAACGATGTGACCATCTCTTCGGTAGGCGGAAGGCCGATCGTATCCAAGGAGACGCGTCGCAGGAATGCGGCATCCGCCAAGAGCGGTACCGGCTCACTAAGTCCCGCAGGTGCCGGTGGCGACGGCCAATTCGCACCGTCCTGAATCCATGATCGCAAAAGATCGATTTGTGCGTTGCTTAGACTCTCCTCTCCAGGTGGCATGTCGCCATCGATGACTCGCTGCAGCAGAACGCTAGCGTCAGGATCTCCCGGAACCACTGCTGGATCACCCGAATCTCCTTCCAACAAAACAAGATCACGCTTGTGAAGGCTTAGCCCTCCCTGCGCCTTTTCACTATGACAGCGAAAACAATTCTCCCGTAGAATCGGCAGAACATCTGAATGGAACCGGCTCGCTTGCTCGCTATCACCCTGCTTCGAGTCGAATAGCACTCGGTCGATCTTTTGCTGAACCCATTGATCAATTCCATCGGGCAGACGACTGCCCTCCCCGTATTCATTCTGCCAATCGGCTATCTGTGCATTACGAGAATCAGCAGCAAACTGACCAGCCTTCAAGTGACGCTGCTGCCAAAACTCATCTTGGCTAGAAGCAGCCGAACGACGATGTTGATCATCGATTGCAACCAGCTCCCGCTCGATTCTCTCCAAAACCGGCTCGATCTCTTGATCCGTTAACAGCAACTGACTGTCTTGATTCTCCTGTGATGAAGGATCGCTTGGACGTGCACCAGATGGCAGAAGCACCGAATATTCCGTCCGACCCTCTGGCTGATAAGCAACAGTCAACTCCGTTGTTTCACTTCGTAACTTTGAACCACCAATGATCATCTCAAGAACCACACGGGATTTGACCTTCGCATTGCTCACCCCAATTGGGGCCACCACACCAACTGGCCCTCCAGCGGCAACCGTTTTGCTGCCGAAGACCTCTTCTTGAGAAAAGCCCATCGGCCGACCTCCGGTCATCGGCGGTTCAGCGATCGGGTCAATCGATTCTAGATTCGTCGCCTTGCGATACGTTCCCTTTGTGCTGACGATCAACTCCCCATCAATCCATAATCGGCCGAGCCCGCGTCCACGGAGCAGGAATTGGTGCTTGCCAGGTGGAAGATCAACATCCGCAGCCATTCTCAATAAAACAGGTGTCGTCCAGCCTTGGCGAATTCCCCAATCATCAAACCTCGCCGGTAGACGTGGGAGCAGAAATTCTGATCCAGACCAAACCGTATGTTCCTCCGGTACTTCCTCCCCTTGATTCAACCAGCGTTTTGGGTCGGGCCAGCCCTCTGCAACGCTCAATCGCACGACGCCGGGATCAAGCTCACCCAGTTCGGGCATCTCAGCGGGTGCCGGCCCCCATGCAACTCGACCACCAGTTCTGTTGAAGCGGGCAGTAAGAGCTTCGTCAGTCAAAATCTCTCGATGAATTGCGAGTCGATCGATCGATCCTCGAAACTGATTCGACTTACCACCATGAACAGCAGAGCCGATTGCGATCGAATCATTATCCACCACGGGAGGTTGGTCTGTCGCACCACCCATATCCCAAGTCCCGCCGCAGGGCAGGCCATCGATCCAACCTCGAATCGATTTTGACTCACCGAAGCGATAGCAGAGTGCGATGTGATGCCAGCCCGTTGTCGCACCAAAACCTTCCTCTGAAGTCCACCGATGCCAATGCTTGCCGTCAGATTTTCGCTCCGTCGCAAACAAAAAGCTTAACTGAGCAAGCCCGCCATTGGAGACAACTCGCAGAGCCCAGTTTTGATTATCTTTTTCGAAGCCTTGTCGATTGCTGCGTCCCTTGCCAATGACATACATCAACTCCCCTTGCCGAACTTTTCCCAGCTCAACCCACGCCTCGATCGTGATTTCATCGCCATTGGAAAAGTCAAAGAAGCTGTCATCACCCGAATCTTCATGAATCAGGTAGCCATCGCCGCCAAAACGAAAGGCGACGTTGCCTTTGGACATGTCTGGAAATTCGGGAGCACGCGGTCCAACACCGTCCTTCGATACGCTGCCTTTGATCTCCCATTCGGCAAGATCTTCGCCATCAAAATCCCACACTCGCGTTGTTTCAACTCCCCACGCACTCGGGCAAACCAACACCAGAGCCAAGCAAACCAGCATCAAGCATGGAAAAGGTTGCGAGCGGAGCAAGCGACGTGCAAGAGTGATTTGAGCGCGAACGAACACCTCGATGCTTTTTAAACCCAAAGCCCGGACGGGCCAGTTTGGACGCATGGATGCAGCGGAATCGATGGATTGCATTGGAGGAGATAAAGACAAACGAAATTGATTTCAGACCAGGATCAGGAAATTGATCGACCCAAGTGAACAATCAATTGTCTCAGATCGTCAGGTGGATTGCAGCACAAAAACAACGTCCACGTCCTGCACAGTCCGATTTTTAGAGACGCTCAATCGCTAAAAGACGTTAAATCGGGCTCAACCGCAAAGCGGCCCCTCAACGCCCCCGCACTCAAAAGGCGGCCTTCGCGAAGGGCACTGAACCCTTTTGCGCTAGATTCAGGGATGACTCGGCGAGAGTCACTCACTGGCCGAAATCGACGCTGGCATTTTCCTCTCCACCTGAATCTCACCTCGAATCCCACGTGAAGCCTCACCGACGAGCCGAAGGTAATGATCATTGGAAGTCTCAGAAAGCGACAGAAATTTTTCTGTTTCCGAGATGGGTGGATTTGGATCACATTTAAAAATAGCCGTTCCCTCATCGACCTCATCAAACATGGCGACGTAAAGCATCTGACATCCTGCGTGACTCGCTCCGTAAACTTGTGACCACAAGAAATCGCCACCGAGTCGAGGAATCATATTCAAGTCATCACCTTTTAGCTGATGCCAACTGAACCCTGGAAATGCCACCGGCAGAAAGTCGACATTGCGACTTAAACACCACTGTAAGTCTTTTGTCCAAAGCTCATCCGCATGCGAGATCGCCTGATCGGGTGTTTGATATCGACCTATCGACCAAGGCGAAATCACATCGGCCTTCTCTGCAATTTCCCGTAGAAGCGGGTCGGCTGTAGCGTCTCGCTTACCTTCACGCCACCAAGAAGGCACACCAATCATGACGGAGCATCCCTCATCTTTGAGAGACTCAACAAGTTGTAAAGACTCCTGCAGCGTGTAGCGGCGACCGTCGTTAAACCCAATCCCCCAAACTGCCACCAAAGGCTTTCCACGATGATGCAAATACGCTTGGTCTCGATTCACACCACTACGTTTCAACTGTCTCCAGTCATCCAGCACACGCTCGGTCTGTCCTTCACGTAGACCACTGAGGTCATACATCACCGCAAAAACTCTCCCACGTCGTTCCGCTTGAAGCCGTACTTGATTGAGCACCTGATCTTTGTGCTGTTGCAGTCGACCTCGGTCGAGACCATTCGCAAAACGCTGTAGAAAAATCCCGTCAATCCCGTACTCCTGCATCCAGCGAAAGTGCATCGCAACCACTTCAGGACTCGCACTACTGAACACTTCGGCCGCGCGTCCATCAGCGTGACGAAAATCGGTAGGGTAGCGACTTTTGATTGGCAACTCCGAGACATCCGGCCAAAGATCAACCGTGGCGTTGCCCGGCCCCATTATTCGTCGACCGTCTCTTGCCCAGTGCGTCCACCCAAGACCCGCTCCATCACCTTCACAGTTAAACCAACCCTGATAGCCGCACATGACCTTGCCGAAAAGGGTCGTCGAATCAATTTTCTCTCCTGAAGTTACGAACGCTTCTTCATCCCGTTTCTCAACCACGGGATCCTGCCCAGATGCACTCTCATGAAAATACAACGGTGTGATGCAGATTATCAACAGCGACGTCAATGTCGCGAGGTTCTGAGTTTTCTTCCAGCACATGATCAACAGCGAATCGACTCGAAACACCATGGCACCAACTCCCGCTAAATCCATCTTTACCTCGGCCAAACCAAAACCGTCTCGTCGGCAGCATTCTTTATTTCGATCCTGTGAATGACCATGCTCCCTTTTCCTCTTGATGGATCAAAACGAAAAGAAACGACAGGAGCCTGCGTGACGAAAGAAAAAGAATAGGCATTTTGTGCTCCATCATGTCGAACATCAAACAGCACACTGCGATCCTTGATGTAGACCGGCAAACGATCAAGTTCCTGCCAAAACCACTGAGCATTACCTGCCGACTCTGAAGTCATCGAAAGTTCAACCGAATATTTACCTTGCGGCAAATGGGACTCAAGCAAAAATGAAATGTGCGGATCTTGCCCAAGTGATTTCAGATGCAACTGTTTCTTTGAATCCTTGAGAATAGCCTGATGATCCCCACGCCAGCCCAGCACCGGTGGTGTTGCCTGCCGAACCGCTCGACCGCGTTGATTTTTCGGTGAGCCCGCAACACCTTCCAACTCGAGGCGGTAGCTAGTTTTGTCAAACTGGTTATTCCGAAGTGGCGTCACCGCGGCAGTCTCCAAAAGAAAGGCGTCGATCTTTTGATCCAAGCGACGAACCTGATCTGGATACTTATCAGATAGATCTCGCTTCTCGCCTTGATCCTGCGCGAGATTGAAAAGCTTCCAACGATGCCCACCGTTGACGCCCGCGTGGAATAAACGGATTAGCTTCCAATCACCCTCGTGAACACTCACCGCAGGTGGCAACCAATCGGGAACCCGAGGCTGATGCGGAAAATAAGTAAATAAAGCTCGCTCACCCAACGTGCCACCGCTCAAGACGGTCCATAGGCTCTTCCCATCGCACGCTTGCTCCTTGGTGAGTTCAACATTTGCTGCCTCCAAAATCGTCGGATAAAAGTCGGTGCTCTGAATCAACTGCTGCGACACACTCCCCGGCGCGATCTTTCCCGGCCAAGCAACAACGCATGGCCCACGAATACCTCCCTCATAAATGGTTGCCTTACCACCACGTAACGGTGCATTGCTCGTCGGTGGCACCCCATCAATTTCGTTGTACATGTTTCCACCATTATCTGATGCGAAAATCACAAGCGTGTTATCCGAGAGCCCGAGGCGTTCGAGAGTATCTAATAGGACTCCAACCGCATCGTCCATACTCTCAATCATCGCAGCGTAAGTCGGGCTACGCTGAGCATCCTTTGGGTCAACCTGGGAACGGTACGCGTCGATCAACTCTTGCTTGGCATCAAATGGCGCGTGAACACTAAACATCCAGTAGTTGAGAAAGAACGGCCTCTCACGATTCTCTTCGATGAACCGGACTGCTTCGGCCGACATTCGATCCTCAAGATGCTGCTTGGGCACATCCGGATCATGATCAAAGTCCTTGAACTTCCACGGTGCAACGTAGCTACCAGCCGGCCCCGGCCCCGGCCAATGCGGAACATCGACATCGAAACCATGTTCAAGTGGGGAGTAAGGCTCGGCTCCCAAGTGCCATTTGCCAAAATGCCCCGTTCGGTACCCGGAATCGCGGAGTCTCTCGGCAATCGTGACATATCGAGTATCAAGTCGAGTCACTGACTTCAGCGGGGGTGCAGGAACATTCGGGGCAGCAGTGGTCGGAGCGATCGGTTTCATCACCACTTCAGGAAGATGGCAGGTGGGTGCGGTAATTCCATGCCTAGCGGGACTCATCCCCGTGAGCAGACTGGCGCGAGTCGGCGAGCAGAGCGGACTTGATGCGTAGGCACGAGTGAAAATCATCCCCCGTTGAGCGAGTCGCTCAATGTTGGGAGTGCGATAAAAACGAGTGGTTCCGTAGAGAGTCGTATCGCTCCACCCAAGATCGTCCGCCAAAATCAGAACAACATTTGGCGGTCGAGAGGACGTGTCACTCACAGGAGTCGATGAGGCTTGCGTCGGGTCCATCGCAGGAACCAGTTCGATAAAGCCGAGACTGAATACACCCACAAGCAACAGCATCAGCATTCTCGAGCATCCTGCATCAGTCCCAGCTCGCGCCCCGCTCCACATGATCATTCTCCAAAATCTCAATATCGATGACTTAGCACAAACAGTACGTCGCTGAACACCATTCTGCTGAACACCATTCAGCGGGACACCATCCTGCTGACATTCCGGCAGCATCGCTATCAGATCACCAGTGATGTCTTGTGATACAGTTACGACCTTGCATCTAGTAACGTCTGGAGATGCAAGGCAGCAGATTCAGCCAGAGCGTCCGGATGATAACCACCCTCGAGTAAGCTAACGACCCTGCCACCGGCATGAACATTGGCGATATCGAGGACGATTTGAGTGAGCGAGACAAAATCTTCACTTTCCAAACCCATGTCGCCGACCGGATCTAGACGGTGCGCATCAAATCCGGCACTAACGAGCACCAACTCCGGTTTAATCTTCTCAGCGAACCGCTCCAACGATTTCTCAAACGCTGACAATTGCAACTCCCGCGAAGAACCGTAATGCATCGGTAGGTTCTGAGTCGTTCCCAAACCAGCCCCAGAACCAACTTCGCTTGCCTCCCCTGACCCGGGATAAAACGGAAAGCGATGCATCGAGAAAAAACCAACAGCAGGATCTTCCCAAAAAATATCCTGAGTTCCGTTTCCGTGATGGACGTCCCAGTCAACGACCATTACTCGATGCAAACCGTGTGCTTGCAACGCATGTCGTGCCGCGATTGCAACATGATTCAGTAGACAAAAACCCATCGGAGCATCCACCAGTGCATGATGTCCTGGAGGGCGTATCAAACAGAATGCGGTGTTCTCCTCTTCGCCGATCACTCGATTGACCGCATCGACCACTGCACCTGCACATTGCGTTGCAACCTTCAAAGAATGACGACTCACAACGGTATCGGCTTCGATCCGACCACCTCCCGATGCGGTCTGATTCTCAAGCTGATTCAGGTAGGCGATTGGATGCACCCTCTGGATTTGCTCTATCGAAGCCGGACTCCAACTTGGTCGGTGACATCGTTCCACCAATCCAGAATCATCAAGTCGTTCTGATGCACGCCGAACTCGTTCAGCCGATTCAGGGTGTTGACCGGTTTCATGCTCGAAGCAGAACGGATCAAAGTACAGTAGCGTCACGGAATCATGAACCTCAAGCCGAGAGAAGGCAACCGTTAAATCAAAGACGCTTCATGGTTTGGCATCGACCAACGAAGCTAGATCAGTTTGAACACCAATCAACACCGTTCAGTCCTTTGCGGGCAAGAATGGAAACAACTGGCGAATCTCTTGGTCAGTAGGTTGTCGACCATATTCACATATCTCAAAAGTCTCGGCAAACTTGATCTCGTTGGCTCGCTTTTCGCCGTACCACTTGATCAATGTGTTGCGATATTGATCAGCTTCATTGCCTTGCCGATTCTCCCATCTCTCCTGCAACCATTGCAAACGCAACTCTGGCTGTGACGCGGGCGGCACACGATCCATTTTTTCCTGACTCCCCAACGCACCGCCTTCGTAATGCTGGGAGACCAACTCAGAGAGCGCATCGACCTTCTGGTTGAAAACCGGACCGATATCGACCGCGATGTCTGCTTCGAATGGATAGGGCTTTTGGAATCGGTCACTCGAATACAGAAAGACAGGATTCTTCTGAAGAGGCTCGACCGATGGCAAGAAGAAAGGGACCGCCACCATGTAAGCCGCATCCTGAACCAAAACACCAACGTAGCGGTGATCTGGATGGTAGTCCCATGGACGGTGAGCGATCACGATGTCAGCTCGCCACTCACGGATCAAACGGGTGATTTTTTTGCGATTCTCGAGCGTCGGCATTAACTCACCGTCATGGATGTCTAATACCTCGGATTCAGCTCCTAATTTTTCCGCTACCAACCCAGATTCCGCTGTTCTTCGTTTCGCTAACGGACCTCCGGCCATGGCCCAGTGACCGATATCGCCGTTGGTCACAGAAACTAACTTTACATGATGCCCCATCTTGGCCCACAACGCGGCGCAACCACCACTCTTGTATTCCGCGTCATCCGGATGGGCACCAAAACAAATGATCCGTAACTTTCCGTCGTCCGCGACATCCTCGGCAATGACAGGAATAGAAATCAACGCACAGCATGCAAACAGAAAGACGAAGAGACGATCCACAGCTTAGAACTCCGTAACCAGGAAACAAACAAACTGTGGCCAGACATTCTCGACTCGCCACACCTTTGGGCTGATAGTTTATCGTTATCTCAGAGCGTGTCGCAAATCGCACCATTGGTTTCTTGTTGCAACTTTTTAGAGTATTTTTGAGAGGATCAGTCCATCAACTTCAAGCCGATTACAACACTAAAGTCATCTCAATGAGTCCTAGCGGGATCCCTGAAACACTGCAGTTTGAAGACAACCAACTCATACTCATTGATCAAACTCGATTACCAAGCGAAGTGGTGACATTACGTTGCGTCACGGTCGAACAGGTGCACGATGCCATCTATCGATTGGTGGTACGAGGTGCGCCCGCCATCGGAATCGCCGCTGCCTATGGAGTCTGCCTCGCGAATCGCGGATCAAGAGAAGACTACCTGCAAGCGATGGACTATCTTGCTACCAGCCGACCGACAGCCGTCAACCTATTCTGGGCACTGGATCGGATGAAACAGCGTTTGATTGAATGCACCGACGATCAACAACTCCACGAGACGCTGGTAGCAGAAGCAAGAAAAATCCATGACGAGGATCGGCAGATGTGCCGGGACATTGGATTTGAAGGTGCGGCACTGCTCAGCGGTTGCAAGCGGATCCTCACGCATTGCAATGCCGGCGGCCTCGCAACCTCCACTCGCGGCACCGCCCTGGCACCGATCTACCACCTTCACGAGCAGGGACATGCCATTGAAGTCTACGCCGACGAAACTCGCCCGCTGCTGCAAGGCGCCCGTCTAACCGCATGGGAATTGTCTCAGGCGGGTGTGCCCGTAACCGTGCTAACTGATTCGATGGCCGGTGGTCTGATGCGAGCAGGCAAAGTAGATGCTGTGATCGTCGGAGCCGATCGTATTGCGTGTAACGGGGATATCGCCAACAAGGTTGGAACTTACCCACTTGCCGTATTGGCAAATCACCACCAGGTACCGTTCTACGTGGCAGCTCCCTCCAGCACCTTCGACGAGCAACTCGAAACTGGCGACGCGATCCCGATCGAGGAACGCAAAAGAGAAGAAATCTCGATGCAAGGTGATCGAATGGTGGTCCCCGAGAACGCAAATGTCATGAACCCAGCCTTCGACGTCACCCCCGCTGCACTGATCACCGCAATCATTACTGAGCGAGGAGTGCTTCGTTCACCAATCCTCACCATCCAGGCTGACTTCGAGTCTGCAAAATGAACCTCCCCCGGTTTGAACATCCAGAGATCCGCCCCACCACAACTGGCCAGTCATGACGCACTACCAATTTGGCGACTCGGTTTCCTAAAAAAGTTTCACTGCGTGACCAAACGTGTCACGCTGGGTTGGGATAGTGATCGGAGTTGACGACAACCCAGTGAAGATCATCCCCTGTGGAAATCATCTCTGTGGAAATCATCTCTGGGTGTCATTCCATTACTATCTTGAATCAGGGAAGTTCGAACATGTTGGTACTAAGCCGTCGAGTAAAAGAGCAGCTAATCATTGGCGAAGATACGGTGATCACCGTCCAAAAGATCGCTGGGAACCGAATCACTCTCTCCATTCAAGCACCCAGCGAAGTGCGAATTCGACGCGGAGAACTCGATCAGCAAGAAGCGACACGTCTGTGGGGCGAGAAACAAGGCAACAATAATAAGCGACTTGCTGCTCCTGCCGCAGGATCCGTGCCGGCCGACCAAACGCATGTAGCCATTGCAAGTCGCCCCTTGGCTTGAAATTTTGCCAATAGTGATTGAGTTTCATCGTGTTAGACGTAAGATTCTTGCTAGTTTTGAATTAGCAACCTTGTATCTTCTAACCTCGAGTCGAAAACTTGGCGGAACTAAATCTGGCGATTCGCCTCAGCGCGTTAAAAATGCCATTTCGACGAGCATTGGAAACTGCGGCTCAACTTGGAGTTCACTCCGTCGAAATCGACGCGAGAGCGGAGATCCAGCCGTCGCAGATTTCCGATACCGGTCTCCGCCAACTCAAAAAGACGCTCGAGGATCTCAACCTGCGTGTAGCTTCGCTTCGTTTTCAAACTCGACGAGGCTATGATGCTCTGGCCGATCTTGATCGAAGAGTTGAGGCGACCAAAGAAACGATGAAGCTTGCGTATCGACTCGGCGCACCTGTGGTGGTCAACTCCATCGGGCAGGTTCCCGAAAATCAGGCGGACCCTCGCTGGATTACTCTTCAACAAGTCATGGATGATCTCGGTCGACACGGCGCGCGCGTCGGAGCTTTTCTCTGCGCCGAGACGGGTTCGGAATCGGGAGAACAACTCGCCGCTTTACTTGATTCAAACCACGAATCATTCGTCGGCGTGGCGTTCAATCCAGGGCAACTCATCATCAATCGTTTCTCAGCATCAGAAGCGGTCGATTCCCTGGGAGATCGTATTCAAATCGTCCATGCCTTAGATGGCGTGCTCGATCTCGCTGCGGGTCGAGGGATAGCAGTTCCGCTGGGACTTGGCTCGGCGGACTTTCCGGAGCTACTCGGTAAACTCGAAGATCACCAGTATCGCGGGAAATTCGTTGTCGGACGCAGCGACTCGAAACCCGAAGAACTTGCTGACGCGGTTCGCTATCTGCGAGAACTTTAGAAGCTACAGTCTTACCAGCAATATGAATCGCACAGAGTTTGGTTTCTCACAACCTACCACGACGAGGTGGTCTCGACTGATCACGAAGATCGCCCGGAAACGAACGGATACCCCGGAACCAAAATGATTACCCTGAACCAATCAGTCTTCGCTGGGCTCACCGCCGAGTTGGGCAAGAACTTGGAGAACGCCATTGAGGTGTGCCAATCGCGGCCCAAATCGATCCACGAACTCGTTCAGCATGTAGTCGCCTTCGAGCAAGTATTCTTGGCTGTCCTCAATCTCATCCGTCATTGAGTCAAGAAATTGAGTCTGAACTCGGCTAAGCGTTTCCGCAGCACGACGACAAGATCGAGCTAAGTCAGGATTCGCGTTCTTCCATTGCTGTAGTTCGGTGGCTCGCTGCTTGTTGGCAGCGACCTGTTGATGCAACAATTCCTCGAGTAAAAGATTTTGCTGCTTCTGACCCTCAACGAGCTGACGCAATAAATCCCCAGCACTTGTCTCCGTTGACGCCTTTCCGCTTTTAGAATCGGCTGAAACATCGATTCGAAACATGGGAGAGACAGGCTCGTGTTCGTAAGACATGAGAAAGGATCCGCCTGATTGACTCGTATGATAATGACTCGCGAATAAAATGTTGTGCTCGTTGAGTCCGAGAGGACTCTCAAAGCATCGCCCGAGTATAACTCGATCATTTGAGGGGTGTTTACAAAATGGGGCGACCGACGTTTTTTTCTGGACTCTTGAGTCAAAAAAGCTGACATAAACAAGACTTTTTGACTTGCCTTCCCTGTTCGAACAATTAGCACTACGACCGCTAAAGTTTCCCCAGACCATTCGCCGAAATACCTGCTACGGTGCACAGTGAAAAGGGTGCGTCATGACGGCGTTTGGTTTCACGACGTGAAACTCACCCGCGGCACCCTACTCCTCCGAACAACAGGCGAATATTGGTTTATGGCGAAGGCTGCTGAAACTCTCGGATATTACACCGTGATAGAGGACCAAGACACGGGCTGGACAGGAGGTCTGCTCCTGCTTAACCAAGCTGGTCGTCCGCTGGAGTTTCAATGCACGCTACCCGTCAGACCAAGCCGCGCCCATGAGATCCTGTTCGGAGCAACCTTACGCGAGCACGTCATCAGCGAGGTTATTGGCAAGTTGCTGATTGACAAGTGCCGAAATCCAATTTCCATGCTCTGCTGCGACATGCACGAAGCGGTCGCGTTATCTAAGGACTGCTCTTTCCCAGTCATCTTCCACGATGAATCGCGGCGAGAGCACGATGAGGCATTTGAACGTTTTTCGAGGCCGAGAAACCAGCGTTCGAGCGACAATCGCGAGCCATCATCATCCCATTCTCTACCGTCATTGCTTCACCGGCACCGATCAGATGCGTCGTCTTCGCGTGCGTCGGAGGCTTCCTCGGTGATGACTGAAGTGTCTGGAGCATCTTTTCGAATCGCTTCGAGCGATCGCGTCAAAGTCGAGTCCATTGTTGCCGGACTGGGGGACTTACCAGACGGAGCCGAACCGTTCGAACGTATTCGCGAAGCCATCAAGGAAGCACAATCTCAAATCTCTCGTGCAACAACTAGCCGTCCAGCATCCGCCGCCTAGCCAACTCGATTGGACCGAGTCCAACTCCAGCAGGAAGACCACATGTGGAACCGACAATCGGGTCCGACTCCAAATCGCGTCACCGGCTCACAATCCAGCCTCGGCAGTGGTTATCCCGACGTCATCGATAAACCCTCAGACCTTGGGCAAACATTAAGAGCAGAACTAGATCAAGCGATCAGTGGTGTTTTTGATCTAACCACCAACGTAATGCCGCTCGACTTTGAAGATCTTCAGGCAAAGTCGCTCCCCATACGCGTCTCGCCCATCAAGACGACCGCAAACGGCTTTGTCTTTCCTGAATCCAAACAGACACTCCCTCCCAAAATACCGAACGCGGCTAGCAAGCCCCAAAAGCGTCCACGTATCGACTCATCGAAGCGCCACCGAATTCAACCTCCGAAGGACATTGTCAAACTACAAGATCGGCTCTACTACCTGCTTCAACCACCACTCGATTTGCTTGTTGGAAGCGGACAGCTTAATTTCCCTTTTGATCCGTTTCCCTATCAGCTCGATGGAATCGCGTTCCTCTTCCCTCGGTACGCCGCAGTCCTCGCTGACGAAATGGGCCTTGGCAAGACGATGCAAGCGATCAGCACAATCCGGTTGCTACTGTGCAGTGGTGAGGTTCGTAGTGTGTTGCTGGTTTGCCCAAAACCGCTGGTCACAAACTGGCTGAGGGAATTCAGTGTTTGGGCTCCGGAAATCCCGATTGCAGCGATCGAGGGAAATGCGGCGAAGAGAGAATTCCAGTGGAAGTCACCTGAAATCCCTGTGAAGGTTGCGAACTATGAATTGCTGATGAGGGACAAAGAAACGGTCCTTGATAGTGGACTACACTTCGATCTCGTTGCACTCGACGAAGCACAAAGGATCAAAAATCGAAACAGCACGACCAGCGAAATCATTCGAGCGATTCCGCGGACGCGATCCTGGGCGCTAACGGGCACACCAGTTGAAAATTCCCCCGATGATCTCGTCGGAATCTTTGATTATCTGTCACCGGGTTATCTAAAAACCGGTATGCCGATGGCGGAAATGGCAAACGCTTCTCGTGATTACATCATTCGACGCACCAAGGATATGGTGATGGATGATATGCCACCCAAGCTTTACCGTGACGCCGAGCTCGATCTAACCCCTGAACAATGGGCAACCTATCAGTCTGCGGAAAGCGAGGGCGTGATCCAGCTCGAAGAACTCGATCAAGAACTAACCATTCAACATGTCTTCGAGTTGGTCTTACGACTCAAACAGATCTGCAATTTTGACCCGGCGACTGGATCGAGCATCAAACTCGAACGATTGGTCGCTGATATGGAAGAAGTTGCGGCAAGTGGCAAGAAAGCAATCGTTTTCAGTCAGTGGGTACACAGCATCCACAAAATGCTACCGGCCCTAAAGCGATTCGGTCCCTTAGAATACCACGGTAAAGTACCGCATCGAAAACGCGACTCAATCATCGATCAATTCAAGCATGACCCGAACTGCAGCGTTATCTTGATGAGCTACGGGGCAGGCAGCGTCGGACTTAATTTGCAGTTCTGCGAATATGTGTTCCTGTTTGATCGTTGGTGGAACCCAGCGATTGAAGACCAAGCAATCAACCGAGCTCATCGGATTGGTGCGAAGGGTGCCGTCACCGTAACTCGAATGTTGGCGATGAACACGATCGAGCAGCGTATCGCGACTGTCTTGGATCAAAAACGAGAAATGTTTGACATGCTTTTCTCCGATCAGGGCGGCCCAACCTCAGGTGGCGGGCTGACGCGAGACGAGATCTTTGGACTATTCGACCTTCGTGCACCCGGCGGAAAAAAAGTCGCCTAAAAACTTAAAACAGAAGCACCGCCGCTCAGGGAGGGTGGCTTGCGACGGTGCTTCTGCTTGAAAAAAGACGGTGCTTGCTTGAAAAAGACTTCGGCTCGTGCAAAGCAACTGCCGTGAAGGTACGGATCACCGTAGACGCCAACCTGCCGCGAAGTCCTATCTGACGTAGACCGGAACATAGACCACCGGCCGGCTATAGCGTGATGACATCATCGGGATCGCATTCCAACGAGGTCGCAGTGGGCTGTAGCCACTACGAATTTGTTGTTGAAGCCTGAGAGCACGAAGTCGAGCCATTTCTTTGGCTCGCTGACGACGCAATTCCTGCAGACTTGGCTGAGATACATCCATCGATTCGGCCGCGTCGAGGTCACTTGGTGAAGGCACCTCAAGTGTTTCCACCAATGCACTTTCCAGCTGATAGGGGCTCGATTCCATAATCGTCAGAAAGGACCCCGAAGAGTCACTTGCATCAGTTTCGGCTGCCGCGTCAATCAACTGTTCAACGGACTCCGCAGAAGCGTGCAATACCTCTATCACCTCCTGCAATTCCTCCGACGGTCCGTTTAATGCGTCGGTATTATCCACCGAGACCTCACCCGCTGACTCAACGATCACGCCTTGTGTGTCTGCGGTCTCCGCTGTACCGATCAAACCAGACACGTTCTCAGTCTGTTGATCGGACTGCGAAACAGACTCCACGCTATCTTGTTCGGTTGGGATCTTTTCCGCGGCAACTTCGTCCACGCTGTCACTTGCTTGTGAAGTCGTCACGACAGGAGTGGCGAGTTGGGCGTCATCAACAACGGCATCGCTTGGTTCGACGTCCACTCCTTGCTCAGATTCATCAGTCTGCTGGGGTACCTGAGTCTGCTCAATCTGACCCGTCTGCTCGCTTTGTCTCGTCTGCTCATGCGGCCGCATTTCCGGTCCGCTAATCACCACCGCTTGACCGATGGTCACCTCAACCGGCTCTGCAGAACTTCGCAACTCCGACGTAAACTGCTCACCGCGAGCTGTAGCCACAGGCCTAAAAGCCAAAGCGACAACGAAGTGAGAAAGTAAAAATGCCCGCGAAAATACGTCGCAAATCGACCGTTTATCAGTGGGTAAGATTCCGCACATTGATGAAACTCGAATAGAAGTTAAATGTAAAAGACACAACTCAAACGCAGCCGTTTCGCACTCGGGAAAGGGCGATTATTGCCTCGACCGAGAGGTTACTGTTCAACGAAACGGAACCATCAAATTGAGAAATGGCGACCTGCTCGACTCATCTACAAGCCGTTAATTTGCCTCGCTAGAGTTGATCGGACTCGCAGCCCGAAAACTCGACCACCATCGTCAAACCTTCCCCAGTTCGTTTTTTTTGAGGGTCGGAAAGTGTCGATTATTTGGATGGAGCCACATGGTGTTGAATTATTTCAACACCATCGACTAACTGGCCCCCGCTGGATTTTCTCCGATGGCGTCAGTAGATTAGAGTTACGGTGTCGATTTAACCGCCAGATCAAACTGGCTGGCGGCAGGCGACGCTCGCCCGTCTGAGATCTTTTCATCGAGCACTTTTGTCTCGTCATGGCTCAGGTGGTCAGACGTTAAAACTTCGCACAGAAACATTTCTTTACCCACTTCCATGGAGTTGACTCCCAGTGAAGACTTTCCTCACTAGCCTGATGGCTGTTGCAGCCTTGGCCATTGTTACCGTGATCGCTGGTTGTGCACCTGCTGCACCGACCGCAGACGATTTGAACCTAGACACCGCAACGTCTTCCGAAGACTCTGGAACTGCAGCCGGCGATGCGGCAGCCAGCTCCAACACCACCGCGACTGCGGAAACTCCAGCTGTTGAAACTCCAGCTGAGGAAACCGCCGCAGAAGAAGCACCTGCAGAAGAAGCTGCGACTGAAGCACCAGCAGAAGAAGCTGCAGCCGAAGAAGCTCCTGCTGCTGAAGAGGCTCCTGCAGAGGAAGCACCAGCTGCTGAAGCTGCCGCTGAGTAGTTCACTCACAAAGACGATTGAAATCATTGAGAGAGACGTCACACCAAGTGACGTCTCTTTTTTTATGCATTGAAACGATTCACCAGTTCACACGAATCAGTGCAACGAAAATCTCTTTGGAGGCTTAACTGTTCTGATGTAAAAAAACTCCCGCGTCCACTAGTGGACGCGGGAGATGAATTTTAGATCAAAGGCTCCGTAAACCATTATTTCGATAAGCCTTAACCCATTAATTGGGAAACTGTTTACCGAGGAACCAGCTTACCTAGGCAACTGGTTTTTTCATGAATTCGGTTTCGGCTGCGATGTCGCTACCATCTGGAGTTTCATCGTTGTCCACCTGGAACCATTCTTCCTTGAACTGCAGGTAGCCGCCCTCGCCTTTTGCAGCACGCTTCAATGCCACATTGGTTCCGAGCGCGATCACCGCGTCGCCCATCGCGACCTCAGGGTAGCAGCGTGGGTGGTTTTCCTTATCTGGGTTTCGAATGCAGTAGGCCCAGTGTTCGATTTCCTCGCGATAGCCTCGCGAAACGGGGCCTGAGTCTGCAGCCTGAGCAACCGGTGCGGCATAATCGCCACTCGCACTAGTATCTAACGCAAACCCACCAGCTTGCTTTGCAACGCCAACTTTGCTGCTCGTGTCACTGTTGCGGTAGAGAAGCACGTCCGTCTCTTTATCAAGGATCAGCGTGCCCTTTGAACCGAGCACAACCTCGCCCCAACCACCGAAACCGTTCCCGTTGATCGAAGAATAGGTGACGACAACTTTCTTATTCGGGTCAGTGTCGTAACCCGGAACCGGACCGACTCTGTCCATTTGCTTCGTCGAATCGTTCCGAACACTCTCAGGGTAGTTTTCGACGCGGTCGTAGTAACCGACATCGAATGTCTTAGAGTACTCTGGCCCAGGGAATTCGAACATGCAGTAAACGTGGTCACCTGCATCACGGTCGACAGGCATCATGTGCCGTCCTCCGACCGCATGAACGCTAAGAGGGTGTACCTTCTTACCGTCATCCCGCAGTGAACTGAGGAAGATACTCACCGCGTCGAGCTGATGCGAGCCAAGTTCAGCCATCAGGCCTGCCCCGGTTCTCTCGAACAATCGCCAGCGGTGCAGTTCATCCATCGCCGAGAACATTTTGTTACCGACAGAGAAGTCCTGGTAGCCAAAGTCTTTGGGATCGATTGCCTTGTCGGCGTCCCAAGCTTTGAACAGCGCCAATTCTTCTTGAAGGCGAACGATATCGTCTGGATTAGTTGCCGACTTCAAGGCATTTTCGCGGTAGCGAATGTCGCCCGCGATCCGATCAAATATCTTGCCGTTGGCATCTTTCTCGCCTCCGGGAATCGGCATCTTCCAACTGTCACCGCCAGGTAAGTTGCCACGATGCCACTGTGCGCGGATGTGGTGCAGTTGCCCGAGAAGACCCCAGCGGATGAGGTTCACGGCATTTTGGTACTTCACGTTGTAATGACGCTGGTGCCCAGTCGCGAGGTGAATCGGGTTGCCGTTGGTGTCCCGCATCGAAGCGGCCATTCGCGACATGACCTTACATTGAGCGACGTTGTGGGCCATCAGCTTCTCGGTCAGGACATGCAGCCCTTTCTGCATCGCTTGAGCCGCCACGGGAGCGTGCAGCCAAAGCGGAAGGGCGATAATCACGGCCTCGATGTCTGGATCATCCAAGCAAGCCATAATCCCGCCGTTGGTGGAGTCGTAAACCTTCACGTTACGCCTTGCTTCGGCCTCGTCCTTGTAACCGGCGACCCTAATCAGGCCGGGACGACGACCGAGAGCCGAGGAGCTCGACCAGTCACCGTGAAAAGCACGATGTTGGCCAAAAGGTCGGATGTCGCAAATCGCTTTAACGTCCACATATTCGGGGTTACATCCACCGATAAGGACATTTCCCTCGTCCCCGGTCCCGATGACAGCGACACGAACGGGGTCGTTGACCTTGCCGTATCCAAAGTACATCGCACCGAGCCCAGCGCCGCTGACTGCACCGGCCGAAACGATTCCACGCAGAAAATCTCTGCGGTTCACGTCGTAGTAGCTACCCACTGCAGAGTAGTAATTGTGCTTACCCACTTCGCGTTGTTCGCTGGATAACTTATCCACCATGGTTCTTTATCTCGTCTGAAGGTTGAAGCGTGTGTTTTGATTGGAAGATGAAAAGTGTCAGGCTAAGCGGCGGAATTCTCAGGGCTGGAAACCCGCCTGATGAAAAGCTGAATGAAGTAATCGAGGCCGGCAAAACGACCTGCGGCTGTCCCCGCCAACACGAGGCAAGCCATCGACTCGATTAACTGGTAATAGTTCGAGCTCGGACCAGAGGTTGGCGGTAATTGACTCAAAAACACTGAACCGAGAAAACCGGCTGCAGCCAACGCTGCAACTGGAGTAAAAAGCCCCAGCAGCAGACAAAGTCCAATCGCAATATCGAAATACGGAACAATCCGATCGATTTGGCTGGTATCCATCAGTGCGGTTCTAGGCTTAATCATTGTCAGGTAACCGGAAGCCATTGCCTGCTCCCGAGTCGCGACCCGATTCTGATCAGCTTCATAGTTCGCCCAAATTTTATCAATCTCGCTGAGTGCAGCAGCACCCTTGCTTTGCCAATCGCGTATCAGCGTCCCGCGTTGCCCACCCAAACTTCCAACACCTGCAGGAATATCGTTCACCGAGGTCTTCTCGGAGATTCCTTTCATCCAATCTCTTCCCTTTTCAAACTCCTCAAGGTCCGAAGCATTCGACTCCAGTACCCAGTCGTAGAGTTCAACCGCACGAGCGTAGTTATTCTGCGCTTCGGCTTTCTGAGCTTCCGAAAATCCGTAATGGGCGGCTGACTGCTCACGAAATTGAGCAAAGCGAATCATGATTGCTTTTGGAGTCAGACGGTAACTTCCGTCCCAATCCCAAACCATCCCGCGATAATGCTCAGCAAAAGGGCCATTTGCGTTTGCAAAAAACGGCTTCGCAGACCACTTACCAGAGATCCGTTTATCGGTCCCCTCGGTGTAGAAATGGAATCCAATGGTCATCCTCAACAGGACTAGCATGGTCGCGCCGATAAGACCGAGCAGCCGAGGCGAAAAGCCCCAACCAACACAGAGACGAACGGGTAAAAGTAGCAACTTGAGCACAGAGATAACGTCCGGGGATCAGAGAATTTGTGGTCCGAAGAACGATAACGAATCGAGGACTCGCCGTTGGGGGCGAAACCTCCCGTAGCTTACACGATACAGGGCGGATTCCGCCACTACGCTCCCCCAACTTCGTCCAACTTCATCCCTCTTTGGTTGGAAAAACCGTCAAACGCCACCGTCTGATACTGAGACAAAAGCAATTCAGCGTTGATTCCAGTCCGGCCTCCTCAAACTCCCTCCTCAGGCAATCTCCATCTGCTGACTTCCCAAAGTCGATGAACCGCCGGTTTTATTCTGCGCGATAACCGGTCAAACTACACGGCAGTTCAATCGACGGCTGTACCTGTTTCATGCTTCATCCGGTTCCATGCTGGGTAAATGCACGCCGATCAATTGCCTCAAAGGTGTCAAGGGAAAGGAATCATCCATGAGTGAAATTATCACCCCCAACGCGAACGAAACGATCGTTACGCCGCGTCCTTTCACCCACCTGCATTGCCACAGCCACTACAGCCTTCTCGATGGTGCCGGAGACATCGGAAAGTTGGTGCAGCGTTGCGTCGACCACGGCATGAACTCGCTTGCGCTGACCGACCACGGCAATCTTCACGGCGCCTTGGAGTTTTACCGTAAAGCGAAAGGTGCTGGCATCAATCCAATCATCGGATACGAGGCATACATCGCACCGGGTAGCCGGTTTGACAAGGGAGGTGCATCGAGCAGCAAAGCAGCCAGCTATCACCTAACCCTGCTCGCAAAGAACCGAACGGGTTTTAAGAATCTGGTGAAACTAGCAAGCGCCGCTTCACTCGAAGGTTTCTATTTCAAGCCGCGGATCGATAAAGAAATCCTTGAAAAATACAGCGAGGGCATTATCTGCCTCTCCGGATGTGTCAGCAGCGAATTCAGCCGCGCTGTGATCAAAGGAATCGATACCGCAGAAGTTGAAAAAGAGGCGAGAGAAATCGCAGGCTGGTTCCATGGAGTCTTCAAGGATCGTTACTTCATTGAAGTCATGAATAACGATGTGGAGATTCAGCGTTTGCAGTTAGAAAATGCAGTCGAGATGGCGAACCGCATGGGGTTACCGTTGGTAGCCACCAGCGACACTCATTACGTGGACCCCACCGATGCGGAAGCTCAAGACATCATGCTCTGCATCAACACCGGTCGCTTTCGTACAGATACTTCTCGGATGAAAATGGAGAACGATCAGTTCTTTCTCCGCAGCCCCGAACAGATGTACGAAAAATTTCCGGGTCTAGAGCATGCAGTAGCGCGAAGCCAAGAGATTGCTGACACCGTCGATATCGATCTGGAACTCGGAAAACACTTCTTCCCCAATTTCGAGTGCCCCGAAGAGAAATCACCAATCGAGTACCTGCGTGAACTCTGCCTCAAAGGACTCTTTGAGCGATACGCGGATGAAGACGATCGGATCATCGACGGTCAACTTAGCGAGGAAGTCTTAGCGAGACTGGATCGCGAACTCGGCGTGATTGAAAAACTAGGCTACCCCACCTACTTCTTGATCGTGTGGGATTTCGTTCACCACGCACGTAGTAATGGCATCTCCGCGACTGCTCGTGGTAGCGGAGTTGGGGCGTTGGTCTGTTACGCACTGTATCTCTCACACGTCTGCCCGCTCCGGTATGACCTCCTGTTTGAACGCTTCCTCGACGAGAGTCGGACCGAGCCACCCGATATCGATATCGACTTCGAGAAAGAACGACGCGGGGAAGTCATCGACTACGTCAAAGAGCGGTACGGTAGTGAGATGGTTTGTCAGATCGGTACCTTTGGAACCCTCGCCGCGAGGGCGGCGATCAAGGATACCGGACGCGCACTGGGTGTCCCGCTAGCCCGAGTCAATCAGATCACCGAAATGGTTCCTGATGAACTCAAAATCACCATCGCCAAGGCACTGGAGAAAAGCGGCGAACTGAAGATGACCTACGACGGTGATCCGGAAGTTCGAGAGTTGCTCGATCTGGCGATGAAGATCGAAGGCCTTGCTCGAAATGTTGGAACTCATGCCGCGGCGGTTGTGATTGCCGACAAGCCGCTTGATGAATATGTTCCGCTGACTCGCGTGCCCGGTAAGCAAGATGTGATCACGCAGTGGTCAATGGGTGATGTCGAGGCCGCCGGCTTGCTCAAGATGGATTTCCTCGGCCTGCGGAACCTCACCATTCTCAGCCGAACGGTTCAACTGATCCAGCAAACCACCGGTAAAGAGATCGACCCACTGAAGTTCCCGCTCGATGACAAAGAAGCCTACGCACTGCTTCAACGGGGCGAGACGAAGGGCGTATTTCAGCTCGAGTCAGGCGGAATTCGTGACCTTCTGCAACGTATGAAACCCGACCATTTCACTGACATCATTGCTACCGCCGCACTCTACCGACCAGGTCCGCTCGAAGGTGGGATGGTGGATGATTACGTCAACATCAAACACGGGAGACAAGAGCCCGAGTACAAGCACCCCGTACTCAAGGAAGTTCTTGAAGAAACCAATTCGATCATGGTTTACCAAGAACAGGTGATGCGGATTCTCAACCGCCTAGGAAAAATCCCCCTCGCCAACGCGTACACCTGCATTAAGGCGATCAGCAAAAAGAAAGAAGCACTCATCGCACAGAACCATGATGCCTTCATCAGCGGTAGTGTTGAAAACGGGCTTTCAGAGAAAGATGCAGAGGACATCTGGAACCTGATCGTGAAGTTTGCCGGTTACGGTTTCAACAAAAGCCACAGTACCGCATACGCGTTAGTCGCCTACCAAACGGCGTACCTCAAGGCGCATTACCCAGTTGAATTCATGGCAGCACTTCTCTCGAGCGATATCTCGGGACGCAACTTCAAACGCAAAGATGCGTTGGTGGAACACATGGAAGACTGTGACCGCATGAATATCGAGATCGCCCCCCCTGACGTAAATCATAGCGCCGCAGACTTCTCTGTCGCCGATGGAAAAATCCACTTTGCACTCTCGGCGATCAAAGGCTGTGGGGGAACGACCTCGATTTCGATTGAAGCGGAACGGAAAAAGAATGGCCCCTTTCGAGACATTTTTGATTTCTGCGAACGAGTCGACACCTCATCATGTAACAAGAGCGCCATTGAAACTCTCATCAAAGCAGGAGCGATGGATTGCTTCAACGCCCATCGCAGCCAACTCACCGCAGTGATCGAACGGGCGGTGCAGGCCGGAGCTGCGATGCAGGCCGACAAAAAAAGCGGTCAGACCAGTCTTTTCGGTGCGTTCGATGAACCAACTGAAAATGGAGAAAACACATCCGCTCCCACCCCACTGCCAGACATGGAAGAATGGCCTGAGCGTGAAAAGCTCATTGCTGAGAAGGAAGTCCTGGGCTTCTATCTGGACAGTCACCCGCTTTCTGAATTCGAAACAAAACTCGCGACATTCCGCACGCACAGCACGGATCGATTAGCTGACACCAAAGATCGTGACGAAGTCACTCTCGGTGGTATGATCAGTTCGATCAAGTTTAGTCACACCAAAAATGCAAAGGCTGGAGCACCGACGAAGTATGCAAACTTTGATCTTGAAGACATGCAAGGTTCCATTCGCTGCATCGTTTGGCCCAAAAGCTTTGTGGACTGTGGAGAGCGAGTGGTAGCAGACGCGGTCGTCTTGGCGAAAGGAAAAATTGATCGTCGCGGCGGCGGTGATGAGGCCAACTTGATCGTCGACGAATTGACACTACTGGATGAAGTCGATTCGAAATTCACCCACGGCATAAGAATCAAACTTCACGAGGATGAACACGATAAACAGACCCTCACTCGACTCCGAGAAATCCTTCGCGGGTACCCGGGAAAACGCGAGATGCGTGTCAGCATGCAACTATCTCAGGGTGATATCGTCCACATGAGGAGTGAGAAGTATCGCGTCAACATCACACCCGAACTGCGAGGAAGACTCGATGATTTACTTGGCGAGGGACACTACAAGCTGATGATGAGCAAACCCAGCCGCTGAGACATCAGCAAACCCAGCCGCTGAGGCATCAGCAAACACAGTCGCTGAGGCAACTGGGCTTCTTAGCATCAACTAAGTCGTCGCATCACTTGATCAACGAACGTTCTCTCAACAATTCGATGATCGCGTCAGCACACTGATCGACCGAAGAATCAGCAGCGTTCACAACCAGATCAGGACTGGCAGGTGATTCATAATCTGCCGAGACGCCTGGGAAACTTCCGTATTCGCCGGAATCAGCCTTCGCGTACTGCCCCTTCGTGTCGCGTTCTCGACACACCTCAACCGGTGTCGCAACATGAACCACAAGGAAGCGATCTGGGCCAACCAACTTCGCAACCTTCTGCCGAACGTCTTCAACCGGAGCAACGAATGAGGCGATGCAGATCAAACCAGCATCATTGAGTGAATGCGCGAGGTGACCGCTCCGCCGAAGATTCTCGCTGCGATCTTCTTGGCTGTAACCAAGATCACGACTCAGTCCTCGCCGCACCGACTCACCATCAATCATTGCAACCGCACGGCCCTGCTCGAACAGTTTTCGCTCAACCGCATGGCCAATCACGGTTTTGCCGCTCGCAGTCAAACCAGTTAGCAAAACTGTCGCTGGACTTTGACCAAATCTCGCCGCTCTCTCCTCTGCCGATACGGCCGAGAGGTCTACCTGATCACCCGCAACTGAATCTTCGTCATCCCAAACCGATCGTGCCCCCGAATCCGAGGACTGATCGAGGATCATACCGGCGGCGACCGTCGCATTGGTGATTCGATCGACCACGATGAACGCACCGGTGTTTCGGTTCTTACGATAGGCGTCGAAATGAATTGGAGCGGTCAAGGAAATACTGACCCGTCCAATTTCGTTGAGTTCCAGTTGAGGTGCCGGACTTCGGTGCAGCGTGTTAACGTCGACTCGATATTTCAATGTGTCGATGCTACCCGGAACGGTCTGGCTGGTGTGTTTGAAGAGATACGTTTTCCCAGGAACCATCGCGTCAGGATTCATCCAAACGAGCATCGCTTCGATCCGCTCTTGGCTCTGAGGTAGATTCCCCGGACGCACCATCATGTCACCACGGCTCGCATCAATCTCGTCTTCGAGCGTGAGGGTTACCGACAAGGGTGTGAACGCCTCTTCAACCGGACCATCAAACGTGACAATTTCTTTTACCTTGGACCGCTGCCGACTCGGCAACACCATGATCTCTTCACCCTTGCGAATGATCCCGGATGCGATGGTTCCGCAGAATCCTCGGAAGTCGAGATTGGGTCGATTGACGTATTGAACCGGCATGCGGAAGTCTTGCAGATTTCGATCACTACCGATGTAAACCGACTCGAGGAAACTCATCAGCGTACTACCGGAGTACCACGGTGATCGCTCACTGCGATCCACAACGTTGTCCCCGTCGAGGGCAGAGATCGGAATGAAGTGGAGGTCAGGTAAATCCAACCTGGCCGCAAAGGATCGATACTCGTCGCAGATTTCATTGAATCTTTCTTCGCTGAAATCAACTAGATCCATTTTATTGACGGCCACCACCACGTGGCGGATACCTAAAAGCGAAACAATGAAACTGTGCCGCCGTGTCTGAGTGAGAACACCATGGCGTGCGTCAATCAGAATGACCGCCAGATCCGCGGTACTCGCACCGGTCGCCATATTACGCGTGTACTGCTCATGGCCGGGCGTGTCCGCAATGATGAATTTTCGTTTAGCGGTGCTGAAGTAACGATAGGCAACGTCGATGGTGATGCCCTGTTCGCGCTCCGCTTTGAGTCCATCGGTCAACAACGCAGGGTCGAACTTGCCACCTGTGGTACCAACCACTTTCGAGTCGGCTTCAAGTTGCATCAACTGATCTTCATAGATCATCTTACTGTCGTACAGCAGACGACCAATCAAGGTACTTTTACCGTCATCGACAGAACCGCAAGTGATGAAACGCAGCAGTTGCTTACGTTCGTGCTGCTTGAGGTAAGCTTGGATATCGGTAGCGATCAGGTCCGATTGGTGACTCATGATAGAAATGTAGTTTCGATGATTTGGGTTGAAAAAATCTTGCGGTCAGCGAGCCGGTCTAATGGATACACAATCGAGCGAATCTTAGAAGTATCCGCGACGTTTCTTTTCTTCCATTCCAGCTCCGCCTTCATCCTGATCGATGATCCTCCCTTGCCGTTCGCTGGTCTTGGCGAGCAACATTTCCTGGATCACCTCCGGTAACGTGGTTGCACCACTCTCCACGGCACCCGATAGCGGGTAGCAACCCAAGGTGCGGAACCGCACCATCTTCGTCTCTTCTTTCTCGCCCGGCAAAAGCGGCATCCGATCGTCATCACGCATCAATAAAACGCCATCGCGATTCACAACCGGCCTCTCGGCAGCCAGATAAAGAGGAACGATGGGAATGTTCTCGAGATGGATGTATTGCCAAACGTCAAGTTCCGTCCAATTGCTCATCGGAAAGACGCGAATCGACTCACCTTTGTTCACCCTACCGTTGTAAAGATTCCAGAGCTCGGGTCGTTGATTCTTGGGATCCCATCGATGAGACTTGTCGCGAAAACTAAAGACGCGTTCCTTGGCACGGCTTTTTTCCTCGTCACGCCGTGCGCCGCCAAACGCCGCATCAAACTCATATTGATCCAACGCCGCTTTGAGCGCGTCGGTCTTCATCAACTCGGTGTGCCGCTCACTGTCTTCCCACGGCTTGATATCGTGCTTCAATCCGTCCTTGTTGATGTGAACAAGCAGGTCAAGACCGAGTTCCTTTCGCGCGTAGGTCTCGCGAAACTCGATCATCTCTCGGAACTTCCAGGTCGTATCGACGTGCAGGAGTGGAAAGGGTGGCTTGGCAGGATAAAACGCCTTGCGAGCCAAATGCACAAGCACCGCAGAATCCTTGCCAATACTGTAAAGCATGACTGGCTTTTTGAATTCTGCGACCACTTCGCGAATGATATGAATACTTTCAGCTTCAAGCTGCTTGAGATGCGTAAGGCTGTAATCCGACATCGCTGGATTGATTAACCGCTTTTTGCGTTCTGTTTTTGGGAAGCATATGTAAACGAGGCAGAATCGCCGAACGGATAGGTTCCGGTCACTTCAGACCACCTCGTTCCTTTGTTATTCGGGTCTAGCATGACCCATCTCGATGGAATCGCCTAGGGTTAACGCACTTGCGTAAATCATCACGCAGCAACAACCCTAGCACCCCAACAATCCTACTCACCTGACCTAGCGGGTCGAGGAGCCCGGTCGGCCCAATGGGGCGAATCCACCGTTCTACGGTGTAAAATCGGATCAACCCGTTTCACCAACACCCTGATCGAGCCAGAAGAGTCGATTGGCAATGAAGACAAAAAGAGACCGCGCTTCCCAACCTGTGGGACCAGTGATCCAACCTGTGGGAGCAGCGATCCAGCCTTACTACCGGACCACCATGCAGCACTCCTGCAATCCCGATACTGCGGCAACGTCAGTCCGCAACCACCTCAAGTCTAGAGAGATCGCGGCCATGAGGAGAAATTTGCAAGATCACGCCTTCTCGCTCTTCCTCGGCGTCACCAAGGGAATACGAAGCAACCCTTCGCAAATCGAGTCCATTCAAAAGGCCAAAATGTCTCGCTTCGCCGCGTTCCTCGACCCACTTGGGCCCCTTAATGAGAAGCAAACGGTCCACGTTTTCCCAATGTGGAGCCACCCAGCGACAAAACTTGGCCAAACTTCCCACCGCACGCGAAACGATCGTGGTAAAGCGAAAATCTTCCAAAAGATCCTCGCCTCGGGCCCCATAAACGGCCACAGGTAGATCCAAATCGGACACGATTTCGTTTAGTGCTCCGGCTCGCTTCGCAACGCTCTCAGCCAAGGCCACCTCGATATCAGGCCTCATGATCGCCAGCGGAATCCCCGGAACTCCGTTCCCGCTCCCCAAGTCCAACACTTCCTCGCCCGAAGCGAGAAGCGGAGCAAGATGAAAGCAGTCTCGAAGATCTCGCCCCACAAAAAGGTCCCAACTGGTGTGGCGAGTCAAATTCAAGCTCTCGTTGAGTCCCCACATGGTGGTCGCGTACAGTTCCAACTTCTGCGCTACTGACTCCTCCAGCTCGATCTGGTTCGCTTCGAGTGCTGCAGAAAAATTGGGATCAATGGACATAGACGCTCTCAGAAAAAATAATGGCTCCGGTGAACCCACGCACGGCATGAAGTCGGAGCGAACCAAAAAGAAGTCGACCGTAACGTTTCGACCCTGTCATGATGATCACCAAAACGCGACTTGGGAAGGAGCCCAATAAGCGTCGCCACATCGCGACCGTGTTTCCATCACCAGTCAATCCATACACTCATCAAAATTGCGAAAAGATGCTTCCCGGTTCACCCACCAGCTTTTTTGTCTACGGAACACTCAAACGGGGACAGTGCCGTGACCATCTTTGGCCAGTGAGCCCACAAACGATCACGCCGGCCTGGATTCGAGCGACACTCTACGGACGTAAAGACTACCCCGCGCTCCAAGCCGGCGAAGACCACGTCCTTGGTGAAGTCTGGGCTTTCGAGGCATCCGAGATACCCACAGTCATCGAAAAACTTGACCAAATCGAAGGAACCAATCAGCCGAACGAACCGGACCTCTATCACCGGCGTGTCGTGGATTGCTTTGACCTGAATCAACGAACGCTAGGTCGCAGTTACTGCTACTTCTACGCGATTGACCCCGTTGAGGACGGGTTTAACAGGGTCTTTCCCCGAGATCTCTCAGGACACGCTGAGTGGGACTTAATGAAGCGGGAAATGGCCAGTCGAGCGACATCGGATCGGCCACCAGTACTCCCTTCGTTCCCAATAGCTTTTTGGCCTGAGGACTGAGGCCAAAGTACTGCGGCCTGAGACCAGAGTAGTGGGATCACAGGATTCGGCACTGACAACTAAACAGAGCTTCATCCACCTGAGCCATCATCAGTAGGCGAATCATCCGACTTCAATTCGTCTGACTTTAACTCATCAGGCACAGCGAGGAGATCCTGAGTTTCACCCACCCACTTCGGCTGCGGGTGGATTCCCTCCCTTGGATCGACTTTTGATTTATCGGTGAGTTGCTTGATCTCATCGGAGGTATAAAGCTGCGGAATTTCCTGATCGCCACGTCTGAGCCGATAAACAAGTCGACCTTTACGCCGCAGATAATAGACCCCCCAAATCTGCGCCACAAATCGATCTCGCTCGAGACCAAGCCCGACAGTCTCCACCTGATCACCAATATCAAAGCCTTCCTCTTTGACCTTTAGCCACATCACCGGTTTCAACCGAAATTTAACTTCGCCGTACCTGTAGTGGTAATACTCACCGTCAAATTCCTCACGACGAAAAACTCGCTCGCTTGGAAAACATCGCAACGCGACCTCTCGATCATCCGGATGGATGAATTCGACCCCGTCTTGGGGCCACCGAAAAATGCACCCGTAATCTGGCAGGATAGGCCACTGCATCTTCCCAACCTTTCAATAAATCTCTGGAGAAACCAGCGAGCCTAACCGACCCAATGCTCCTCGACGAAACGGCATCGTCAGTAAAGTATTTTGACGAGGCACGTGACCAAGCTGGCGTTGGCATCGTGACGAACACCCAAGACAGCAAACCCTACTCTCAGACCATGGATGGGCGAGCGACACGCATGGAAAATCATGGACGTCGGAACTACAAGAAGGTGGAAACCGGCATGACAAAAATCTTACCGTCTCCAATCCGTCCGCTTCTGGTCACGGCAACCACTTTCTCAATCACTTCTTCACATCGAGAATCATCAACCCACAGAGTGATTTCGATTTTTGGCACGAAAGCCTCCGAGTACTCCGTCTCCTGATACTCATCGACATAACTCTTCTGCCGCCCGTAACCCTTCACCTCCATCACACTCAACGCCTCAATCGGCGCTCTCCTCAAACTGGTGAGCAGCGATTCTGCGAGATGTGGACGAATGACGGTAACGATCTGTTTCATGAAACCCAGTTTAGGGACTAATGACAAAGATTTCCATCACGAATCAATCATCGGGTCGTTGCGAAAAAAAACCCAACGGTTTCCCGTTGGGTTGAATCATTTAATATCGTCGATCACTCGCTTCCGTCGCCACCATCCAAGGATTTTAGAATCGCCCAGGGGCTCGTAAAACCGCCTCGGAATCTCTAAACCACCCAGAAGCGTCAGAGCTGCCGGTGATCAACTGAACCTCAGTGAGAACTCACTGATTTACTCGGAAATTCGAGCAACGAGGTCGAGCACCTTGTTGGAGTAACCCCATTCGTTGTCGTACCAAGAAACAACTTTAACGAAGGTTTTATCTAGCTGGATGCCGGCACCCGCATCGAAAACCGAAGTGCAAACTTCGCCACGGAAGTCGGTCGCCACAACGTTTTCTTCGGTGTATCCGAGGATACCTTTGAGAGGACCTTCCGAAGCGGCTTTCATTGCCGCACAGATGTCTTCGTAGGAAGTTTCATTGTTGAGTTCGACAGTGAGGTCGACGACAGAAACATCGGAAGTTGGTACGCGGAAAGCCATACCGGTCAATTTTCCGTTGAGCTCAGGAATCACCTTGCCAACCGCTTTGGCCGCACCGGTGCTCGATGGGATGATGTTTTCAAGAATCCCACGTCCACCACGCCAATCTTTTCGGCTTGGACCATCAACGGTTTTCTGCGTTGCGGTCGCTGCGTGAACGGTGGTCATCAGACCGCGTTTGATTCCGAAGCTGTCATTGAGAACTTTGGCCAAAGGAGCCAAGCAGTTGGTCGTGCAGGAAGCGTTGGAAACGAACTGCTCGCCGTTGTAGCTGTCGCTGTTAACGCCCATGACGAACATCCGAGTGTCGTCCTTGGACGGTGCGGACATCACGACCTTTTTCGCACCCGCATCAATGTGGCCCTGTGCGGACTCGGAGGTCAAGAAAATCCCTGTGGATTCCACAACAACATCGACACCAGCTTCGCCCCAAGCAAGCTTGCTCGGATCGGTTTCGGCGGTAACTCGAACTTCCTTACCGTTGACAATCAACTTGCCATTCTCGGTTGAAACATCGCCGCAGAAACGACCGTGAACCGAGTCGTACTTCAGCATGTAAGCGAGGTACTCAACTTCCAAGAGGTCGTTGATTGCGACGATTTCGATGTCGTCACGTCCAACCGACGCGCGAAAAACCATTCGGCCGATTCGTCCAAAACCATTAATGCCGACCTTGATCATGTCTATGCTCCCGTAATTGGTGCGATTTGAAATATTTTGCAGGTTGTTCGTTTCTGGGTGTTCCTATACTGGCAGCTCGAGTACTGGCAACTCGAGATGCATCGCAGCAGTCAGGATGCGACCTAAGCAAGGTCTGCCAGCAGCCGTATGGACCGGCTGATTGATCACAACATCACTTCGGTTCCGCCCGAAGCGAGCAGGATTATAGGAACGCGACCCAAAAGTGAACCAGCCCCCGAATTGGCCCTCAAAGAATCCCCCTGCTCGGTCAGGTAAAAACTACGGGTTGTCCGGTAGTGTTGCGCGTTGGAGGCGGCCTATCGGCGTCGCAGAGGGGACATGGGATTACGTGACCGACCGGTCAATTGCCGACCATTACGACGCTTTTGTGGCGGATACTCCGCTATGCAGGGTAGATGAATCGATTCTGCGGGAAATCCATCCTGAAATAAAAAAAGATTCCGCGCAAGCTTCTGAAGCAGCAGATTCGACCCAAAAGCCCCTGATTTTTGACTTTGGCTGCGGCACCGGACGTGCCGCCTTCCCCCTCGCTCTTAGGGGTTATGAAGTCCTCGGAATTGATCTCAGTCAGGAAATGCTCCGAGTGATTCAGGCGAAACAGTCGGCACCCTGCTCACCCAAAATTGGAACACTTCGCGCAAATCTCGTTCAACTTGAATGCCTCGCCAGTGACACTGCCGACCATGGAATCTGTCTCTTCAGCACACTCGGGATGATCCAAAACCGTCGCCACCGACGCACTTTCCTCAGACATGCCAACCGAATCATAAAACCGGGAGGTGGTTTGCTAATTCATGTTCACAATCGTTGGGCCGCTCTGCGAGAGTACCGCGGAATCCGGGCACTCCTGAAATCCTGGCTCAACGCAACCCGTGAAAAAGACTCCGAGTTTGGTGACACCTGTTATGCCTACCGTGGCCTGGAAAAGATGTTCATGCATCGATTTTCGAAGAGAGAACTTCGAGCCGACCTCGACGCGACAGGTTGGGACGTCAATCGGCAGTGGCGAATCTCGATAGACGGCAGCAGCATGGCTCACCCCGCTGCGATCGCCGGTGGCTTTTTTATCCACGCTACAGCGACTCGTCTGAAATAACAGCTCCGTATTTGCCCACTCTGATTCGCCTACTCTGGCAAGACAACTGCTCAGCTCTCTACACTGGTGGGCAGACGAGAGACAAAAATCCATTGAGGCGAATAACGTGAATATCCAGATTTTGTGCGAGCGGTCAGAGCATTCAACATCTCAAACTTACTCGGCCAAGCCTCAATCACCGGTTGTTCTCTCATCATCAAATCACCATCAGTCGCTTCAATCACCGACGCTGCATTTTCTGATGCTAATCGCATGCTGCGTGGCAATGAGTCTCGGCGCTCACGCACAAGATTTTGGCAGACGGATCTTCAAGAACGAGGACACGCGACGTAATGCCCCGAAAACAGTCGCTCCAAACCCATCGGATCTTGTCGGTCCACGCGCTCTTTCTAACGCTTTTCGCACTGCGGCAAAACGAGCTACCCCTGCTGTCGTAACGATTCTTTCCTACGGTCAAAAAGAAGCATTTGGGGTCAATCCGCAACAAGAGAATGGTGACAGTGAAAACGAACAGCCAGCAGATACAAGCCGTGAACTAACCGGTGTCGGAAGTGGAGTAATTGTCTCAACAGATGGCCGAGTTATCACTAACAATCATGTTGTTGCGGGCGCACAACGTGTTGTGGTTCAGCTTGCTGATGAAACCGAAGTTGAAGCGACAGAAGTGCGTGGCGATCCCGACAGTGACGTGGCCACTTTGAAACTCGTTCGCGATGAACCTTTTGAGAACGCGGAGATCGCTGACTCTGATCTGCTTGAAATCGGTGATTGGGTTCTCGCCATCGGGAGTCCATTCCGCCTCGAGGCGACCGTTAGCGCTGGGATCATTAGCGCGAAAAACAGAACCATTGCGAGAATCAATCGGGGAAGATTAATTCAAACCGATGCGGCGATTAATCCGGGTAATTCCGGTGGTCCGTTGATTGATCTCGACGGAAAAGTGGTTGCCATCAGCACGGCAATCGCGACTCGAAGTGGCGGCTACCAGGGAATTGGCTTTGCAATCCCAATCAACCAGGCTTACTGGATTGCGAATGAACTCGCGGCGCACGGTTCGGTTCGACGCGCCGCGATTGGCGTTAGAATGGCGGAACTCAATCCCAAAATTGCATCTCGTTTCAACCTACCCGCTGGCCTCGGTGTTCTAGCCTACCAAATCATCGAAGACTCAGCCGCGGAACGCGCGGGCATCAAACCACTTGATGTGATCATGGAGTTCGCGGGAGAGCGAGTACGAGATCCAGGTGCACTTCAAGAAGTGATTGAACGCCTACCGGTTGGCTCCACTCAGAAAGCAAAGATCTATCGAGACGGCGAAGAAATCACAATCGAGATTGTGCTCGCAACGCTAGAAGATCCAACCCTTAGCAAGGAAAAGGGTGACAGCGACGCAGCAGGCGATAAGTAGTTACGAAAAAATCGCAACGTACGTACGGAACACGAACCAAGTGTTTGCTTGAGTCACCGCCTATCGTATCAGCACGGCTCAGATGGAATCCAACTGTTCCCGTACAAAGATGGGATCGGGATCGCTTTTGCCCTTCCGATCACAGCGAAAGAACTCGCTGACGTAACGCACAGGAATCTTCTTTTCAGGAACCTTAAATCGGTCGCCTTTTTGCAGGACGGGTCGGTACTCGTCCATCCGACCAAATTGCCTAGTGCCGGCAGCCTGACATGGAAACCAATAGCCATTGCCTTCACTGTCCTCGAGATAAAATTCGGGGTAACAGTGATCAGGAATCCAGACCATTCTCGCGGGGATCCGAGCGTTACGACAAAGTGCCACGAAGAGACTAGTCATCTCTTCGCAATCACCTCGACCATCGGTCAAAGCCTCCGACGCATTTTTTAGTGATCCTTCAACGTACTCCACCTTCTCACGTACGTAATCGTAAATCTGCTCGACTCGCTGCCAATCGTTCTCTGCCTCCATTTCAGCAAGCTCTCTCGAGGCAGCTTTGATCCGGCCGTGTGTCGCATCGATGTAGGGACTATTCCCCATGAAAAGCCGAAGGTCTCGAGAGGGGCGAGTGGGAATGACCAAATCAGCAGTTTGATCTGGGCCAAGGATTCGGGACCGATCGATCTTGAATTCAAACACGGCGTTAACCGCTGATCCGGCGGGAACTCGAGCCATTTGCACAACTACCTGTCTCGCTCCGCCAGGCAAATCTCGCACGTCCCAATTCGTGACCGCGGGGTCGATTGTCCGCCCGACCACTTCAACCGTCTGCTCCGGCCAAGCCATGGGTACCGCAAAGGTTGCCAAAACGTTCGTGCAGGTGACGGGCGTTTCGAGCACCAAGCCGATTCGCCACCTTTGTGTTTGAGGCGACTCATAGGTCAACCTTGTCACCTCGGTCGACGGCTCCGTATCGGTTCCCTCAGCTTCACCTGAATTTCCCAAACCAGCTTCGATATCTCCATCGAGCTCATCGAAAGGTCTCAGTGGCTCTGCAAAAACCTTGGCTGCACCAACAACGCTGCCGGCCGCAGCTAAACCCAACGCGGGAACGGTGGTGAGAAACTGACGTCGTGAGTTAAAACCGAAAGGAGAAAGAGAAATCGTTCGTCGCATTCCAATATCCCGTTAAAGCTTTCCGGCACGCACGACTTGCGAGTTCGGGCATGCACGGGCCGAGACAGCGTTGATCCCAATCCGTCAAATAAAGACTCGATCCAATCTCAGTGCAACAAAATCGGACAGAGCGGCAGTCGAAGTCACCCAATCAAAATGAAGCCTTAACCACACACAGAGGCGACCGGCGACGTTGCGGCCGATGACTGGAACGCTGCAAACAGCATCAACCGCTTCGCTATTGTAAGCGAGGTTACCTAATCGAGCGGTGAAAAAGCGAGAGGAATCGTGACGAGGATACGCGTTATGAGATTCTGCGCAGGTTGAGCCCTCGACACCAAGCCGAAGATTTCAGCAAGACGACCGAGTCGCACTGTGCGACTTACAGATCTTTTTCAGCAGGCTTGGTTTCTTCCCAAATGATCTGGCTTCCATCCGAATCAAATTTGCGGGCACTAAATCCGTCGGCGTTTGTCCCCGAGTAAGGATCAACGTGGTCGTATCCGCAAACCGACTCACCGATTCCCGAATAAGCGTGTGTCCCCGGAGGGCAACCACAGGGATCGGCTGGAGCGTAAGTGGCACCGCGGTTGCAAATTCCGCACCGAGCCCCCTTACCAAAGATAAAGTTCTTCATGCCACTGCATCCGGAAGCTAACGGCAAAACCGTTAAAAGTAGGACAATGGTGATTACACGACGATTCATCTCAAATTCCTCGATATGCAAAGAGGGTGTTTTCGGCAGAGTTCACTGCCCAACCGATCAAAAGTACGTCGTGTTTTGTGATGTGCAAATGCAACGCCGTTTTTTTTCGGCAACAATAAGGATGCGGCTGGTTCCCTCTCTCGCAATTAGGAATTATTGCTCCCATGCGTCAGCGTCGTCAGTCATCAAACGTCGTTCAGATAGCGCCGTTGATTCTTGCCATGTTTATGGTTGGCGCGGAATCGATGTCGTATGGGCAAAACGACAAGACGGGGCAGGAGAGCGTCAAACAAGAACCTCTCGCTTCGAAGCACCAAGACGGACAGGATCGCATCTGGTTACTGAGCACTCGCAGTCTGGTCTCACGAGCAACTCAAGTCTCTTTGGATCAACCAGCGTTTGAAATTTCAAAACTGAATGCAAAAAATCTCTTTGAGAGTGTTTCGTTCGAAGAATTCATTCGTCAACTTGCTCAGCGACAACGAGCGGTCATCTATGTCCACGGCAATCGCTTCACCGCAGATGACGCCATCGCAAGAGGCTGCCTCGTGCACGCCAACGTCGCGATTCACGACGTGGACCAACCTCTCGATTGGGTAATCTGGAGTTGGGAAAGTGACAAAAATGGAATCTTAGTCCACGATGCGAGGCTCAAGGCTAACCGCACCGAAGGTCAAGGCCTCTACTTGGGATGGCTCCTTCGGCGGCATGCGAGCCATCGAATCCCGACAACTTTGGTCGGTTATAGCTTCGGTGGGCGAGTAGTGACGGGAGCACTCCATGCTGCTGCGGGGGGTGAACTGGACGGTGTATCCATTGAGGGAGACGCAACGCTTGGCGGGCCATTCAATGCAGCACTTATCGCGCCTGCCATCGATAGTCTTTGGCTTGATCAGAAAGGCTACCATCGACTCGCCACTCAGAACCTCGATCGACTCACACTCCTCTACAACCGGCGAGATGCCGTTTTAAAACGCTACTGGCTGATTGATCGAGTGCAGGGGCGTCTAGCGTTGGGATACACGGGACCGAGAAATTTTGCGCCGCGATTTGACGGATCTTCCCTTCCCGTGCTTTCGCGTGATTGTTCCGATTCCATTGGTGTCAAACACGACGAACTCTACTACTTCCAAAAGTCGTGTCACGCCGGTCGAGAGATCGCCGCCTTAATTGATCAGCAACCTGCCGCGGAGTGAATGTCAGACGTCTAAAGACGTGGCACAAAAAGAAAAGCCGACAAGTTGGTGTCCTTAGGTGGAACGCTTGGAAGAAACTCGAACGAACACTCCCTCGCCAACACCAAAACGAATCATGGAATCAGAAAAGACACGAATCGGGTACCTGCACGGCCAGTGGCGACCTCATCACGAGATGCACATCAGCGTCGACGATGGCGGCTTCCGACAAGCAATCACGGCAGTTGAAAGATTGCGAACGTATCAGGGTAGAATCTTTTCACTCGAAGCCCACCTGCGACGCTGGGAATGGACGACTGAGAAACTTGCGATCACGGGACTCCCGGACTCCACAGAAATCCAAAACCTTCTGACTGACTTGCTCGAAAAGAATCAGTCGTTAATTGATATGCAAGGCGATGTTGGTATCACGATGTTCGCCACACCGGGAGACCCTTACGTCAATCAACCAACCTTTGGACTGCACCTCAACCTCTTGAATCATGATCGGATCGCCCAGCATCGACTCAAAGGCCAACCGCTCATCATTTCTGATGTCCAGCAACCTGCCACCACCTGCTGGCCGAGATCGATTAAGACGCGTTCAAGAGTTCACTATTACTTGGCCGATCGCTTCGCAGCGGAACATCGCCCCGGTTCACTCGGCATTCTCTTAGATCAAGATGGGACTATCACCGAAACCAGTACCTCGAACATCGCAATCGTGACTCAGGGCACGATCCAAACACCACCTTCGGAAAAAGTTTTATCGGGTGTCACACAATTGATGACCGAGATCCTGGCGGAAGAAATGGGAATCCATTGGGTCAAAGCACCGATCACAATTGAGCAGCTTTTACTCGCCGACGAAGTCTTTCTGATGGGTACCGACGGAGGAATCTGGTTTGCCAACTCGATTAGTAATCAACCAGTTTCCGACGGAGGCCCCGGTCCGCTATTTGAGAGACTCCGTCACGAGTTTGACATCATGACGGGCACGACGCCGCTGTGAACCCAACAACTAGCTACACGATGCTGTACCCCTCGTCTCTGGAAACCCAAATTGCTGGAGTCGAGGTTCTCTGAACCGAATTTTCTACCACCGGTAGGCGTTATGACTGACCGATCTCGCGCAGCGAAACACTCGAGAACGTAAAATCCGGTACACTGACACCGAGGAGTGCCCGAACGATCTTGGCTCGACGCGCCCCTTGCCTCATCACCTCCTTAGAATCATTGAGCTGCCTAAAGCACCGACCATCCCATGCCGTACTCGGGCCGCCAATCAAACTACATTTTTTCAATAACAAACAGCTGATGATTATTTGCCCCATGCACAACCGCATCTTCGCCCTCTCAACCCTACTATTGTCAATCAGCATCATTTCGGGATGCGGTGGTAACACCGCGTCGCCGACATCTAGCGAAGGTGGCGATTCATCGAAAGAAACAATTCGCATCGCGGTGATACCCAAGGGAACGAGCCATGAGTTTTGGAAGTCGGTTCACTTTGGTGCCGAGAAAGCTGCGAGTGAACTCGGAAACGTTGAAATCATTTGGCGAGGTCCGGTGGTTGAAAGTGATACGGGAAGTCAAATCGAAGTTGTCAAAACGATGATCACGAGCCAGGTCGATGGCATCGTTCTGGCACCAAATCAAAAGGGTGGCTTGGTGGACGCCGTGCAGGAGTCCATCGAAGAGGGGATACCGGTCGTTATTTTTGACAGCGGTCTAGATGATGGGCCTGAGATTGTCAGCTACGTTGCAACCGACAATTACAAAGGGGGCAAGATGGCAGCGGACGCGATGGCCGAGGCGATCGGTGGAAAAGGTAACGTGATCCTCCTTCGATACATCGCAGGCAGTGAGAGCACGGAACAACGCGAGCAAGGATTCCTAGACGGTCTCGAAGCCTACCCGGAAATCAAAGTGGTTTCATCGGACCAACGTGGTGGTGATAACGCGACCAGCTCCAAAGAAAAGGTTGACCAATTGCTGCAGCTACACCAGGACGATCTCTCGGGAATCTTCGCTGTTTGTGAACCCAATGCCAATGGAACACTCGAAGCACTTCGCAACTTTGGTCTCACTCAGAAAGTCAAACTGATTGCTTTCGATCCAAGCGACGCGTTGATCGAAGCATTGCAAGATGGATCCTGTAGCGGCATTGTGCTCCAAGACCCCGTTCAGATGGGCTACCAATCGGTGATGACACTCGTTGGATCACTCGACGGAAACTCAGCTGAAGCGTTCATCTCGACCGGCGAGTACATTGCCACTCCGGGCAACATGGCCGAAAGTCGAATCCAGGAATTACTGAAGCCAGAGATCGTTGAGTAGGCGAGCTTAGCCGCAGGAGATCGCGAGAAATTCATGGCACAAACACTCCTTCAGATGAAGGACATCTGCAAACGCTTCGGCCCCACCGTTGCGCTCGACCGAGTCAGCCTTGAAGTCACCGCAGGAGAAGTGCTCGCATTAATCGGCGAGAATGGTGCCGGCAAAAGCACTCTCCTTAAGGTGCTTAGTGGCGCACATCGTGCGGACAGCGGGCACATCGCCATCGAGGGCGCAACCTACCGGCCTCGATGTCCACTCGACGCCCGAAACGCCGGCATCGCGATGATTTATCAAGAACTTAATCTCGCTCCGGATTTAAGTGTCGAAGACAATTTATTGCTCGGCCAAAAAGGAACCGGAATTGGATTCCTCTTTAGACAACAGCAGAGACAAAGAGTCGTCGAAACGCTTCAAACGGTCGGACTTGGCTCTCTTGATCCGACGGCAATCGTGGGTGAACAGTCGGTCGCAACCCAGCAACTGATCGAAGTCTCACGAGCGTTGATCAGCAATGCAAAACTTATTCTTTTCGACGAACCGACCAGTTCGTTGCCACAGAAAGATGTTGCCCAACTTTTCGAAATCATCTCGCGACTAAAGAAAAGCAATATCGGGATTGTCTACATCAGTCATTTCCTTGAAGAGGTTCGAAATGTTGCCGATGGCTACCACGTCCTGAGAGACGGCCAAGCCGTTGGCGGGGGTCGCATCAGCGAAGTTTCTGATTCGGAAATCATCTCATTGATGGTCGGCCGAGACGTAGAGGATCTGTACCCAAAGATCCCGCACACATCGGGTGCAACTCGTTTGAGCGCGAACGGTGTGAGAGGCTACCATTCGAAGCAAACCGCGACGTTCGACGTTCGTGCCGGAGAGATTTTTGGAATCGCAGGGCTTGTTGGTTCGGGTCGAACCGAACTCGTCAGGACCCTCTTTGGCTTGGATCATCTTGTCCAAGGATCAATTGAGATCGATGGGCAGGTAGTGACGGGGTCTGTTAAGAACCGCATGAAACTCGGTCTCGGGATGCTCTCAGAAGATCGCAAACATGAAGGTCTCGCGCAAGAGCTTCCGATCATCGAAAACACAACGATGGGCTCGCTACGACGGTACCAGAAACGTCTCCTTCTCAACCTCAAGGAGAGAGATCGCTCCGCCCTGAAGCTGATTGAGAAAGTGGAGGTCAAAGCTCACTCGGGACACCAAAACGTTTCAGAGCTTTCTGGTGGCAATCAGCAAAAGGTCGCCATCGCAAGGATCCTTCATCAAGATGCAAAAGTACTGATTATGGACGAGCCCACAAAAGGGATTGATGTTGGGACCAAAGCAGAAATCTATCGTATGATGGGTGAATTGGCGGCCCAAGGAAAAACGGTGATCTTCGTCAGTTCCTACCTCCCAGAACTCCTATCGGTGTGCGACCGCATTGGTGTCATGGCACGCGGTAACTTGAGAGAAATCCGTGAAGCCGGCGACTGGACGGAAGACAGTATCATGGCCGTTGCGACCAGCTCGGAGCGTTAACGCGACCGATTAGGTAGTCAGCAGCGTCACACATCAATGCACTGAGAAAAAAGCAACCCCATCAAAATCAAAGACAATATGCTTAACAAGCAACTCTGGAAACTTGGCCCCCTGATTGCGTTAATTTTAATCCTAGCTTTTTTCTGGGCGGCAGATCACGCATGGGGCCAAGGGCAATTCATTTCGTGGCGCAACTTTCGTGTGATCACCAATAGCGCAGCGTTGATTGCGGTTCCCGCTTTCGGCATGACAATCATCATTATCTCCGGCGGCATTGATCTCTCCGCGGGTACCGCACTGACGCTTTGTGGCACAACCTTGGCGTTGATGCTCAAACATGCCCCCAATGCGGCAATCGACGCCGCAGCTGCGTCAGGCACCATCGACTTCAGTCTCTGGATCGCACTGGCCTTACTCCTGATGATGGCCACGGGGGGCGCATGCGGCCTGATCAATGGTGCTTTAATCAGCGCCACAAAGGTGGTTCCGTTCATCGTCACACTTGGAACCATGACCATTTACCTTGGGATCGGCCAAATCCTTGCCGGCGAATCGACTGTCTACGCACCCAAAGAGAACATTCCGGACTGGCTCAGCCTCTGCTACACCGGAAGAATTGCGGACAATTATTTAATACCGCCGGTGAATCTATTTGGTTCGGAAATCGGTTTTAAAATACCGTCGAGTGTGTTCATCACCCTCATTCTCGCTGCATCCGCAGGCATACTAATGCGATACACCGTCTTTGGTCGCAACGTTTTTGCACTTGGATCAAGTGAATCCACGGCACGACTTTGCGGAATCAACGCACCGCTGACCATTGTGTCGGTGTACACACTCGCTGGTTTCTTTGTAGCCATTGGTGGCCTGCTTTACTTCGCAGACGTCAAAAACGGTAACCCGAGTGATGGTACCGGCAAAGAATTAGAAATTATCGCTGCGGTTGTACTTGGAGGGGGAAGCTTGAGTGGCGGCCGTGGATCCATAATCGGCACCATGATCGGTGCTTTGATCATCACAGTGATTCGTAATGGCTGCGGCCTTCTCTCCATCCCTAACACGTACACGCTTATCATTATCGGCTGTATCATTATCATCGCGGTAGTCGTTGATCAGCTTCGGCACGGTTCACCCGAATGGTTCTTTCGCTTGATTTCTCGTAAATCAAGTCCCCATTCGTGACCAATCTCGGCACTTCACACTCAACCTAAACCCCGTCAGGCAACCCCATGCAGACTTACTATCAACGTCTGATTGGACTGATTGTTTGGGTAGCCTGTTTGATTGCCTTGATGACAGGTCCAATACAGCAGGGCTGGAACTTGACCAAGTCCGCTGCTTCGATCCACCCGTTGTTGAAAACTGACCTCACATTGACCATTCAGGACCCGGCCAGCCTCGCCAGAGTGAACGTACCGGTCTTCATGCAAACGGAAACGGGTTGGAAGCAACAAGGCATCGTCGTTGAAGCGACCCAAGCTGAAACCCCAAACGAGCAAACCTGCAGCATTCAGCTATACGGACCAAAGACGACTCGCTCAGAGCATGACTTCCTTGTCTACCAAAACAGCGGACAAATAAGTGAAGTGATCGTGACAATGCTACCGCCCCATAAGCGTCAACAGATTGCGAATCGGATCAGTCAACTCTTTGAACAACATGGGCAGGCGTTCGTTCAGGACATGATTCCTATCGTCCAACAAACCCTTAGTGGAGCAGTTCCTGAAATCGAGCGTGGGCTACGCGAATCCATCTCACGCCATCGAGACGAAATCGATGAATTACTTGAACGTTGGAACGAACAATACATCGAACCTGAATTGATTCCTCTCGCCAAGCAAGAGTTGCTGCCGATTGTTCAAACCCATGCGCAACCGGTTGCGGAGTCGATAGGACGCGAACTCTGGGATCGCGCGTCCCTTTGGCGTTTTGGATGGCGTGCGGCGTACGACAAAGTTCCTCTCCCTAAAAAGAACCTTGTTCAACAAGAATGGGATCGATTTGTCCAAGACGATGCGATCCCCGTACTTGAAGACCATACTGACGAAATGATCTCTGCGATTCAAAAAACGTTAGCAGAGATCACTTCAAGCCAAATCATTCGTGAAGAGATCGCCAATGGGCTCAGCCAACTTGCCAACGACAAAGAAACTCGCACTTTGATCCAAAACCTTATCCGTGAATCAATCATGGAGAATGAGCCGCTGCGGCAAAACATCCAACGAGTGTGGACAAGTAAACTTGCCCAAGAAATTATCGCCAAGAATAACGAGCGACTCGAACCCGTCGTACGACAAATTGGCGAGGATCTTTTTGGCTCAGAAAAAGATGGCATCAACCCTGATTTTGCGAGGGTTTTACGAAATCAGATTCTTGGCAAAGACCGCCTTTGGATTGTGGCAATCCCACGAACGGATGAATCGCAACCGCAGATCCGACCGGCACGCCAATGGATGCCTTATCCGTTGATCCACACGACCGAGTCGTCTCAATCTGGGGGCAAACGGTGGTAGCATCAAGCAACACATCCTCACAGAATCAACTCAACCCTCCGATGGAATTGCACCTGCGTGGTGTAACGATCACAGCAGCAGGCAAAACGCTGTTACGAGATGCAAGTGAGACCATCCGAGCCGGAAAAATCACAGTCATCGTGGGCCCCAGTGGTGCTGGAAAGTCAGTCCTTTTGCGCACCCTTGCGGGCCTCCTCTCCAAAACCGGCGACAGCCTTAAATGGCAGGGCGTCATTGATTTGCATCGCCCGGGAAGCAAACCACTCAACCCCATCGGTAACGTTGGTGTTGTTTTTCAGCAATTCGCGTTATTTGATGAGCTATCCGCTCCATCCAATGTCCAGTTTGCGATCGACCATCCCTCTCGAAGGAACGGCGCAGACCGCAAACGAACATCGCAAGCGGACCAAGGCGAACACCTCCGGGAGAGGTCAGCTAAACAATGGCTGGATGAACTTGGTGTTCCCCCCAATGTCGCGGTTGGGAATCTGAGCGGCGGGCAGAAGCAGCGTCTCGCAATCGCTCGAACACTGGCTAGTGACCCCAGCATCATCCTCTACGATGAACCGACCTCGGGACTTGACGCATCGAGCGGAAGAAAGGTTGCTGAGCTCATTCGCACCACACATCAGACCCAAGGTCGCACGAGTGTCATCGTCACTCATGACTACCCCACACTGATACCGATTGCGGACGAAGTTATTTTGTTCAATCCGCAAACAAAGAAACTTGAGCGTCTTCAGCGCGAGTCTTGGCCGGAAATCGAGGAAAGACTCAATGCACTCCGACCTCAGCCTGAACCACTCGCCCCTCCGGCCGGAAATCGGTTAACCAGAATTGCAGATCAGATTCTGTGCGCAACAGGCGGGGTGGTTACGGCAGCGGGCTCTTTACCGATTCAAATCATCCCTTGGTTTCCTAAGTGGAAATGGGGCATTCGTTTCACCTCGCATTATCTTGCGTTGATTGCCGGCCCGTCTGCCTGGGTTTACTTGATCATTGCAGGAATGATCACCGGATTCACTGCAACGTTTTTTACCTTTCGATTCCTTCCTTTTCGGCTCTATACCCAGCCCCTACTGATTGATGAGCTACTTGCCTCGGTCGGTTTTGCTTTATATCGAATCCTGGTGCCGATTCTATCGACCATCTTGATCGCTGCACGGTGCGGCGCAGCGGTAACTGCAGACGTCGGAGTGAAACAATACGGCGGGCAAACGGATGCTCTACGAACGCTGGGTTTGAAACAAACCACCTACCTGCTTACCCCAATCCTGATCGCCTTCCTGATCGCCACTCCGTTTTTGGAGTGGCTCGCATTTGAAGCTGCCAAGATTGTCAGCCTCCTCACCTTTCTCAACTCACACCAAGAAATTGGCGCTCACTTCTGGCAACACCATTTCCACTCTCGCCTCACTTCAGGAACCGCAGATCTGTCACTGCACCACGGCTGGCTCTGGGTGCTAGGTAAAAACCTTCTTTGCGGCCTCGGCACCGCCGCGATTGCATTTCATCGAGGAGTGCGACCAAAACAATCCGCTAGTGACGTGAGTTCCACGGTAACCGCGACCGTGCTGTGGGCCACGCTCTATGTGCTGACGGTACATTTTGTGATCGCACTTTTCGAATTCTAAATCTCAAATTCTCTGGATCACAAATCGTTTATCCGCTTGCCAATAAAGTCATTGGGGTGGAATGAATGCGTTGTGTCGAAAATCTCTGTTGAGCAATTAATCATCCATCGCCGTGGCCATCCCACCACCACACTTGTCTGCTAAAATCGAAGCGATACAGCAATCAAAATCAATCGAGACCTCTCAAAAGGGAACCGACAAGAATGGACAAGAAGTCAAAAAAACGTCTTGATGTCATCAACAAGAAACTGCAAACCCTTCGCCCTCGGTTGGCAGGTTCAAGAGAACAGGCGGACGACCCAGCAGAACTGAAGCAATTGGAAGATGAAGTTCAAAAGCTGGAAGCTGAGGCGGCTGAACTGAAAGCAAAAAAATAGCCAACACTGAGCGAAACCAGCGTTAACCGGAAATGCCTTTTTTCCTGCCGCTTCACTTCGGTGATGCACCAAGCAGGTGCGATACCGCGAACTGTTGTGAGATCGGGAATTGAGGTGATACCAATTTCCGAGCCTTTCATCCCGTCAAAAACCACCGGTACTGGATGCAGTCACCGCCCAACTCGGAAGTTCCGCCTCCAACTTCATCGCGCGTTGGGAATCAGGATGGACAAGACTCAGTGATTGAGCGTGCAAGCACATCGGTGGATCGTCCACCGAAACGGTTTGTTTAGCGCAGGTTCGTTTACTGGGGAGGTAAGTCGGATCACCGAGAATTGGAAAACCAGCTTCCCACAGGTGAACCCTTATTTGGTTGGTACGACCGGTTTTTGGTGTTGCCCGAACCAATGAAGTTCCATCAGAGAAAACGTGCAGCACTTGAAAAGAAGTCTCTGCCGCCTGCCCCTTCTCTTCAACCCCTCTCCCACCGGCATCGATGCGGCGTCTACCAATCTTCGCGTCGCAGGTAAACGTTGCCTGATCCGGAGATCCAATAACGCGAGCAAGGTACTGCTTCTCCACGGAAACTGATTCAAATTGTTCTCGCAAATCAGTCGCTACTTCAGGCGACTTTGCGAGTAACATGAGCCCGCTAGTGTTGGCATCCAATCGATGAACTAAACGCAATGAATTGCGACCGAACACTTGGTCGACAAAATAGCTCAAGGTGTTGCGATTGAATCTTCCGCACGGATGAACAGGTAGCGGTGCGGGCTTGATCAGACCAACAACCGAATCGTCCTCCCAAACGCACCTAATATTCGCATTAACGGGAGGTTCAACGGTGCCTGGGAATACATGAACAAAACTTTCCCCGCCCCGCACTTTGCGGCTTTTACGTACTGGAATATTGTCCTGAGTGAGATGACCACTTGAAAACCATTCATCCCACTGACGCTCACTGATGTGGGGAAACAAATCAAGCACCACATCCCAAAGCATCATTCCGTCATATCGCCCCGGGATATTCAACGGACGTTCGTTGTCATAGGGGTTGGCTCCCGGCAAGAATCGGGAAGCGATGGCAAACTGCCGATTTCGTTTGAGGATTAAATCTCTCATCTCACGCTGCCACTGAACAAGCTTGCATCCGAAACCCGAAAGTGGAAATCACAAACACCCGCCAGCGATTTCCCTTAAACTGTGTGGCGGATCGCAAAGTCATTTCACAATTGCCAAATGCGGTTAAAACGCCACCCATGACCTCGACCCCTAAAAGTATGTTGCCTGCCAACGTCATTCACCGCCCTGTTCGCGAAAACGGTACAGCAAGCAGCGGGATTCGATTCCTTGTGATGCTAATCCCAATCCTTATTTACCAGTCAATGGTACAAGGCGACGACGCAATTGATTTCGCCAGAGATGTGCGACCTATTTTGTCTGAGAACTGCTCGTTTTGCCATGGCCCAGATGATCAACAAAGGAAGGCTGACCTGCGTCTGGATACTTCAGAGGGCACATGGAGTGTGATTGAGAAAGGTAATAGCTCAGCGAGTGAACTCTACCACCGACTGATTTCCGATGACGCTGACGTGGTTATGCCTCCGCCAGAATCAAATCGACGACTCAACAAACAACAAATCGCGATCCTCGAGAAATGGATTGATCAGGGAGCACCATGGGAAGAGCTATGGTCCTTTCAGCCAATCAAAAAACCATCGCCACCAACACTGTTTGAGGATTCATCCTACCCAGTACATAACCCAATTGATCAATTCGTCCAAAGCAAACTCGAAGCCAGTGATTTAACTCCAAGCCAGCAAGCTCCCCTGCACACGCTCATTCGGAGGTTATCCCTAGATCTCACAGGACTGCCTCCCTCTCCAGAGCAGACTGCCGCATTCCTCAACGATCACTCGCCAGATGCGTATGAAAAGCTAGTTGACCGTCTCCTCGAATCCAATCACTACGGAGAGCGAATGGCTTGGGCGTGGCTTGATGCGGCAAGGTACGCGGACACCAACGGCTATCAGGGTGATGGCGAACGAACGATGTGGCCTTGGCGTGATTGGGTCGTTGATGCCTTCAATCAGAATTTACCTTACGACCAATTCACTCTCTGGCAACTCGCCGGTGACCTGCTACCCAACGCGACTCACGAGCAGCAGTTAGCAACTGCATTCAATCGCAACCACATGATCAACGGTGAGGGAGGACGAATAGCCGAGGAAAATCGCGTCGAATACGTCATGGATATGACCGAAACGATGGGCACCATCTGGCTCGGCATGACACTCAACTGCTGTCGCTGTCACGATCACAAGTACGACCCAATCCTGAATGATGAGTACTACCGTTTCTTTGCATTCTTCAATCAGACTGGCGTGAACGGTGGAGGCGGAAACGCACAGACCCCGCCTGTGCTGGAATCCCCAACCGCCGAGCAAAAAGATTTGGTCGACCAACTTGAGCTACAGCGCAATGAAAAAACAACTCAGCTTGAACGACGCCGGCAAGAACTGACCGCCCTGCAACCTGAGTGGGAACAAGTAACCGCAACGAGGTTAGCGACGGCTCCAAGATGGTCCACACTGCGAGCCGTGAAAATGGAAGCAGACCAATCCAGCTTAGTCGCACTTGATGATTCATCCGTCCTCGCCGCAATAAAACAGGATGGAAATGGCCCAGCAAAAAATGATACCTATCGAGTCATCTATACCGGCGGCGATGGCAACCAGACACGAACCATCGCTGCGATTCGACTTGAGGTGCTGCGACATGAGTCTTTCCAGAACAGCTTATCGCACGCGGATAGTGGCAACTTCGTGTTGACGGAAGTTGAAATCCGAATCATCAACGAGGATGGGTCCGAGCTTTCCAAAACGCCAGTCAAAATAAAATCCTCCGAAGCGACCTTTGAACAGGGGTCACACAAGATTCTTGCTTCGCATGATGGTGACCCAAAAACAGGGTGGGCCGTTTACGAAGGAGGCCGTGTTGCAAAAGATCACGCAGCAATCTTCCAACTGGAATCGGCCATCGAATTGGCAGATCATGAACAGCTCGAAATCACTCTCTCGCACGATTCGGTTCACGAGCAGCACAATATCGGTCGATTCCGAGTCTCTACCAGTAGCGAATCCGACCTCGGCCTCACTGATCACAATACCGATCTGCTCACCGCGCTGCAGACCGATGCAAAAGAACGCACATCAGAACAGCGGTCCCTCATCCAGAAAGCTCATCAGGAAAGGGACGACCATTACGACAAACTGTCTGCGGAGTTAAAAAAGATCAGCGACCAAATCAAGTCCAACCGGAACGGTTGGCCAAAAGTTATGGTGATGGCTGATCGCGATGAGCAAAGAAATACATTCATTCTCGAACGCGGTTTATACAACCAACCCAAGCAGGAGGTCTCGGCAGGATTTCCCATCAGCATTCTTAACGCCGCTCCCTCGACATCCCAAAAAACTACTGATGAAAGCCCGCTCAATCGCCTCGATCTCGCCGAGTGGCTGATTCATCCAGACCATCCGCTTACCGCTCGAGTGACCGTCAATCGATTCTGGCAACAGTTCTTCGGCGTCGGGCTGGTGAAGACCACAGAAGATTTTGGAACACAGGGCGAAACCCCATTGCACCTAGACCTTCTTAATTGGCTCGCACGTGATTTCGTGGACTCGGGCTGGGACGTCAAAGCTCTCGTGCGTCTAATTGTCACCAGCCATACCTACCGTCAGAGTTCAGTCATTCGATCCAAAGAGGCGTATGACTTGGACCCAGAAAACCGACTTTTGTCCCGAGCACCAAGATACCGCTTGCCAGCTTGGATGATCCGCGACCAAGCACTCGCTGCAAGTGGCCTACTTTCCGATGTTGCACGGGGACCGTCGGTTAACACCTATCAACCCGAGGGGGTTTGGGAAGAAGCATCGTTTGGAAAAAAACAGTATCGGCAAGACAGCGGAGAAAAACTTTACAGGCGCAGTTTGTATATCTTTTGGAGACGAATCATCGCCCCAACAATGTTCTTTGATAATGCGTCACGGCAAACCTGCACAGTCAGATCAGGCAGAACCAATACGCCGTTGCACGCACTTCAGACACTCAACGGCACGACTTACGTCGAAGCGGCACGCAAACTTGCGAGTTGGTGTTTGGTTCAGCCGGCCCAGAATGAACAAGAAATCGGCGACCGAGAGACGCAAATCGCAGACCAAGCAACAGATGCCTACCGCATCAATTTGATTCTGAATCGTCTCCTTTCCAGAGACGCTAACGACAGCGAACAAGTGATTCTTCAACGCGGTCTTCAGAGATCAAGATCTCAATTCGCGAACGAGATTGACTCAGCCATTGCTCTGATTTCGGTTGGGGAATCGCCTCGCGACCAATCGCTCGACGCGGCGGAGCATGCGGCATGGACAAGTCTCTGCCTCGCAGTATTGAATCTCGATGAAACCTTGAACCGTGAATAATTCCTCAGCGCTCGCAGTTTCAACGCACCATCAACCACTGAACACTTTCAACACGCGGACTAACTAAGTGAAAAAGGACAGATAAGCACCAATGAATCCGCTTATTGAATACCAGCATCGACTCAATCGCCGCAGTCTTTTCGGACGTGCCGCTTCCGGGATCGGCACCGCGGCGCTCGCAAGTCTTTTACAAAGAGAGGGTCTCGCCGATCAAAAAGGCGAGGGACTAAACGAAGCGGGAACCCTGGAAATCAATCATCTGGACCTCAACAACACGGGTTCAGCCGAACCGCGTTTTGGTGGACTGCCCAACCTGCCTCATTTTGCGCCCAAAGCAAAACGGGTGATCTACCTGTTTCAAAATGGTGCCCCCACACACGTTGACCTATTTGATTGGAAACCGGAGTTACAAAAACGTCACACTGAGCCAGTTCCCAGTTCTTACATCAAGGATCGACGATTCAGCACGATGACTGGTGCAGCCGACGGAAAACTGCTCCTCGCTCCGGTAGAGCCTTTTTCGCAGCGTGGTCAATCCGGTGCGTGGGTGAGCGACTTCATGCCCCACACCGCGAAGGTTGCTGATGAACTGTGTTTCGTTAAAAGCTTGCATACCGAACAGGTGAACCATGCACCTGCAATCAACTTCAATCTTAGCGGTGCCGAAATGCCCGGGCGTCCCACTTTGGGTGCATGGCTGTCGTATGGACTTGGCTCGGCCACCGAGGAACTTCCTTCTTTCGTGGTAATGACAAGCATCACAAAGGACACGACCTGCGGACAAATCTTCTATGACTTCTACTGGGGAAGCGGATTCTTGCCGAGTCGCTTTCAAGGCGTGAAATTTCGCGGAAGCGGTGACCCGGTACTCTACGTTTCCAACCCAGATGGCATGAGTCGTGAAATGCGACGGGACTGGCTTGACGACATTGCAGCCATCAACCAAATGAAACTTGATCAATCTGGTGACCAGGAAATTGCGACAAGAATCGCCCAGTACGAAATGAGCTTTCGGATGCAATCAAGTGTTCCGGAACTTGCCGACCTCTCGGATGAATCACAGGAAACCCTTGACCTCTACGGCCCGGGTGTCACCCAACCGGGAACCTTTGCGCACAACTGCTTGATCGCGAGAAGATTAGCCGAACGTGGCTGCGGGTTCATTCAGTTAATGCATGCTGGATGGGACCAGCACAACAGCCTAACCACGGAACTTTACAACCAGTGTCGAGACACGGATCAGCCGAGTGCTGCGTTGGTGATGGACCTCAAACGTCGTGGACTCCTCGAGGACACGCTTGTCATATGGGGTGGCGAGTTTGGCCGAACCCCTTTCCTGCAAGGTGACATCAACAACCGTGCAAGATGGGGTCGTGACCATCACCCCTACGCGTACACCGCATGGATGGCTGGGGGTGGTGTGAAACCTGGGATTTCGTACGGGAAAACCGATGACCTAGGAATCAATGTCGCTGAAAATCCAGTTCATGTTCACGACTTTCAGGCGACGCTCCTACATTTGCTTGGTATCGATCATGAACGTTTGACCTATCGTTTTCAGGGACGTCGTTTCCGCCTGACCGATGTTCATGGAAATGTAGTTCACGATCTTTTGGCCTGATCACACCCACCCTGTGACACGGGTTTGGTATTCTTAGCGAATCGTACAAACCGGCCTCGCCTGAACCAGACAACCGGCGCGAAACACCGACCCACTCAACCTCATTCAACTTTTCCATCATGGATTTCAAAATGCCCCGACCAACTCAATTACAACGTCGAGACTTCTTGGTAGCCGGTTCTGCTGTTGCGGGCGCCTGTCTGTTGCAGCCGCGGCAATCCGTTTTCGGGGCGTTTGCCGACGAAAAACACGGGTGGCTGCGAAAGACGCTTAAAATTGGAATGATCAGTGCTGAGGGTTCCCTCACGGACAAATTCAAGCTGGCTAAACAAGCGGGTTTTGAGGGCGTTGAACTCTCCGTGCCTGGAGTGGATGCGGAAGCTGCAAAGGCGGCGTCTGAAGCAAGCGGACTGATCATTGACGGAACCGTCGGGAATTATCATTGGGGTGAACGGCACAGTGATCCGAGCGAGACCGTTCGTGCGACTGCCCTCGGCAAGCTAAAGCAAGGCCTCCGTGACACCGCCGCGCTGGGTGCCGACACAATGCTCCTCGTTCCCGCACATGGAAAAGATGGCACCGACGCGGAAGTTTACGAACGAGCCGTTGCTGCAATTCGAGAAGCGATTCCGGTGGCCGAAGAAACTAAAGTCTCCATTCTGATTGAGAACGTTTGGAATGATTTCCTCTACGATCATGAGGGAGACAGCAACCAATCGGCTGATAAACTCGCAGCGTTCATCGATGACCTGGATTCTCCGTGGGTGGGCGTTCAGTATGACATCGGCAATCACTGGAAGTACGGTGACCCTGCGGCTTGGATTCGCACTCTCGGTAGCCGAATCAAAAAGCTCGACATCAAGGGATTCTCACGTAAAGACAACAAGTTTACGAAAATCACCGAAGGTGACATCGATTGGCCGTCAGTGAAACAGGCGCTGCGTGACATTAAGTTCACCGGCTGGCTGGCTGCCGAAGTGGGAGGAGGTGGTCTTGATCGATTACAGGAGATCGAGAAAAACATGGAGAGTGCGCTGCAGTGCACCGAGAAGGTTTGATCAAACCTTAAACGTGAGACTGAACCGCACGGGCACACTCTTCACCCCGAATATCAGCGAACACTTCCTTTGGATCCCATATCTGAGCAATCTGACGCAGCTTATCAACCTTGCCACGTATCGGTCATGCCCGACGAGATTGTTTCGACGCTTATCGAAATCAATCCTCGTGTTTTGGTCGATGGTACTTTCGGAGCCGGCGGGCATTCGAGACGATTGCTCGCAGCGACCGCTGATGAGGCGATGGTCCTGATTGGGCTCGATCGTGATCCCGAGGTAAGCAAGCACCATGAGCAAAACCCTCTAGAGGATTCGCGTCTCACGCTTTTTGTTGGCAGTTACGAAAAGACTCCCAAAGCGATGAAGGCGATGGAAATCGATGCCATCGATGGCATGGTTCTTGATCTTGGTTTATCAAGCGATCAACTGGCCGACCGTCAACGAGGCTTCAGCTTCACGCACGAAGACGCTCCGTTGGATCTACGGTTTGATCAAGAGACAGGACACACCGCAGCCGACTGGCTGGCATGGAGCAACGAAAAAGAGATTGCTGACGCAATCTATCGATTCGGTGAAGAACGCTGTAGTCGCCGGATCGCTAGGGAAGTGGTTGCAAGACGTCGACGTGAAGACCCAGTCAAGACCGTCGGCCAAATGGCTGACGTTTGCAGACAATGCGTGCCAAGGTCTCGAAACCATGACATTCATCCGGCCACAAGAACGTTTCAAGCATTACGCATCGTCGTCAACGACGAGCTTGGCGCCCTAGAAAGAACTCTCCAGTCTGCCGCAAACTGGTTTCGACCGGGAGGCAGACTGGCAATCATTAGCTTTCATTCGCTAGAAGATCGAATGGTGAAACAAGCCTTTCGTGATGATGATCGCTGGAGGCCACTGACCAAGAAACCGTTACGTCCGACAGACCAAGAAGTTAGCAACAATCCTCGCAGCCGTAGTGCCAAGCTAAGGATCGCCGAACGCAACGAGATGAATTGAAGCCTCGCCGATCGCTAGAGCCGACGCAGACCATCCTCGGTCATTGGATTAGGAATCTCTCGGTCAACCTCATCAATACGATCAAGCGTCTCCTGATCGAGCACCAAGTCGCGAGCAGCGAGAGACTCTTCGAGTTGTTCGAGCGTCGTTGCACCAAAAATGGTGGAGGCGACAAAGTCGTGCTGTCGGCTCCACGCGATTGAAAGCGCGGTGGACGTAACACCGATGGACTTTGCAATCTCGATCAAACGTGAAGTCGTCTCGAGAGTTCTCGCGTTGACGAAACGGTTTGCCATCGCTTTCTGTCGATCATTTCCCGTTTCAAGATAGGCGCTGAATCGAGCGCCTAACGGGTTGCTGTTTTGATACTTTCCGGAAAGCACACCGCCACCAAGTGGTGAATAGGGCAAGAGACTCACTTGTTCACGCCGGCAGATCTGCGCCAACTCACTTTCGCAGCGACGATTGATCAAACTGAAATTATTCTGCACGGTCTGATAACGATCCACCTTGCACCGCTCCGCGGCCCACAAACTCTTCATCATCCCCCAGCATGATTCGTTACTGCATCCGATCACGCGAACTTTTCCCGCATCTCGAAGCTCTGTCAGCACGCCTAAAACTTCTTCGTAAGGCATTCCGTGATCTGGCCAGTGAGTCTGATAGAGATCGATGTAGTCAGTTTGCAGACGACGCAACGAGTCGTCGCAGGCTGCAATGATCTGACGCCGATCCAAAGTCGTCTTGCCGTGTCGAACCGGCGGCTTGAACCAACCATGCCCCGGTCCGGTTACCTTTGTTGCCACGATGACTGCATCTCGAGGTTTATCCTTGAGCCAGCGTCCAAAAATCTCCTCGGTAACCCCGAAACGCTCCGCGGTGGGTGGGACAGGGTAGAGCTCTGCTGCGTCAAAAAAATCAATACCAGCCTCCCAAGCACGGTCACAAATGGCGTGGCTCAGTGGCTCATCACACTGCCCGCCAAACGTCATCGTCCCCATGCAAAGGTCAGACACCACCAACCCGCTTCCCCCTAAACGTCGCCACTGCATCAAATACGCTCCAAAATTCGTGCTCGGATTGAGATCGCTGCAATCATAACGTCTTACCACGTTCCAGCCACCGCTTGTGATCTGCCTTTCGTTCCTTCAACCTGAAGTTCCATGCGTTCAATAGAAATTTGCACCACACAAAATCGATACATCAAGGAACCGATCGAACTCACATTGATTCTCACACCAGCCATCGCTTGGTAGAATCTTCCGTTGGTTCGGTCTGAACCAACCGCGCGAGATCAGCAATAAAAACAATCAGGCCAAGAATCCAGAACGATCAAATTAACGAATCAACAAGTCAACAGATCGGCTGATTTTCATCTACTCGATTCATGGCTTCTCATCACTCCACTCAACCAATGAACCTTATGCAGAATCATCGCACATTCACCATCATTCTTTCACTCTGCATGATGGCACTTGGATCCCACTGGGCAATCGCTCAAGAAACAAGGTCCGAGAATGAACACGGACCGGACTCAGTACGCAACGCATCAGTTCCACGAGGAGCCATCACCCAGCACCAATGGCTCGAAAGCAAGGTCTTCCCCGGTACCAAGCGTCACTATTCGGTATACGTTCCCAAGCAATATGACGGCACAAAGCCGGCAGCCCTGATGGTCTTTCAAGATGGTCACGCGTTTCAGGGCGAAACCGGTGACTTCCGCCTCCCGGTCGTGTTTGACAACCTGATCGCCAAAGGTGATATGCCGGTGACGATCGCTGTGATGGTTGACCCAGGTTACAAGAGCGAGTTACCCGAGACACGTGGCTGGCGTCCTCGACCGGAAAACAGAAGCTTCGAATACGACAGCATGACTCCCGATTATTCGAAGTTCCTAATCGATGAACTGCTACCGGCCATTGAGAAGGATTACCGGATCACGAAGAACCCAGAACTGCGTGCAATCTGCGGCAACAGTTCCGGTGGGATCTGTGCATTCACCGTCGCGTGGCATCGCCCCGACTCCTTCCGTAAAGTTCTCAGTCACATCGGCAGCTTTGTTGACCTGCGTGGAGGTCATAACTACCCACCGATGATTCGCAAATCCGAAAAGAAGCCAATACGAGTCTTCTTACAAGATGGGGAAAATGATCTTGATAACCCGTACGGGAATTGGCCGCTTGCGAACAAGCAGATGGCCAAGGCTCTTGCCTTCAGAGACTATGATTACAAGTTGGTTTTTGGTCAGGGAGCACATGACGGAAAGCACGGCGGAGCCATCTTCCCAGATTCCCTGCGTTGGCTGTGGCGAGACTGGGAGACCCAAAGCCCATAGAGATCCTGACGCCGAGATCCTGAGGCCCGAGTGAATCTGACACCACAAGAAATCTGTGCACAGAGGGAATCTGGGCGCAGACGTCGTCTTTGGTGTTTCACTGCCACGGCTGACGCGAAGGGAGAAATCCGTTTAAAATGCGTTCCCCAGTCGGGGACGCGAACCGTAAAGGCAAACTTCTGAGCGGCAGTTTCAACGTAGCCTCATTCCCACTCTCCCTCCTCCGACATCACCGCCAGCGTTTGATTTCAAAACCATCCTTTTCCATGCCTGATCGCATTCCATCTTCACATTCAGACATCACCTTTTCGGTGCCCTTCATCCATCGACTGCGTACCACCGGTGACGTTTGCGGTCATGACTACGGCGTCCTAGGCGAGCTACTTGATGCGGGTGAAACCGGTTCAGCAAGAGTCATGCTGGTATCGGAGAAGGCACTTCAATCCAACGCACAAAGGTTGGCCCATCAACTCGCTGCGGACGCAAACGTTGAATTGGTTAGTGAAACGATCTGGATTGATGGGGGTGAGACAGCCAAGAACACTCTTGATGAAATCAAGTCGCTTTTGCAGGCGATCAATGCGACCAACCTCGATCGACGCAGTTACGTGATTGTCGTCGGTGGCGGAGCCGTGCTCGATGCGGTCGGATTTGCAGCTGCCATCGCACATCGAGGGATCAGACTCGTTCGAATACCAACCACAACGCTCGCACAGGCGGACTCGGGTGTCGGTGTCAAAAACGCGATCAACTACTTTGACAAAAAGAATTGGGTTGGAACCTTTGCGGTACCTTGGGCTGTATTCAATGACTCAAAGTTGCTCGAATCGCTTCCAGACCGAGACTTCCGCAGCGGATTTAGTGAGGCAGTTAAGGTTGCCTTGCTGAAGGACCCAGAAGAATTTGAAAACCTTGCCAAGCATGCGAAGGATATTCACGATCGCGTGCCAGAAGTGACTCAGAACGCAATCAACCGCTCCTGCCAACTCCATCTGGATCACATCACCAGCGGAGGTGATCCCTTTGAAATGCTCGAAGCACGACCACTGGACTTTGGTCATTGGTCGGCTCATCGGCTCGAGCCTCGAACGAACTTCGAATTGCGTCACGGTGAAGCGGTCGCGATCGGAGTCGCAATCGATTGCATCTATTCCTCGCTTGTGTATGGATTTCCTGAGGATGCCGCTCGGCGAGTTTGCCAATGCCTGCATGAAATCGGAATCCCACTTTGGCACCCCGCCATCAACCCGATTGATGAACTTCTCATCGGACTCGAGGAATTCCGGCAACACCTCGGTGGTCGCCTGACGATCACGATGCTTCAAGACATCGGCTGCCCTATCAACGTGCATGAAATCGACGAAAAGCAGATGAGAGAGGCAATCCAACGCCTCGATCAATGGCAACAGGAAGCGGCGCAAGGAAGCTAGCTGACATTTTCAAGGCAAGCTGAAACTTGACGCTTCCGGTTGATTGGCTTCCGTTTTTTTCGTCTGCAACGCTGGTTTATTCGTCTGCAACGTTGACATAGACCTTCAAGGCCGTCTTGTCCTCTACCAATAGTCGCATCATTTCCTCGTATGAATCGAGGCCATCGACTGGGTGCGTAAGGATCTTTTCGAGAACTCCCGGGAACATCATTTCGCCGAGCGCGAGGTCCTTGATACCCATCTCAAAGTGACCACGATTCGCATTCACGCTACCGAGGAGCAACTTATTACCCAAAACCCATTGTAGGTTGATCTTATCAGAAGGAACTTCGATGGCACGATCACCACCGGTGATGCTGGTCCAAACCAGAACTCCATTGAGCCCGAGATGCTCCATTGCTTCGAAAGCAAGTTGGCTGCTACCGGTCGCATCAATGATCAAATCTGGCCGCCCCGTTTTAGCGACCAACTCCGCCATCGATGTCTCGGCGGTACTCACGTAGGTTGCCTCAAGTCCGGTCACGATCTCGCTTTTCAGATTCGGTGCCGCTCCGCGAGCGAGCGTGTAAACCTCGAGGCCTCGCAGTTTCAAAACCAAGGTCGCGAGCAACCCGATTTGTCCGGACCCAAGAACATAGGCAACTTGTGGACGCCAAACCTTCATACGAGTTTGAGCTTCATAAGCCTGGTGGACCGCCTTAGCGGCACAACTCATTGGTTCCATCAAAACGTGCAGGTGTCGCAGCCCCTCAGGAACGCGAACGATGTACTCCTCTTCGTCAACAAAGTACTCGGTCATGAATCCATGACGCAGGTTGATACCTCGTTCGTAATATTCTTCTTCGCTTGTCATGTCGTTGGTGCCGATCAAATCGTAGATCGAACTACCGGGACGACGAACCGTCGCGGTCACGTAATCACCCGGCTTCACCCGACGAACATTCTCGCCAACCTCTTCCACCACGCCAAAGCACTCGTGCCCGATCACAAGGTGTTGATCACCATCGGGAGCGTTACCGTACAGCGCCTCGTTGATTTCGCGGTCCGTTGCATCGACGCCAACTTTCAGAACTCGAACCAAAACACCTTTGCCTTCCGCTATATCCGAGACGGAAGGCTTGCTGATCTCCTCGAGATGAACGCTGTTGGGAGTTCCTGGTGTAACGGCGACCGCTTTCATGGCTTCGATATCAAAATGAGAGGTGGGGTAAAAAATCGCTCTAAGATTAGAAAGCTTAACAATCGAGACGACCGCGCATCAGGGGCAGTATTGACCCGCTCGATCGGATTCACAACAAGCTTTCCGAATTCGATCAAATGGTCGGTAGCGGCAAAAAAATTCATACCGTCCGACGAAATCCCTACAGCGGAAAAGTTGACTTAAAGGGCTCAACAGCGGTGACCGTTCCATCGCTAATGAGTTTCCGAGGGAAGCCAACCATCTTTTTTCACAACACCCGTTGTCAAAATTCGTACACTAGGTAACAGTATCGTCCCTGAGCCAAAGCTCACGATTTCCTCTGGGGGAATGCAGCACCGACTACCAAGCTGGACGAATCGGAGCCAGCAGGCGTGCTCATGACATAGCAGACCACCCTAGAGGGCGGTCTCAAAAGTAACTTTTCATTCATTCAAACCAACTCACCAAGATGCCGTCCAATCACTCGGATGACTTACGTTCGGTGGACCGTGAGCTGCTTGCAGCGTTACGGGTTGGTGAGTGCATGGGTATTGGCGAACTAACAGAGGAACTTGGCGTCACCGCAACTGCAGTTCGACAGCGACTCGATCGACTCATGGAAAAGGGTTTGATCGAGCGTGAGAAGGTCGTCTCAGGTCGCGGAAGACCCACCTTCTGTTACCACCTTACCTCAAATGGGCAAAAGAAAGCGGGTGCCGACCCAAGTGATCTAGCGGACGCCCTTTGGCGTGAACTGATCGCGTTAGAGGATGAAGGATTGCGTGATCGGATCCTTTCATCGGTAGCAAAACGGCTCGGTAAACAATTCGCCGCACAGGCGAATTTGGGGGTGCATGAGCCTCAGGCGAAATGCTGTTCGCAAAGAAAACAAGTTGATTCGGTGAGCCTAGAAAATCGCCTACAACGTCTTTCCGAAACGATGTCAAATCGAAAAATCCCGATCGAAGTTTCCAACGTCGGGCAAATGCCGGTTCTTGATATTAATGCGTGTCCGTACCCGACACTGACCGACGAATCGACTGACCGAGCGATGTGTCGTCTCGAGGAAAAGATGCTCTCCGAAGCACTGGGAGAACCGATGCAGCTGAGCAGTTGCAGACTCGACGGTGATAGTTGCTGTCAGTTTTCGGCAGTCTCGGCAGCAACCACTAACTCAAGTGGTGCCGTCGGCACTGCAACGGCAGCGAGCGACATGTAAACCGACCAACACAATCAACCTTAATAACAAAACAGATAACGTCTCTATAAACCAACGATTAGACCGAAACATGAACCACACTCTTAAGATTGAAGATTTGCACGTCACCGTCGGGGACAAACCGATTCTACGCGGCGTCAATCTCACGATCCAACACGGAGAGACCCACGCATTGATGGGACCTAACGGGAGCGGAAAGAGCACGCTCGGGCTCGCGATCATGGGTCACCCCGGTTACGAGATTACCGGTGGCAAAATCCATTTGGATGATCGCGATGTGCTGGAAATGGAAGCCGACGAGCGAGCGCGAGCTGGAATCTTCCTTGCGTTCCAGCGTCCCATGGCGATTCCAGGGGTGAAGATGGCTGATTTCCTTCGGCACGCCACCACGAACATCCGCCGCCCTGATCGTAAAGAAGGCGAAGAGCTAATTCCGATGCGAGAATTCCGAAAGGAACTCAAGGACAAAATGGCTCACCTGAGAATGGATGTTGAATTTGCTCGTCGTTATGTAAACGACGGCTTTTCTGGTGGTGAAATGAAGCGAGCTGAGATCTTACAACTCGCAATGCTTCAGCCCAAGTTCGCCATCCTTGACGAAACGGACAGCGGATTGGACGCCGACGCGGTTCGCCTCGCGAGCGAATCGATTGCGGAGATAGGTCACCAAAAAATGGGTCTCTTGATCATCACGCACCATGACAAACTACTCGAACACAATCCGCCGCAGTTCACTCATGTGATGCTCGGTGGGCGAATCGTTGAAACCGGTGGCCCGGAACTCGCTGATGAGCTGCACGAGAATGGTTACGACCGAATTCGCAAAACCTACCCCGAAGCTGAAGCAGCCAACCAAGAAATGCTCGCGGAAGAAGCAACCGCCTAATCTCGGTATTTTCCAACGGTCAAATTTACTGCAATCACATTCGCAGCGGATTGCTAATCAAACAACATCGAGTCACACGCGATAGCCAACAGGATTTACCATGGCAACCGATCTTCAAACAACTAAAGAAAAAGAAGACATCGGAGAGATCAACAAGTACAACTTTCGCACTGAGACAAAAGGTGTTTTCAAAGCACAAAAAGGTCTCACCCGCGATACGGTCAACCAGATCTCGGACATCAAGAGCGAACCGGACTGGATGCGAGAGTTCCGCCTAAAGTCACTTGATATCTTTGAATCCAGACCGATGCCTAAATGGGGCGGTAGCATCGATATTGATTTCCAAGACATCTACTACTACCTCAAGCCAACCGATGGTCAGGGCAAAAGCTGGGACGATGTTCCGCAGGAAATCAAGGACACCTTTGACAAACTCGGAATCCCCGAAGCGGAAAAGAAATTTTTGGCTGGCGTCAAAGCGCAGTTTGAAAGCGAAGTCGTTTATGGATCACTTGAGTCGGATCTTGCCGATCAAGGAGTTATCTTTACCGATACCGACACTGCCGTTCGCGAGCATCCCGAACTGCTCAAGGAATACTTCGGCAAAATCATCCCACCCGAGGACAACAAATTCGCGGCCCTCAACAGTGCGGTATGGTCGGGTGGCTCGTTCATCTACGTGCCTAAAGGCGTCCACATCAGTTTCCCACTCCAAGCGTACTTTAGAATTAACGCTGAAAGCATGGGGCAGTTCGAACGCACTCTGATCATTGTGGATGAGGGAGCAAGCATCCATTACGTCGAAGGCTGCACCGCACCGATGTATTCCACCGAAAGCCTGCACAGTGCGGTTGTGGAAGTCGTGGTGAAAAAGGATGCACGTTGTCGTTACACGACCATTCAAAACTGGGCCAACAACATTTACAACCTCGTTACCAAGCGGGCACATGCCTACGCGGACGCGACGATGGAATGGGTGGATGGAAACCTTGGAAGCAAACTCACCATGAAATACCCAGCGGTTCATATGAAGGAACCTGGGGCTCGCGGTGAGATCCTGTCGATCGCATTCGCAAGCGGCGGGCAACATCAGGATGCGGGAGCCAAATTGGTTCACGAAGCTCCCAACACGACCGGCCAAATCATTAGCAAAAGCATCAGTAAGAACGGCGGCCGTAGCAGCTACCGAGGTCTCGTGAAAGTCGACCCCGGCGCACACAACAGCAAGAACAACGTCGTTTGTGATGCCCTGATCCTTGATCCGGAAAGCCGTAGCGACACCTATCCGTACATCGAGATTGCTGAGCAAGACGTGCAAATCGGGCACGAAGCGAGCGTTTCGCGTATCGGTGAAGAACAGATGTTCTACCTATTGAGCCGCGGGCTCTCCGAGCAGGAGGCGAGCACCATGATTGTGAACGGGTTCATCGAGCCACTCGTGAAAGAACTACCGATGGAATACGCCATCGAAATGAATCGACTGATTCAACTGCAGATGGAAGGGAGTGTTGGCTAACCCGAGCCAGTCAGCGACAACGACAACCACGCTGCCCATCGACCAGACTCGCACGAGGCGATCGGTCACCCACACAATCATTTTTATTTGAAACGCAAAAAACCCAAGATGACAACGACGACGCTATCCACTTTTGATGCCGCGGGATTTGAAAGCTTCCTGCAGGAACGCCAAGAACCGCAATGGCTCAAAGAGATGAGACAGGAAGCGTGGAATCGGGCTGAAGCCATGCAGTGGCCGGAACGTCGGCACGAAGAATGGCTGCGCACCGACATCCGCGTGTTTCAAATCAATCGATTCGCGATCCCGTCAGCAACTACGTCCGATGTGGATCTCGACAGCGTCTCCCAAGCACATCAACTCCGTGAAGGCGTCGAGACGGCGGGACAGATTGAAACGCTTGACAGCCAGATTCTCAATTCGTCGCTGAAAGATAACTGGAAGGATCGCGGAGTCCTCTTTGGTTCGCTCGAAGAACACTGCGCTTCGCATCCAGAACTGATTCGTGAACACCTCTTCAGTGTGACTGATACGCAGCACGATAAATTTGCAGCCATCCACGCGGCAGCATGGGCTGGCGGTCAAATCCTCTACGTTCCAAGAGGCGTGGTAATCGACCAACCCCTTCATATTGGCAGTGTTCTCTCCGCGGGTGGAACCGACACCACTCACACTCTCGTGATTCTCGAAGAGGGTGCCGAAGCAACCTTATTACACGAATGCAATAGCTTGGATCCATCGGCCAGTGGTTTACACCTCGGCGGGATCGAGATCATCCAAAAACCGAATTCACATCTACGTTATGTGAACCTTCAAGAGTGGGGCCACAAAACGTTCAACTTTGCGATGCAGAAAGCAACGGTCGATCGCGACGCAACGCTGCAGTGGACCCTCGCTGCAATGGGATCGCAATTGACCAAAGTCAACCAGTCCGTGGATCTAGTCGGCCCTGGTGCGAACAGCCAAGTCAATGGTGTGATGTTCACCGAAGCTCGTCAACACATCGCCTACCACACCCTCCAGCATCATAAGGCTCCAAATTGCAGAAGCGATTTCCTTTATAAATCAGCTCAACAAGACAGCAGCCGAACCGTGTGGCGAGGAATGATTAAGGTTGACCCCGAAGCACAAAAGACTGATGGCTATCAACGCAACGATAACCTCGTACTGTCCAGCAGTGCTCGCGCTGACTCGATTCCAGGATTGGAAATCGAAGCGGATGATGTACGTTGTACACATGGCAGCACGACCGCCAAAGTCGACGAAGAACAGATCTTTTACGCTCGATGCCGCGGGTTCACTCGCAAAGAAGCAACACGCATGATTGTCAGCGGCTTCTTCCAACAAATTTTTGACCGAATCACGATCGACAGCGTTCGGGATGCACTAGGCGATGCAATTGCACGACAAGTGCGTGAATACGATTGATCGATGATTGCACTGCGGCGATCGACATTTATATTCAAAGGTCGCCCACTCCCACCAACTCTCATCTTTTTCATTATCCCAAGTTCATTATCCCAAGGGACATAACATGGCATTAGCAGAAGATAAAGTCCGCGAGTCGCTGAAGCAGGTGATCGACCCTGAATTATTCGTGAACATCGTTGACTTGGGTCTCATCTATGTCGTCGAAGTTGGTGAAGAAAACGAGAACGGACTGCATGACGTCAATGTTGAGATGACAATGACAAGTCCAATGTGCCCCGCAGGTCCACAGCTTGTATCCGGTGCAAAAAACGCGGTTGAAGGCTTGGATGAAGTAGCAAGCTGCGAGGTCAAAGTGGTAATGGAACCGGCATGGACTCCAGAAAAAATGACCGATGAAGCACGCGATCATCTTGGTATTTTCTAGCCACAAGCAACCACTACTTCATTCCAAAAGACCAAGCCGCGACCATCATTAAACTGCATGTGGCGGCAAATCGAGATGAGTCTACGAATGAAGATCTTTGTTGGCGAATACATTTGCGGGGGTGGCCCAAGTACACTTCCAACCTCTGACTTGGCATCATCGCTCCTTCGCGAAGGAAGAGCGATGTTGTCGGCTTTGCTAGAGGACATCTCTCAATTCGCCGAAGTGCACACGATTGTCGATGTTGAATCTTGCGGCAAACTGCTGCATCTATCAAGTGACCGTCACTTGGATCGAAATCGCCTTCATGTCCACAAGTTTTCACGCATCTCTAGCAACTCAGAAGAGGAGCTAATTGACCACTGGGTTCGGGTGGCCAAGACTTGCGATCTTTCTCTTATCGTTGCACCGGAGACCGACAAAACTCTTCTGCGGATCGTTGAATCCTTTCGCGACCGAGGCATTGAAGTGGTCGCACCGAGCAAGCAATTCATTGAGGTAGCAAGCGACAAACGTGAGACCGCTACCCGTTTAAGCAATGCTGGCGTCCCTCACCCCTTCACAACGTGGCTTCAAATCAATCAGGGGGACGCTCAATACCATACTGTTGGAAAATACGATCCCGACAAAAAGGATCGACCTCAATCCTTTCTAATTAAACCACACGATGGGTGTGGCTCACAGGGAATCTGCTGCTTCGGTACTTATTCAGACGCTTTGCGTGCACTCCAGAATGATCAAGTGCTTCAAGAAAAAGCGTCTGGCAAGGATGTTTCGATTGCCGTCATCTCAAGCGACAAGCAGACATGTCTGCTCCCAGCGGTATCTCAAACATTAGATGCGGACACACTCGAGTACCTCGGCGGCGAAGGACCGCTAAGCGAAGCACTGCAGGATCGAGCCAGAAACATTGCCCTGCAAGCACTAGATGCCCTGCCAGAAGGGAGACGCGGCTATATTGGACTCGACCTGATCATTGGGGACTCACCTGAATTAGATTACGTGATTGAAATCAATCCACGGGTGACCACCTCTTATGTGGGCTTGAGAAAAATGATCGCGGGGAATCTCGCGGCGAAGCTATTTGATCTAGAATTCGGCTCAATAAACGACGGCCATCAAAACTCGCCGATTCGCTGGAATGCGGATGGAACGTTGTCCCAATAACGAAGCGTTGATTAAGTCCCATGACCGCCCACTCTGCTCGCAGATTACTTGGAATCGACATCGGCGGCGCGAATATCAAATATGCGTTTTTGCAGTGCAACGAAGTCCAGCAGCCCGATCGCTCACAAGTAAACACTCGCGTCGAAGCACGCTCAACTTTTTTCCCAATGTGGAAAGAGTACGACAAACTTGCTGACCAATTAGTTCGAGATCTTCAGGATGGATCGTGGCTGGAACTGACGGCTTGCGGTATTACGATGACGGGTGAACTAGCAGACTGTTTCTTTGATCGCGTCAGTGGCGTGAAACACATCGTGAACCAAGTGAGCCAAGCGTTCGAGAGACTTGCTCTCGACAGCCCACTTTTCTATGCGGTGGATGGTGGTTTCTTAACAGAAGAGGCATCAAGAGGTGCTGAACCTCTCCTCGCCGCATCAAATTGGCACGCACTTGGCAGTTTTGTTGCGAGGACCCAAACCAAAGATTGCTATCTGATCGATATTGGATCAACCACGGCGGACCTGATCCCGATCGCTGGCGGTACTGTCGCAACCTCAGCAACCACCGACTTTGAACGACTTGCCGAAGGTTCACTCGTCTACGTTGGTGGCGAACGCACCTCGGTCGCAATGTTGGTCGATACGCTCACATACCGAGGTCAAGTGACCCCAGTGATGCGAGAGCATTTTGCAACGATGGCTGATGTTCGTCTTTTACTCGGCAAACTCCCCGAGTCGGATACCAGTGGTGATACCGCAGATGGAAGTCCTTTTAATGTCCGCAACTCCACAAACCGTTTGGCAAGATTGATAGGTCTGAGTGAACAGGAGGTAAACGAAACCGATGCGGTACATCTAGCTGAGCAGATTCACCAAACCGCGAAAGCGAAGATCCAGGAGGGCCTCCAGAAACTCAACGACCGCTATGGTTCAAGACAGCACTTTATCATCAGCGGTCATGCAGACGATTTAATTTCATTGCCAGCCGCGTCGACTCATACGCGTCTTTCGGATCTATTTGGCCACAACGGCTCAAGGAACGCCCCCGCGGTGGCGACGGCTAGGTTGCTTGGTGAGCAATTATTCGTTGCTCTGCGACAAGACGCAAATCCAATTGTTAAATCGCATCATGGAGAATCGGAAACATGAAGCGAGTCATCAAATTGGGTGGTAGTTTTCTGACATGCTCGGATCTAGAGTCAAGACTTCAGCGGTGGCAACAATCGGTAACACCAGCTCATACGTTAGCTATCGTGGGCGGGGGTGGATTGGTCAATGCGATCCGAGACATGGACGCAATTGCATCACTAGAAGAACGAACAACGCATTGGCGCTGCGTGGAACTGCTCTCGCATACGTTTGAAATCATGGCACAGCGTCTCAACTGGCCAACCATCCAGAGGCCCGAAGAACTTGAGCAGTGGATTCAAGCACCCACGAGCAAGGAGGAGATCACGCTGGTGAAAGTGGACACGTTTTATCGAGAATCAAACACGGCAGCGACGATCAACGGGACAAGTCGATGGAATTCACGCACACGCGATCTGCTGCCCGAAAACTGGGACACGACAACCGATTCCATAGCAGCAATGTTGGCATGGGGCATTCAATCTAGTGAGCTGGTGATCTTAAAATCCTGCCCCGTATCCCCCGAAGCGACATTTCGAGAACTCGCTGCTGCGGGGATTGTCGACCAAGCGTTTCCCCAAATAGCTGAAAAGGTTTCAAACGTTCGCGTGGAGCAGTTAGTCGCAGCTTGATGGCAGTCGCGGGTGGTCGATCGCTCGATCTAGGAAGGATCCTCTTCGGCAGTCTCTGGGAGCGAGCGTTGGTATAGTCTCGCTCGAATCCGATTGCCGTGTTCCTGAGGATCGCCATCGGTTTTGTAAATTTCAACCGCTCGGTCCGATTCACCAAGACGTTCCAAACAACGCGCAAGGTTGTACCGAGCGGAGGGCTCCCAAAGCGAGAGTTGTGTTTCCAAGAGAACTCGCTTGGAGAACCAATTCTCGGATGTTTCATATCGTGCGTCGTCGTACTGCAGGAGGCTAATCCAGTAGGTCGCAGTGCGTTTGCCACCCTTCATAATTTGCTGAGCTTGAGCTAACTGACTCTCATACTGCTGTTGATCCATCCCCAGATCACGACGCACACCGTAAGCCTGCTGCAAATCAACATCAGTAGACAACTTGTCGATTTCAAACTCCGGTGCTCGCTGCGCGAGATAAAGGGTTCTAGCACCCTGAAGATCACCATCTTCCTCATCGCTGAACTGCCCATGCAAATGCCTCCAACGGCCCAGCGATAATTCACGAGCCATATCAATCGGTGCGTCAAGGATCGCCCAAGTTGCACGATACCAGAAAGCCAAAGCGGGATCTCTCTCTGAAGCTTCGAGCATGTCTTGATGGTAGATATCGGCCTTGAGAGGAACATCCCACATCGCGACGCCAGCGATTCCGGGAACGGCATCAATTCTTTCAGTTAAACCCTCAAGATCCTGATGAATGATCAATCGACGATCACCAGTTAAACCCGACTCCAAGAACCTCATTCGAGCCGCAATAGCCTCAGGCTGCAGGTTCAACAAAGCGATTGATTGCTGAACATCGTCTTTTGATAGGGGATAGTCGAAGAACCCTGGTACGTTCAGTCGACGCATGACCGACGCATCTTTGCGAGCTTGATCCAATGTCGCAATTCCTTCCTGCCCCGGGCCTGGAATGTAAGTACTTAGGTTCGGCTCGAACAGATAAACTTCATCTGCAACCAATGCGGCAACGCACCATGGCACCAACTCACCCGACTCCGCATCTTGTCGAGCAAGGACGAATGCGGGGATCTCTGCTTGCTGACATAACTGAGTGAATACACCAGAACGCTGTAGCGAGTCACCAATCCCTCTCCACAGCGTTAAATAGTCCGTCTGCCGGTAACCAGCTCCTTGCAGGACCATTCCAAACGACATGTCAGGGGAATTAAGTCCGGTGGTCGGAAACTCCATTGGTTCATAGGCAACGTTTCGTACCGTCCAATCAAATAGACGAGTGACCGTTCGCAGTTTGTTGGCATCACTTTCACTCAACTCTGTTGCTTTCGCCTCAAGCCATGGTTGCAACAATGGATCGTCACTCTGTGGCCGATCAGCCCATTGAAGAACACGTCGAAAGAGATAAGAGTCTCTCAGATGGCGAATGTCTCCGAGCTGAAAATCGGTTGAACCAAATCGTTCCTCCAATTGCTCCGGTGATAACAATCCTTGAACCGACTTGAATGCCTCCGGCAGCTCAACCTGGTCCACAACACGATCTGCCTTCCAGCGATTGAGATGATAAACCATCTGCTGACTCGCTTTTTGATCGTTGAGCTCCACGAAAGTCCGGAGCAACTCAAAGACCTCTCCCAAATCGTCCTGCTGAGACTGAGACTGCATCGCATTCTGCCGCTTACTCTGGATTTTCCGAGCCTGCTCGAGATCACTACCACAACCGATCAGAACGAGCAAAGTGGAAAGCATTAAGCAGTGCGAACGAACTCTCATCTTGCTGGACCATTCCGAGGGATAACGGGACGAACGTTTTTTGGCCGGACGATGCATCGAGGGGCTTAGAAAAGGTAAACCGATTCAGACTTTTTCAAAGTGTACGAGAAAACTTCGAAACCCCACACGCGATTCCGTCGAAAGGGACACCATCCAACCTCCTGCCTCTCGGAAAACCTTGGCTCTGAGCCGTGTGCCGATTTAACTGAATTTACCGAGTTGGAAAACGGTAATGGGTGTTACGTCTGCTCAACACCAATGGTTCACCGGCAAACACAATCCTAATCATCCTTCGAATCGATCTGATCGATGGTTTCCCTTAGTCGCAGCAAGCGATCGATGAGATGTGGAAACTGATCCAGAGGCACCATATTAGGACCATCGCTCGGTGACTTTTCGGGATCAGGATGTGTCTCAAAAAAGAGTGCATCGACACCAATCGCGATCGCGGCTCGAGCCAATGGCTCCACCATTGCACGGTTTCCACCAGTGGCTCCCCCGAGACCGCCAGGTTGCTGCACGCTATGAGTCGCATCAAAAACAACCGGCACACCGAGTTGACGCATCAGAACAAGTCCCTGCATGTCATTAACGAGCCTTCCATAGCCAAAGAAGGTTCCTCGTTCACATAACATGACCCCCGATGCGCCGCTCCCCATCACTTTATCCACCACATAACGCATGTCGTTGGGAGCCATGAATTGACCCTTTTTGACATTCAACGGGATTCCCGTCTTCGCGGCGGCAACAAGGAGATCGGTTTGACGAGCAAGAAATGCGGGAATCTGAATCAGTTGGCAAACCTGAGCAACACTTGCTGCTTGTTCAGGCAAATGGATATCCGTGGTGGTAGGCAGTCCCGAACGCTTTGCAACCTCTTCAAGACATCTCAGGCCCTCATCGATGCCCAGACCTCGATGGGAATCGAGACTTGTGCGATTGGCTTTATCGAACGACGCCTTAAAAACGACCTGTAGATCGTCACGCTGATTCAACACAGCGAGCACTTCTGCGATTCGCATCGCCTCGTCTACCGACTCGAGCACGCAAGGTCCCGAGATAAGCATCAATGGCTCAGAAGCTCCGCAGCGATACTCTCCAACCGATACGACCCGTTTCGCATCCATACAAGATTCTCGTCCTAATAGGTTTCAATTTCCCGAACAGGAAACAACCTACCCATTACAGCGATTTGAACCAATCGCAACTCAGCACAATTCGGCAGACCGGATTGCTGGACACACCGATGAATGGAAAGACTGATGACGCGAATCGAGCGATAATCGACCTAGCGATTGAAGGTTTCACCCGTTGAAATCGCGGTGCGTGCCCGAGGCTCGATTGTGGGAAGAACGGGCGAGGTCTCCGGTTCCAAGGACACACGAAGCCCATCGGTCTCGCTGGTATCGAGCAAGGATGCAGGCTCCTCATCCAAACCCTCATCCAAACCCTCATCAAACTCATTGTCAAATAACTCCCTGGCCACCTTTGCTGATGGCTTAGAGGCCACTGCAGCGATCAGTTCAATGAAGTCACTTCGAGTGTTTTCATCCACCTGCGAGATCCGTTTTGCCACATCGATCATGGCGGCCGTGTTTTGCTGCGAGGCCAGCGAGACCTGCGACATGAACCTAGCGGTTTCTACGAAGTTGTAGTCGGCGGATCGACCAATGAGCCCACTCAGGGTCCTGGCAATGAGGTCGGCTCCGAGGTTATCGATCTGCACGAAACAGTCGATCGTTCCGGTCACCGTTGTTTGCCCGTGGCTACCGGTCGCGTAGCTACTGCGAACGACAAATACACCACGACCGCGAATCTTCCCAGCCACCATCGGCCCATCATAACTCCCCTCCGCAGTGTAAAGATGGAGTGATGTATCGCCGTAAACCAAATCAACATCGCACTGCGTGCCACTGCCATCGGTTGCGCTGAGGTGATAAGGATCAAGTCTCTCCGTTTGCACCTGCGTGATCCCCATCAGCTCCCACACTCCTACCATCACCTCAGGCTTTCGAGTGAGAAAGAGGAACATCTCCGGATCGCACGCGATTGCTTGAGTGGGCAAGCGTCGATAGAGGGTGGGCGAATTGGCGATCGACAGAATTTTCTGTTTCGCCTCACTCGTTAGGCGGTCAAGAGGCAAATCCGAGATGATTTGCTGACGTTGATCGTAGGGGCTAGGGCTGGAGCGATTGATACGGAACAGTCGAAAAGGTTCCGTTGCCGAGACGCGTTGAACCGCCGAGGGTGCAGCAAGCACCAAGGAGACAAGGAGCACCGAGGCTACGGCGCACCGCAGCAGCGTACCTAGCGACCACGTCGCCGACGATTCTCGGTTTTTTCCCCCCAGCACCGAATCCCCCTGCACCGGTTTTCCCCTGCTTGATGGCGTCAGCGATGCCGCGATTCCCCCGAGCGTTCCACCCGCATGCCATCTTTGTGGATTTTTCGGCCGCCAAGCCGAAGAGAATTGAGAAAATCACAACATTCAGTCAGCTTGGGGTTCGTGGGACTCGACACTCAGCCAGGTTTTTCGATAATCCGCGGTTAGCGCGCTTTTTTGACTCAAGTCACGCGTGAAGCAGAACCAACGAGGTCGTGTGAGCGGCCCTTCCTTTCCGGCAAAATGGGTCCTTTACGGGACAAGAGCCACTTTCAGAACGCGAGCATTTTCCAATGGCCAAAAAAACGATTGATCAGGTTGAAGTTTCGGGGAACACCGTCTTAATGCGGGTCGATTTCAATGTGCCACTCGATGAAAATCAGTCAATCACAGACGATCGCCGCATTCGCATGGCTCTTCCGAGTATCAAGAGTGTGATCGACCGTGGTGGACGCCTGATCCTGATGAGCCACTTGGGCCGCCCCGCCGGTGAGGGATTTGAGCAGAAATTCAGCCTCTCTCCTGCCGCAACTCGCCTCGGTGAATTACTCGGCAGCAAAGTCTTGATGGCGACCGATACGGTGGGTGAAGATGCTGAAGCCAAAGCGAAATCGCTTGCTGACGGTGAAGTCCTGGTTCTCGAGAACCTGCGTTTCAACGCGGGAGAGAAAAAAGGATCCACTGAATTTGCGGGTAAACTCGCTGCAATGGCTGACGCTTACTGCAACGACGCTTTTGGAACCTGCCACCGCAGTGACGCGTCGATGGTTGCAGTTCCCGAAGCGATGGCCGGGAAACCCCGCGTGGTGGGTCATCTGGTTGCAAAAGAGATCCAATACCTCACCGACGCTATCGGAAATCCTGCACGCCCCTTCGTCGCGATTCTTGGTGGTGCGAAAGTAAGCGATAAAATCAACGTCATCAACAACCTACTCGGCATCTGTGATGCAGTGCTGATTGGTGGCGCGATGGCGTATACCTTCTCACTTGCTAAAGACGGTCAAGTTGGTGATAGCCTTGTCGAGAAAGACAAAGTAGACCTCGCCAAAGAACTGATCAGCAAGGGTGGTGACAAGCTCCATCTACCAGTCGACACCCACTGCGGCGATGATTTCGGAAACATCGCTGGTTGCAACAAGCAGGTGGTCGCCGCCGGTGAGATCCCAGATGGATGGGAAGGAATGGATGTCGGTCCAGAGACAGCTGCCAAGTACGCCGCGGTCATCAAAGAAGCCAAGACAGTGGTATGGAATGGGCCGATGGGTGTCTTCGAGAAGCCACCAATGGACGCGGGCACCAAAGCCGTTGCTCAAGCGGTTGCAGATAGTGATGCAATCAGCATCATCGGTGGTGGCGATAGTGCAGCAGCAGTCGACCAACTCGGTTTCGCCGATCAAGTTAGCCATGTGAGCACCGGCGGTGGAGCCAGCCTCGCGATGCTCGAAGGGCAGCGATTCGCAGCAGTCGATCTCCTCGATGAATCGGATGCCTAGGGCTGACAGATTGTGAAGCCGATCACTTCGCATCTGATGACTGCGAGTCGGCTCACAATGAATTCCTCATCACCGCGAGAACCGAATCTCAGTGAACACCCCATCTACAACCCTTCCATTAACCGCCGAAGACCACCGACTCTTGCAGGCGCAACGGCGCGAGATGAATTGGCAAAGATGGGGTCCGTATCTGTCTGAACGACAGTGGGGCACGGTGCGTGAAGATTACAGTGAGGGTGGAACCGTCACGTGGAGTTATTTCCCTCACGATCATGCTCGAAGTCGCGCCTACCGCTGGGGCGAGGATGGATTGCTGGGATTCTGCGATCGACAAGCGAGACTCTGTTTTTCGATCGCTCTTTGGAATGGGAACGATCCGATCCTCAAAGAGAGACTATTTGGAATCACCGGCCCCGAAGGGAACCACGGCGAGGATGTGAAGGAGTGCTACTTCTACACCGATAGCACTCCAACCCACTCCTACATGAAAGCATCCTACAAGTACCCGCAGGCGAGATTCCCGTACGAAGAATTGGTCGAAGTCAACATGGGTCGCACTCGCAAAGAGCGAGAGTATGAACTGTTTGACACCAAGATCTTTGATGATGCGAAGTACTTCGATGTGACAGCGGAATACGCCAAAGCGTCCCCAAACGATCTGTTGGCTCGAATCACGGTCACCAACCATGGCCCAGAAGCGGCTCCGATCCACGTCTTGCCACAAATGCTATTTCGCAACACCTGGACATGGCAATGCACCGAAGAGGGCTGCACCACTCGGCCGACGATGAAACTGGAAGGTGGAGTGGTTCAGATGAACCACGAAACACTGGACCAATTCTGGCTTGCTTGTGATGCAACGCAGCAGGGATCGGCTCCACCGAAAACGCCACCGAAGGCAGCATCGAAGACCACGACAGCCACTGAGAACCAAAAGGCAGAGGCCACCTTTTCATCGCTGCCGTGCTGGCTCTTTACTGACAACGAAACCAATCGCGAGCGTCATCCAGATCTACCGAGCGAATCGGAATTTTATAAAGACGCGTTCCACCGTTATGTCGTTGACGCTCAGGATGATGCGGTCAATCCAAATCACGTCGGAACAAAATGCGGAGTATCAATCGCTCTTAAATTGGCCCCGGGCGAGTCCAAAACCATTCGCTTGCGTCTCACGCGGGCGAATACGATCTTCGTTACTGACCACTGTGGCGGTCAACCTAAACAATTTGCCCAGAGAGCGTTTGACGAGAGCTTCGATAACTGTTTCACCAAACGCCTTGAAGAGGCGGATGAGTTTTACGCTCGGCGGATTCCTACCGTTCTGAGCGATGAGCGAAAAAACATCATGCGGCAGGCCTACGCAGGGCTGCTATGGACCAAGCAGTTTTATTACTACTCAATCTCCAACTGGCTCGACGGTGATCCCAACGGAGTTCCCGGGCACCCCTCAAGGAAGGAAGGACGCAACAGCGATTGGCGTCATGTCTTCAATCGGGATGTGATTTCGATGCCCGATAAGTGGGAATATCCATGGTACGCGGTTTGGGATCTAGCGTTCCACATGGTGCCGATGGCCACGGTCGATCTTGAGTTCGCGAAAGAGCAGATGATTTTATTTCTTCGTGAATGGTACATGCACCCCAGTGGGCAGATCCCGGCCTACGAATGGGACCTGGGCGATGTCAATCCACCAGTTCACGCATGGGGTGTTTGGCAAGTTTACAAAGCATCCGGTCCACCCCGACAACGCGATAAAGTCTTTCTCGCGCGTGCTTTCCAAAAACTACTGATCAACTTCACATGGTGGGTCAATCGCAAAGACCCTCGAGGCAACAACATCTTTGCCGGTGGATTTTTGGGTCTGGATAACATCGGTGTTTTTGATCGCAGCAAACCGCTCCCCGAAGGGCATCTTGAGCAGGCCGACGGAACGGCTTGGATGGCTTTCTACTGTGGCTGCATGTTGCGGATCGCATTGGAACTCGCGGAAGACAATGTTGCCTACGGTGACATGGCAAGTAAGTTTTTTGAGCACTATGTTGCGATTGCCGAAGCGATGAACACCATGGACGGCACGGGACTCTGGGATGAAAAAGATGGGTTCTACTACGACCATCTTTATCTCGATGGAAAATCGATCCCGCTTCGCGTCCGTTCTCTCGTTGGTTTGTTACCACTAACCACCGGAGTCATCCTCGATGATGCCGTGATCGACCAACTCAAGGGATTCCGCAAGAGAACCGATTGGTTCTTGAGATTCCGCGGGAAACTAGATGATCACATGACTTACCTCGAACAGGAATGTCATCCAACAAGCAAAACATCAAGAAAGTTTTTAGCGATCCCATCGCAAGATCGCTTTAGACGATTACTTGAAGTGATGCTTGATGAAAAAGAATTCTTATCACCATTCGGAATTCGAAGTCTATCGGCGGCACACGGTGAAAAACCTTTCGTCTTTAAATTTGGTGGTCAAAAACACCAAGTCAATTATGTGCCAGGCGAGAGTGACAGCGCCATGTTTGGTGGGAACAGCAATTGGCGAGGGCCGATTTGGTTCCCGATGAACTTCCTGCTGATTCAATCGCTCAAACGCTACCATGATTTCTACGGGGATGACTTCAAAATCGAATGCCCCACCGGCAGCGGAAACGAAATGACACTGATGCAAGTCGCAAAAGAACTCGAGCGGCGACTTGTCTCTTTGTTTGAAACCGACCAGAACGGCCGGCGTCCAGCAAATGGCGACGACCCGCTATTCCATGATCACCCCGACTGGCAAGACTCTGTTTTATTTTACGAGTACTTTCATGCCGACACCGGGCGCGGACTTGGGGCAAGTCACCAGACGGGATGGACCGCGCTGGTGGCCTCCATTCTGGAAAGCGAAAACGAGTAACGCTCCATTTGCCACTCTCGACGTGATAACATCACGTCGTCGAGTAAATCTATCTCACAGCGTTTTGCCCTCCATTCGGTTCTCGCGATCCACATCTTCGTCAGGTCCAAAGCATGCGACATCTATGCCTGTTTATCATCATTCTTTTCGCCGTATTCGTGATTTCCGAGACGCTGCAATCAACTGCAGCTGATTACGGAACGTTAGGGAAAATTGAGCGACTCGACTCACAGCTTGATCAGATCATCAGACCGGGAACAAAAATCGAGGTGCTCGCCAAAGGTTTCACTTGGTCCGAGGGTCCCGTTTGGGTTGGAGAACGAGAGTCAGGGCATCTCCTTTTCTCCGATATCCCTCGAAACACCATTTTCAAATGGCATGAGGCAAGCGGGGTTACAGTCTTTATGAATCCCAGTGGATACACCGGTGTGGACTACTACGGTCTCGAACCTGGATCCAATGGATTAACGCTCGACCCGAGTGGTCGACTCACTCTTTGCGAACATGGAGACAGACGGGTTTCGGTTCTTACTACAGGTGGCGGTAAACGAACACTTGTAGATCACTACCAAGGCAAAAGGCTCAACAGCCCTAATGACCTTGTTTTTGATCGCGATGGAAACCTCTTCTTCACCGACCCTCCCTATGGCTTGCCAAACCGGGAAAAAGATTCGCGACGTGAACTAGATTTCTGTGGCGTCTACCGACTCAGCCCGCAGGGTGAACTGACACTGGTGAGCACCCAGCTAGATCGCCCTAATGGCATCGGCTTTTCACCAGACCAAACCCAACTGTACGTGGCACAAAGTGATCCATCTAATCCAATCTGGATGTCATTCCCCGTTCTCGAAGATAAGACTCTCGGTTCCGGAAAAGTCCTTTATGACGCCAAGCGATTCATGGGTGAATATCCAGGTTTGCCGGATGGCCTAGCGGTTCACTCGAGTGGTTTGATTTTCGGCAGTGGCCCAGGTGGCATCTACATCATCACGCCAGAAGGAAAATTACTCGGCCGAATCATTACCGGCGGAAGAACAAGTAACTGCGCATTCGGACCTGGCGAAAAAGAACTCTACATCACCGCCGATTCCAACCTTTGCAGAGTCCAGATCGGCAATTAGCACTGGCGTGATTCGCGAGAGGAAGAGACAAAACAAATGACCGCGGCAGCGATTCACTAAAACCGTTGCACCATGCTGTTGCCATTTGTTCTGAGTAAGATCTCTCTCGCGATGATTTACTTTACTGCGTTGGCAGCGGTGGCCTCCATGCTGGAAAGCGGTAATAATTCGACAGGGATCGATACGAGCCCTTAGGTAGATACAAAAGATCTACCGCGTCATCCCGAATCAAACAGCAAAGTCCAGCCAGTAACGACCGTCACAGCAAAGCTGAATCACCTCTCGAACCTAACGATGCTCCGACGATGAACGAATTCAAAAATATCCTTGTTGCCACCGACACACGACTTACCGACCACCCAATCGTTCGCGAGTCCGCAGAGATCGCCAGAAAGAACTCGGGCAAGTTGACGATCATTGATGTGGCACCGGATTTTCCTTGGACGGTCAAACTGACGATGCATGACCACCAGCACCTTCACGATCTGCTGGTCCAAGAAAAGTCCGAAGCTCTCGAAAAACTTGCAGCGCCTTTGCGTGAATCGGGATTGGAGGTGTCCACAAAGGTGCTGGAAGGTAAATCGTCGGTTGAAATCATCCGTGAGGTCATTCGAGGTGGACACGACCTGGTGATGCGTATCGCAAAGGGTACCGATAGCCGCAGTGGTGGCTTCTTTGGAAATACCGGCGCACGGCTTCTTCGGCAGTGTCCATGTTCGGTTTGGCTCGTTTCCCAGAAGACAAAGCCCGTCTTCAACCATATCCTTGCATGTGTGGATACTGCATCGGATGATGCAATGGACCAAGATCTGAACCAACGAGTCTTTGATCTTGCCACAAAGATTCATGAATACCACCAAGGAAAACTCACAACCATCCATACCTGGTCCATCTGGAATGAGCAGATGCTCAAGGGGCGACTCGGACAAGAGATGTTTGAACAACTCGAAGAGAAAACCAAAGACGTCACCACCGAAAGACTCAACGCGTTCCTTGGTCAGCAAGGTGAACATGAATCGGGCGTTGAAATCATCAAAGGTGAACCAGAAGAGGTGATTCCAGGTTACACCGTTGACCACGAAGTGGACCTAGTGGTGATGGGGACGGTCGCGCGGTCTGGGATCGCAGGCATGGTGACAGGCAACTCCGCCGAAGCAATCTTGAGCAACATCAAGTGCTCAGTGCTTGCATTGAAACCGAGTAATTTCGTCAGCCCCATCAAGGACGAATAGCTTCCTTGACCTCTGCTCTACATCGCGATCACAAGAGCACGTCATTGCGATTTTTGAGAATCACGAAAAGGCTTGCACGTTCGCGGGTGTAATCCTTTTCCGCAACCATCACCGCTAGGCAACTCGCCTCGTCTCCGAGATTTCGCTTGGAACCTCATTGGTATCACTGACCGGTAAAGAAACACCAGAAGGAAGTGGCAGGATCTGGCCCGCAGATGCTTCATGCTCTGAATCCATCAATTCCGCACCAGCCCGCATTGGCTCACCGCCAACTCCTCGCTCCCAACAGTAATCGAAACCGAGTAGTTTTCCGAGCCATGTCTTTCTCACCCAAACCTCGTAAGTAAGTAATGAAAACGACACGGCGCCCAAGCAGCCGACGACAACTTTGAGAACCGGAGAGACTTGGGGCAGCAACCACTTGAGATCTATTTGCATGAGCCCCAAGAACGGATGGTGCACCAGATAAATCCAAAAAGATGCCGCAGCGAGATACTTCCACTGAGGTGCCAATGGCTTACGAACCCTTGCCGCAAAGCCGATCAGTGCTGCCGTTGTGAGACCAGCTGCCCCAGTTGTGGTAAGAGCAAGAATCACACTTGCCATTTTCTGATCCCCACCTGCCACGTGCCATTGTCCAATCAGCATGGCTGGCAAAATCATCGCTCCGGCAAATCCCGCATGCTTGGTTGCATGGGCTGCTAGAACTTTTAACCCTCGATCAAAGTTCCCCAAGCAGACACCGGCAAAGAAAAATGCCCCACTATATAGCCACTTACTCGGGACGGGATAAAACCGATGCTGAAACCCCCAAACCACCTCCGGAGCAATCACCAAGGTGGCCGTCGCGACTAAAAACAGAGCGAGGAAACATCGTAGCGGTGAACGGAACGATCCAGCGATTGTGGGAAAACGCTTACACACCGAGTAGGCGACAACGAAAACAACAATGTAAAGAAAAAGGTATTCGAGAAACCAAAGGTGACTAAGCCCCCAAAGGTCTTGATCGACGCCATCCGCGAATTTGAGACTCTTCATCTTACGAAGCGGGATCTTTCCATCTGCTACCCATCCGGACAGCCAAATGTAGAGATCCGCGGGCAAGACCACCAACGCACCAAAACCGAAGGGGATCAGCAAACGCCGTGCACGAGAGCGAACAACCTTGGATCCGCCCAATCGCTGGAGAGACTGCCAAGCAAAATAGCCCGCCATCACCAGAAAAACCGGCATGATGAAAAGTTCAATTAGCCAAAAACACTGTGAAGCCAACCAGTGCGGTGTATCGGTAACTGACCATGCAAGGCCCGGGACGGCTGGCTGCATGTAGGGAACGCAACTATGTAACAGCACCACCCCGACAGCCGCTAAGCCTCGGAGCGCATCGAGTCCAGGTAATGAAATGACTGCTCCGTGTGACTTTGAACCAAAAGCCACACGGTCAACTTGCCCAACCGGAGCGGTTGGAAACTTCTGACTGGAACGGTGCGTGGGTGCAATCTCGGCCATGACACATGATTTACCAAAATTCTCGCATGCCAAGCCAGATCAGCATCACAGATCATCATTACAGATCGGTAACCAAATTAGCCACACGAAGATGCCCCCGTTCACTCTTGCTTGCATCAGTCCAATGGACGACTGAGGTGAGCGGTCAACGGTTTGGCAAAACTTGGAAATCGCGAAAGAACCTGTGCTGCGCCGAATCGAGCAACTGAATTCTGCAGAATCGTCGTCAGCAAACGACAAGTTCGCCTCCTGGAACCTAACAATCTCTTTTGTCGCCGACACCATCGCTGACCCAATGATTGAAAATCACCTCGCGAATCAGCAATTAAATCAGCAATCGCATAGCCACTCATCATTCCCCAGGTCATCCCCTCGCCTGTAAAGGGTTCGACGTAGCCGGAAGCATCTCCAATCGCAACCAAGCGACCGGTGCCTGAAAGACGTGACCTCCGCAGTGGTGGAGTCACCATGACTTCCGAAATGACTTCAATTGAGCCAACCGGTAGATGACTTCGCTCAAGGATTTTCAGAATGCGTTGCTTCGGTGATCCATTAACCCGATGAGATGCTCCCGAGGACAAGGCAGCCGCGACATCAACTCTTCCGTCCTCCAAACGCACCACCCCAACATAACCCTCGCGGTCACAAGCCATACCAATCACCCCAGTGGGTAATCCATCGACATTTGCGAAAAACGAGGCACCGAATGGACCGTGAGGCAATTCAGTCCATGGCAATAAACGCTTACTTCCGCTCGCGTTGAGCCCCGATGCTAGCACCACCGCAGAATAATCTTGCAGTTCATCAGATCCGGATGCACCTTTCAGAATCACTCCAACTCGATTCTTATCGATGGAATCCACGTTTGCTGAGACGGGAGAGTGAACCACCGCCCCACTCTCTCTCACTCGAGCGAGCAGTTCCGTATCCAATTTCTCCCGTGAGATCGCAACCCCCGCGGTCAGCGGAATCCTTACCGACCTTCCACCGAGAGACCCCATCCAGGTTTGCGTCGCCTGAGCATTATCCGAGATCCAACCACCCATCTCGACCCGCTGCAAGACGCTGACCCCGGTCCCTCCGATGCAACACCCGCATACCTTCGCGCGTGGAAAAGACTCTTTCTCCACCAAATGAACAGGGAGTCCATGCTGCCGGAGTCGCAACGCACACACACTACCGGCGACTCCGCCACCAATCACAAGAATAGGTCGACTCATTTGAAGGGTCCTAGCTTTCTAAGCAATTGCCGGCACAGGACTCTTGGCTGTCGCCTCGGTCGTCGACAGCACGAAGCGACACGGAAAGACTCGCTTGACCCGAAACGGTTGAGTTAGAGCAGAAGAGGCAATCTGTTGGAATTCTTTCACGGTGAACGCTGCACGAACACTTGTGACCGCGTCATAGTGCACAACGGGTGATCTCGTCAGACACCTTGAGGCAACCCTCACCAACTCCAAATTCAATCGGTTTCTCTCCAGATCACAAAGTAGCAAGCCACCGCTGGTCGCAGCTTGCATGGACTGAAGTAGCTGAAAGACTTGAGGATTCGTCAGGTGATGAAAAAAGAGAGAGCAAGTAACCAGATCAAAACCATTGGGCAACGCACCAGTGAGACAATCTTGCTGGATCGATTTAACCGACAAGTCAGCCAAAGCGGCAAGGCGTTGCTGTTCCTCACAAGCTGTCTGCCGATTATCAACGAGTGTTAGATCGATTCGCCATCCCTCGCGCCGAGCGCGACGCGCCCACGCAATTGGAACATCCCCCGATCCACTTGCGACATCGAGCACCCGCAATCGGCGATCAGGTCGATCATGAAGAAACTGCCGAATCATCCGAAACATGGAAGATTCAATCCCGCTTGCACGGTTGAGACGAGCGAGTCCTTTGAGTGCCAACAGATGATCATGCACCGGCAACGATGGATCGTCCATGATTTCGGGCTGTAGATCTCGCTGTTTCATAACACCGTCCCCTCTTCATGAACGCCGCAAATCGTGTCAGCTAGAGACACTCTCGACCTCACCTTTCTTCAGTTTAATCCACAGGGCGCCAGAGAAGGAAAGGGTCAAAACCACGAGGCTTACAATTTGCGAGATCGACAACCCAGTACCGAACTGGCCAGACTCGTCCACTCGCACAATCTCCAAACCAAAACGCAGCAAAGCGTAGAAGGCAAATCCGGCCATCATCAGCAGGCCATCTTTTAACTGGAGAGAGGATAATGCACACAGTAATAGACACATGGCCAGGCCAGAAAAGCTGCTAATTAACTGCGCAGGATAAACTGCCAGAGCTCGATCGGGCAGCTCACTGGGTGACCAGCGATAGCGTCGACCATCCACATCCACATACAACCCAGGAAGTGCCTGCTCTGCCGGAATGTCTCGGGATGCCTCGGCAAGATACGACAATTCGTCCCCAATTCCTTCGATGGTCCCATCCATTGGAATCCCGACAACACCGGCCAGTGAACCTTCCTCGACCGAAGTGACTCTGCCGGATGCCGTGTCAAACTCAAAACCGATCAACTCACCACTTCGCAGTTGCCGTTCGTAGACCGGACTTTTGGGAGGAAAATAAAGAGCGTAACTCGCGTCCTCACATCGTCCACCGTAGCAACAACCGTTAAAAAGGCAGCCGATCCGTCCAAAAAAAAGTCCCAGAAACAGGCAAGGAATGATGATATCGCCGAACTTAAGAAGGCTAAGGCGATGGCGAAAGACAAAAAAGGCAACCGCCAAAAAACCTCCTATAAATGAACCGTAAACCACCAGACCACCCTCAGTAAAACGCAGCATATTACTGAGCGTCTCTCCGAGCGTTGCGCCAATGAATTGATCACGATACTGAATGACATAGAACAAACGGGCGCCAAAGATCCCACCGATGAAAGCCCAGGGTGCCATCGAAAGAATGATTTCGGGATCGATACCTCGACGCTTTGCGCGATAGGCTGCCAGTGCAACCGCCGAAGCGATTCCAGTAAGCAACATGACGCCGTAACCTCGGATCGCCATCCCAACCGGAGCACCGTCAAGATTGGTGAGCTCAATGCGAGGTAAAACCAGAACGATGACCGCTGCAAAAATACCCCAAAGCAGACCCTCAGAAGCGACCACTTGCCCGATCCCCACTCCGCTTCGACGCGCAAAGAGGCAACGAACCAAAATGACCACCGCGAGCAAAAGTAAAGCCCAACCTACCCCAAAAATGGGTAGGCCAAAAAGTTCGTGAGGAATTAGAAAGAGGGTTCGCCGCATGGTTCAAATTGTTGTTGCGAGAAAGAGGCAGGACCATTGATCTGGCGGCCACCGCTCCGCTTTTCTACGCTGTTTCTCAAGCTAAAGCTAGATCGCTGCATAACGCGTTCACTATCGCTCAGCCTTTGACAATCAACCCTTTACCGGTGAAGCCAGTGCTGGTGAAGCATTTCCCGGTGAAGCCTTTCCCAGTGAAGCCAGTGCGGATCCTCCTGGCCGAAGCACTCAGCACCCATCACGAGCCCACCAACCACTCGGAGACCATCGAGCATCATGTCGCCAGACGGTCATCGTACTCGCCAATTCAACTCCGGCATCACCAGCCTCGGGCAAACTCCACCGCCCAGCAATTGCAAGCAAAACAGAGTTCGCAGAAACAGCATCCGACTACTGTGGCTCTCTGTGGTTTGCATTTCGCTTGCCACCGTGTTTCCGCCCGCAATCGCAATGGCGGATAACTTTCGGGTCACCACGAGAGTCTATTCGGGAAAAAACGTCGATGAATCATCAAAGCACCTCATCCTATTTCAGGAGGGAGTGATCTACGACTTCCCACAGATCGACACACGGTTCGTCACCATTTTTGACTCGGGCAAAAAATTAGTTACGATCATGGATCGCGAGACACAGGTTCAAGCATCAGTCACCGAAGATGACCTGATTAAGGTCACAGCGCAGGCGCGAGCAGCTGCTACGACAGAGGATCAAAAAAAACAATTGGGAATCGATGCGGTAGTAGAGCCTAGCAAGCTCGTTCAGGGCTATCGGATTGCTTTCGGAGGTCTTGAATACCACATGACCGGTCAGAAGGCGAGTTCGCCAGAAGTCGCAAGAGAATTTGCAAAGTTTGTCGATCTCGCCGCTCGGCTGAATCTTGTCCGGCGACTTGGTCCACCTCCATTCGGACGAATGACTCTCAATCAACATTTGGCCGATCGAGGCGAAATCCCACTCGAAACAACACTGCTGCTCAAACGCGATTCGGGTACGCAAGAATATCGGTCCACATTGGCAATTGAGCCGCTCAACAATTTGAATGAAACGGATCAAAAAAAAATCCAAGAGGCCGCTGGGATGCGTGCCATCTACAAGCAGGTTGACCTGAAGTCATTCCCAACTCCTTGACTCACGAATCATCACCATATGGCGAACTGGCACTCGCCCTGAATTTCGCATCGCGTCAATCCGCATTGGAATCTTCGTTTCACAGCGATCGATTCGACCTTCTGACTGCGGGGTGCCTTTTTACGGGGCAGTTTGTCAAGTTTTCAGCCCAAGGCTCTTGATCCTCGTCGCGACCAACGCCATAAACTCTTGCTTGACCATCTGCGTCGCTCTCCATTCAATTATTCGGAGCGATTTTTATTCCAAGGCGTCCTAATCATGAAAATCAAATGCCCCGCCTGTGCGAAGGTGCTATCCATTCCCGACTCGGCTGCCGGCCAAGTGGTTAAGTGTCCTTGCGGGAAACAGCTCCGAGCACCAAATGCCGCATCTGCAGGTGGCGGAGCGAATCGACCAAGCGGAGCCGGTACTTCAAAGCCTGCATCCAGTTCACCTGCTCCCAGACCAACTGCAGGGGTGGGAGGAATTGACCCGGGCATCTTTGATGATTTGACGGACAACGATTTGCAGCCCGTAAAAACCACAAGCAATCCCTACCAGAGCGCGGTTTCGGGTCAACATCCTTCTGCGTCATCTGGCCCGCAAGAACTAGCAAGTGTTGGCCAGAGAATCGGCGGAACCCTTCTCGATGGCGTTCTGCACATGCTAATGATGCTCCCGGGGCTAATCATTGGCGGTGGGATGTTCGTTGGCGGCATTGCTGCCGCTTTGCAAGCCGAAGCTAATGGAGGCGGATCAGATGAAGCAGCAGCAATGGCTTTAGGCGGCATTCTTGTCGGCTTTCTAATCATCCTCGGCAATGGCCTTATACCGATGGTTGTAAATATCGTCTTGATCTCAAAATCGGGGCAAAGCCTTGGAAAGAAGATCATTGGCACAAGAATGGTTAGTCAGCACACCGGAGAAACCGTAGGCTTTGTGCACGGCTTTCTTCTGAGAACGTTCGTGTTCCAATTGATTACGTTGATTCCGGTTGTTGGCACTTTGATTGCACTGGCAGACATCGGTTTCCTTTTCACCGAGGGTAACCAAACGCTGCACGATCGCTTAGCCGGTACTCGGGTCGTTCGGGTCTGAGTCGGCGATGCCAGAGTTGAGCTGGCGGATGAGTTCGATGATGACCGGTTGGCACTTCTCAAAGCTGTAGCGATCGCCAAGTTCGCGTTGGAAAAATAGCGGTGGGAAAAAACAGGGGTGTGAAAAGATGGCAAGAAATGAACAACTGATCCGTCAACACAAACTCCTGCAACTCTTGGAGTTCTCGCGCTTCGGACGAACCCTTGAAGAACTTCGCGGTGACCTTGTTGCCGACCTTGGCCTCTCCGCGTTGCATGGTCGAACCGTACGTCGTGACATTGAAGCGTTACAGGCTGCGGGGTTCGACATTCAGACTGAAACACTCGAACGCGGTAAGGTCTACAAGCTTGGGCAAAACAACAATAGCGTTCACGAAGTCGGAATTTCAGCCACCGAATTAATCGCTTTGTCCATCGGACGCGAACTCCTGTTCCCACTATTGGGGACCCAATATTGGCAAGGTATCGAGACGTTCTGGAACAAGATTCAAGAAGCGGTTCCCAATGGAGTCTTTGACCACTACGCGAGATATCGCAAGTCACTGCATGTTTTCGGAAGCCCGCGGAAGAGCTACGAAGATCAGGCGGGGATTCTAAAGACCATCAACCGATCCGTTCTCGAACATCGAATCGTTGAAATCCAATACGAACCAATCGGCAAACCAGCGGCCATCCGCCGGATTGAACCCTACGGCCTGGCAGTTTACCAAAGCAGCATTTATGTCGTCGCCGCTGCGGAAGAAGTGCAAGATCCAACCGAAAGATTGCGTCATTGGAAGCTCGATCGCTTTCGTGCCGCCAAAGCACTCGACGAATACTTCAAGCCTGACCCCAACATTGATTTGGAAAGTCACTTGGGGCGAAGTATTGGTATCTTTTCCGGTGACGAACCCACGATCGTAAAGATCCGACTTGGTGAGCGTGCGGCGGCTTGGGTTCGCGAAGACCCTTGGCATCCGGAACAAATCCTTGATCCGCAGCCCGACGGATCAGTGACCCTTTCGGTTCCAGCCTCTCATCCGCGTGAACTCCTTCCCAAAGTCCTTTCGCTTGCCTCGGATGCGGAAGTACTGGAACCGGAATCCTTCCGTGAAACGATCGCTGAATCGGTCAAATCGATGGCTGAGCAATACCGCTAAAAAAAATCTCCAAAGTGCAAATTTTTCGCGATTATCCGAGGGTGTGTACGAGGCGACAAAATCGCCTGCAGGTCTGGAACCGCCACCCGCGGGTGATGGGAATCGGCTAGAATTCGAGTTGTGGTTCGGTAGTACGCCAAGTCCTGACTGGCTTTCACGACTCGGCTGACCTCGCGCACGGATTGGACAACATGTCATCGCTGAAACCGCAGGCTCTCTCTCACCAAAACAAGATCGGCATGATGCTGTTTGCTGCTGCGTTGTTCTTCGTAGCAAACATCCAATCACCGATGCTTTGTCGACTTGCGACTGCGGTTGAAAATCGCCCTTCACCTGGTTTGGTTGGCCAACTGATTGAACAACTCGGGTCTGAGAGTTACGCGACCAGATCACGGGCCAAAGAAAGCTTGCAGCGAATTGGTCTCGAAGCCTTTGATCAACTTCAGTCGGCTCAATTTCATCCTGACAACGAAATCGCGCTCACCGCCCGTTATCTAATCACAAGCCTGAATGTCAGTTGGTCTAAAGAAAGCGATACACCTGAAGTCCGAGAAACGCTCGATGAATATGGGGGACTGAGTGAGCTGGAGCGAGAACGTCGAATCAACCGACTGCACAGCTTCACGCAACGCAGTGGGCTCGGAGCTCTGGTCAGGATCACGAATTATGAAAGATCCAGCCGCCTGAAGATACTCGCCGCAATGTTGATCATGGATCAAGAGTTGCCTGATGATGCGCTGAGTCGCAGCGAGCAAGGAAACTTAATTCTTAACACCCTTGCCAACAACGAACGGCCCGCAACCATTTGGCTTCGGCAGTATGCGCAAGATTTGATCGACAACCACTACCAGAGTTCGCGGTGGCGTGAGGTACTCTCCGAACAGATCGACTTGGAAACAATCCGCGCAGAGCGGTCGAGCAACGAAAATCTTGATCCTAGCCAAACGCCATCTAACCGCGATGCCAAGACCGAGGGTGCCCCTCTGGGAACTGCGTCACTGGCAATTCAGAGCGATCAGTCACCAAGTCGCGAGGAACTACTCAATCTCGTGAGACAATGCGTCATGCGTGCGCATCAAGACGATCAGCAAGAAGAAGCCATTGCACTGGCGATTGAGTATCAAGATCTCATTGCCCCCACTATAAGAGAGTTGACTGCTGCCTGTTCGTGGGCAATTGATCATCAACTGCATCAGTTTGTCCTCGAACTCGAAATGCGACACAGCGAGATGTTTCAAAAGCATCCGATGCTGCTTTACGGGGCTGCTGAGGCATCACTCGAAGCAGGCGAGGTGGCGCAGGGTGAAGAGCGTGCCAACCGTGCTCTCAAGATGAACCCGCTCCCCGAGATAACGTCTGAAGATAGCCAAGGATCGGCAGCCGAACCGGATCCTCGCGTGATCGAAGAAATCGCTCGCGCCCACCGTGACATCGCAACACAACTCGCCCAAAGAGGGCGATTCGATTGGGCAGAACAAGAACTCACGCAGATCATCGATCGACTGCCAATCGATTCCGTCTCCGCTGCGTTGGCTCGAAGCGATCTAGCACTTCTTTTTGCAGATCTAGAACGTCACCGCGAGGTCGCTGACATCCTGACCCCATTGATTGATCGACTTGAGAAAGATGCCACACTGAAACAGCAACTCATACGCCTAAGCACCTTTAACTACTCCTTTGTCATCAGTAACGCTCAGTATCACACCGCTTTAGCAATGATCGGCGAAGGAAATTTGGAACCAGCGAGACCACTACTGGCTCAGGCGTTTCAGCGATATCCCGTCAACGTCGACATTCTAATTTCCATGCATCAACTCGATGGTGACGAGGCATGGAAAAACCTTGTTAGTCGAACCCTTGAGATGAGCATTCGACAGATCGAACAATCCATTCAAGATGTTCGCGAAGATGCAAAACGTTTTGGACAACCGATTCGATTAGAACTCGGCTACCAACTCAATCAGTACGCCTGGCTTGTTGCGAACACCGAAGGGAACCAAGAAAAGGCTTTGAAGTACAGCCTCGAATCGCTTCAAATCTCCAACGACAGCGCCAAAATGGACACCTGTGCTCGCTGCTATTTTGCAGTGGGCGATTTTGAAAATGCGATGCGAATGCAACAACTGGCGCTCAAGCAATCACCTTATTCGCCGCCATTACTGCGGCAACTCAGACTCATTGAGAACGCGATTGAAGCGGGGCACTCAGCAGAAAACCGGAAAACTGACTCCTGAACCCACGAAATAAAGTCGCTGTGGATACTGGCAACGAAGTATTTGATCGCTCGAAAGTGGTCGGAAATCTTCACCAACCAGAACCCAATATCCTCAGCCTCAAACCACTCGGATCAGCATGCTCACTGATCGACCGGCGACAGTGCTCACAAAAGACTCATATTGTCCAATCCCAATCACGTAATACCACGCGAGACCTCTTAGAAGATGAAACCAATTGTTCAAATTTCGCTCGATCTAACCACCATCGAAGAAGCACTCGAGACCGCGGAGATGGCAATTCGGGCCGGAGTGGATTGGCTCGAAGCGGGAACGCCATTGATCTTGGCAGAGGGTCTCCACGGCGTCCGAGCTTTACGAGAACGATTCCCAGAAACGCCAATCGTTGCGGATCTGAAAACAATGGACGGCGGGTACCTTGAGGCAGAAATGATGGCCGGTGCTGGTGCAACCCATGTGGTCGTCATGGCGCAGGCGCACGAAGAGACCATCAAGTGCGTGGTCAAAGCGGGTCGCGACTGTGGCGTGGGAGTCATGGGAGATAACCTCGGCTACCAAACCATGGTGGATGGAGCAAAGCGTCTCGAGGACCTCGGCTGCGACTATATCGTTCACCATATCGGCTATGACGAACGTCGAGGAATTGCAGCCCGAGGTGAGCGGATGCCGAGTCCACTGGACGACCTTCGAGCGGTGGTTGATGCCGTTAAAGTGCCAGTGCAGGCTGTCGGCGGCTTGACGATTGAACAGGCGATTCGATGCCCTGAATACGGAGCCCCCCTTGTCGTTCTTGGAGCTCCGTTGACAATCGACGCCGATGCATTCAAAACTGCATCGGGGGATCTCGAAAGCTCCCTGCGTTTGATCTGTGAAAAAGTTCATGCCTACGGGGAAGACCAAGGGAGATCCATCAGTGAGTGAATCTGCAGCAGTTGTTAATTTCGCACCGGAACCGGGAAGCGTTGAAATCCGTTCGTTCGCAAAGCCAACCATCGGCGAAGAGGACGTCCTTGTTGAAGTCGCAGCGGTGGGAGTTTGCGGTAGCGATCTTCACCAATGGACCTCTTCACACAGTTGGCCCGTGAACTATCCCGTGGTGCTAGGACATGAATTTGCCGGCACGATCGTTGAGCTCGGTTCTCGAGTCCAAGGTTGGAAAGAAGGAGATCGGATCGCGAGTGAAACCGCTGCGGTGATCGACTTAAACAATCCGATGTCACGGCAAGGCCGATACAACCTAGACCCCACCCGCAAGGGCTTTGGTTACGGAGTGGACGGCGCGATGACCCAGTTTGCTCGAGTCCCCGCGAGATGCTTACACCGTGTGCCCGATGCCCTATCACTGGATCACGCAGCCCTCACAGAACCGTGCTGTGTCGCCTATAACTCGGTGGTCGGCAACTCACGGATCACCCCCGGTGATCGCGTGCTGGTGATCGGACCGGGCACCATCGGAATCCTCTGTGCGGCGGTTGCAAAGTTGTGTGGAGGAGATGTTGCAATCTTAGGTCTAGAATCAGATGCTGCCCGTTTTGAAATCGCCAAACAATATGGCTGCACTCCGCTGACCGATGCACGCGACTGGGCACTGGAACGGGATGGACTCGGTGCGGATGTGATCATCGACGCCGCTGGTGTCTCCCCAACCCTGAAACTTGCAATCGAACTTGTTCGCCCATCGGGATGGATCACCAAAGTCGGCTGGGGTCCGAAGCCACTCGATTTCTCGATTGATCCTCTTGTGCAAAAAAATGTGACGCTACAAGGAAGCTTTAGTCACCATTGGGCTATCTGGGAACGTGTCCTCGCACTTCTCACCAGCGGTCAACTCGATGTCGCACCGATCATCGGCGGCACATGGGGTCTTGAGGATTGGCATGAGGCGTTCGAGACGATGCACGAAGGCAAGATTGTGAAATCACTCCTGAAACCCTCCCTGTAGAAATCGATCAATCGAAGCTAGGTGCGTCTTTTTTCTCTCCTCACTCACCACTTATTTTCGTCTAACACGAACATGCCGAAATTAGCAGCTTTCCCAAAACTCTACATGCAAGCACTCTGCAAAGACGGAACGATGAGTTTGTCGGAGTGGATTGAGATGGCATCGCAATTACCCGTCCAAGGCCTCGAATGGTACGCGGGTTTCTTGGAGATGCAGGACCGTAGCCAATGGGGGCCGATTCGAAAAAAAGTGGAAGAGAAAGGACTCTCGATTCCCATGATGTGCTGCTCGCCAGACTTCACACATCCGGATCCTGACTTCCGAGCGGAACAGATTGAGAAGGAAAAATTCTGGATCGATATGACCCATGAACTAGGTGGACAATTTTGTCGAGTCTTGTCCGGACAGAGACGTCCAGAGGTCGCGAGGGAGGACGGCGTCCGGTTCGCGGCGGAGTGCATTGACACCTGTGCCCAATATGCAGCAGATAAGAGTGTCACCTTGATCATCGAGAATCATTACAAAGATGATTTTTGGAACTACCCTGAATTCGCCCAAATGATGGATGTCTTCTGTGACTTGGTGGACGCCGTTACCGCGAAAAACTTTGGAGTGAATTACGATCCAAGTAACACGATCCTAGCTGGCGAAGACCCACTGGACTTACTTCGAAGAGTCGCCCCAAAAGTCGTCACCATGCACGCGAGCGATCGCTACCTGCTCGAGGGAACCATCGAGGATCTAAGAGCAGATGAAACGGGTGCCGAGGGTTACGCCAAGCGACTCAGCCACGGTGAGATCGGCAAAGGTCTCAACGACTACGATGCCATTTTCTCGATCCTTAAGTCCGCTGGATTTGCGGACAACTGGATCAGCATCGAAGATGGTGTCGATGGGTTTGACCAGTTGATGCGAAGTGCAGAATTCCTGCAAAGAAAGATCGCAGAACACTGGCCAAGCTAGTCTGCCTGATGCTGGAATCGCTGATCGATCGCTTAGTTCCCAAACGGGTTAGCGCCACCGAACGGATCTTCCATCGCCTCTCCGCCGCCAAAGGGATCATTATTGTTGTTCCCACCGGCACCGAAGGGATCGTTTCCGCCCGCACCGAACGGGTCATTCCCGCCTTGCATTCCTCCACCAAACGGATCGTTGCCGCCAGCCCCGAAGGGATCATTCCCGCCTGCCCCAAACGGATCGTTACCGCCTGCTGCATTACCGTTATTGGCCGGCTGATTCTTTTTGGTCGCGGAAGAGTCCTCGACCGAGACAGGGTTTTCGAGTTCATGATGGAAGGTGGGAAGATCCTCACCGATTGCGTGAACACACTGAACGTCCCCGTTCTCGCTGACGAGATAAAGACGGTTGGTCATCGCATTGACTACAAAATCAGCCGGCTGAAGTCCACGTGGGGCAAACACCAAGTCTCCGGTAGCGAGATCCACCACCTCGCAGTGGCCACTCAAGGTAGTCAGATAGAGTTTTCCATCAATCACTCCCACCAGCTCACCTACGCCACGAAGTGGCTGCTCCCAGGTCAACGCACCCGTCGCAGTATCAAGCGAGAAGAGGTTTCCGTAAGCTGATCGCAAGAGAACCTGATTTCCAAACACCAGTGGCTCGTTATAGAAAGGCTCTCCAATCGGTTGACTCCAGAGAACCTGTCCGGAACGAGTCGCTTCGATGCCGTAAACTTGGCCACCTTCAGAGCCAAAGAAGAATCGATTCCCCTTTGCGGCAGCAATGCGGGAACTGACAATCCCGTCGGTTTTTAATCGGAAGAGCAAAGAGGGAACTCCCTGCATCTCCATCACATAAACAAAACCGCGATCGGTTCCCCAAGCGGTTCGTGATGAACCGACATCTGGTGACTTAACAGGCAAAGCCAACGCATCACCCTCGACCTTCTCGAGAAAAGGATCGATCGTTGGATCACGCATCGGGTAACACTCGATCCCTCCGCCAATCATTGGCACCATCACGAATTCACCAGCAATCGTTGCTCCGAAAGCAGGAGCACCGATGGTACTGACGTCCGACATTACCTCGCCGGTCTTCGCATCAACTTGATAAATGTTGGATCCGTTAACGACAATCAAATGATCCTGATCTGCACCGAGAGAGAGGTAAGGTAGTTGCGGATTCCCCACTTGGATTCTCCAGATCGGCTCACCAGTCTCCGCATCTCGACTTTCAAGTGTTCCATCATCAGAAATGGAGAACAGATTGACGCGAGGAATCGATCGAATTCGGAATTCAGCCTCGATACCTTTCCGCTTCAGTCGGCGTATTTCATTATTGGCTCGTCGTTCAGCCTCTTCCCGAGAACTCAGGTGTCCGTTAGCTGGAATCGAATCAAGACGCAAACGCGTGATCAGTTTGGCGTCCCCATCCTCGGATTCCGAAGCGTTGGCGGCAGCAGGTGCGTTCTCTACTTCATCTCCCTCTGGCGCTGAATCCGCTGACTGCGATCCAGACTCGACGATCTCTATGAACTCGACCGGATCGTCCTCCATCACCACCAGTTGCTGGTCCGCAATCGATTCGACTCCCCAAGGCGCCGTCACTGGCCGAGCCCAACTTTGCGTGAGACCAAGATGCTCGAGAGCCGTCGTGGAAACGAGGTCGTCTGCGACGGAAACGCTGAGGACGGTTAAAGAAGCGAGACAGGTTGCGATGATACGGTTCATCAGGACGTACACCTATTAAGTGATCCGGGTCGACACCACGTCTGTTCACGCGGCGGCGAATGCAGCCGACACACTTGTGTGGACCGCGACATTTCTACTAATCAAATTTCAATGCTGAGCATTGAAGTGGGTGCATCGCAAAGAGTGAGTTGCCCTGTGTGACCAAACACACGGGTTTCAACAGATCCCCCCACAACGCGAAAAATTGATCAGCCGATCCCACAGGGAACCAGCATCAACAGAGTCCCAGAAAAGGCACCCGAGCAGGCACTCTGGGACGTCTAGATAAGATCGTCATGCTGAATAGCTTACTCGACAGTTCTTCCTACCGCGAATGTTTTGTAATCGGAGTCGTCACAAAAAATCAGGTACAACCCACCCGACCGTTCTGACCGTGATTCAGTGCCGGTCATGTCAAATCGGATTTTCGTCACAGGCCGACCTCCGCACCGTTACTGGGTAACAGTCGGTTTCGGACGACATCCCCCCATCGCGGTAGATTTAGGCGTCATACCACGTTGCGGCGTCGACCTTAGATCCCATAATGGTGACCAAAGGTGCTCTGGACAGGGCAACCCTTAGATACGGCAACCCTTAGATACGGCAACCCGTAGATACGGCAACTCAGAGAAGTGGTTTAGAAGTGATATCGCGATGACGGTACCACCGGCGAGTGATATCAGTGGAGTATCTCGGGCCAGACAGGCAAGTTTTTGGCCCAAATTGAAGTGAACGACCCTAAAAAAGAGCAAATCGATGTCGAATTTGGGCAGTGGTGGAAAACGAGTCTTGATGATTGTCGGCGACTTTGTGGAGGACTACGAAGCGATGGTGCCGCTGCAAATCCTGCTCTGTGCGGGCCACCAGGTCGCAACCATCTGCCCGGGTAAGGCGGCGGGAGACAGCGTTGCTACCGCAATCCATGACTTTGAAGGTCATCAGACCTACAGTGAAAAACCGGGACATCGCTTTGGAATCAATACGGATTTCGAGAACCTCGATCCGGCTGACTACGACGCATTGGTCATTCCGGGGGGACGAGCCCCCGAGTACCTCCGACTCGACTCTCGAGTCCTCGAGATCGTTCGTCATTTTGGCGAAACCAACAAACCGATCGCTGCCATCTGCCATGGTCCTCAGATACTCGCCTCTGCAGGTCTACTCCAGGATCGTCAGTGCAGCTGCTATCCAGCAGTCGGTCCCGAAGTGACCGTTGCCGGTGGCACCTACGTCGCCCCATCGGAAACGATGGATTCGGCGCATGTTGACGGCAATCTCGTCACCGCTCCCGCCTGGCCCGCCCACCCCGCATGGATGCGAGCCTTCCTAGAATTGCTTTAGTCATCCCTGATTCGAGACTGAACCTTTCAAAATCGACAAGCCCTGCAATCTTTCCCTAAGCGACCAAAAGCGAATGACCACCAGCACACTGCCATCTCGAAACGAAGTGGACGTTAACGACACATGGGACCTATCAAGTCTCTATGCGGATCACGATGCGTGGGAAGCGGACTTCAAACAACTTGAAACCTGGATACCTAAGTTTGAGAGTTTTCGCGGCAAGCTTAGCGAATCTGCCGAGCAGTTGGCAGCGGCACTCACTTTTGATAGCGAGTTTGATCGTGTCGCTGAACGGCTAGGAACCTTTGCCTTCTTGAAAACAACTGAGGATCAGGGGAATAGCGATTACCAAGCCATGAAGGCGAGGTTCCAAAATCTCGCCGTCCGTGCGGGGCAAGCTTCAAGCTTTATGCGTCCCGAAATCATGGCAATTCCCGAAAGCACGATTGGCCAGTGGATCGACGACGATCAGTTAAAACTTTTTCAATTGCAGCTTCAACGACTACTCAGGTATCGCAAACATACACTTAGTGATCAAGAAGAGCGGCTCCTTGCGATGCAGGGAGAAATGGCCTCCGCAGCGGGAAACGCGTTTCGCCAACTCAACGATGCGGATTTAAGGTTCGGCGAAATCGAGGACCACGAAGGTAAAAAAACGGAGCTATCACACGCAACGTTTGGCCAGTTCTTGATCAATCCTAAGCAGAAGATCCGCGAGAAGGCATTCCACCAGTACTATGATCAGTTCTCGGCCCACGAAAACACACTCGCTGCAACTCTGGCAGGTAGCATCCACCGTGATGTTTATTACGCTCGCGCAAAAAACTACGACAGCAGTCTCGAAGCCTCGCTCTTTCCTGATAACGTTCCTGTCGCCGTTTATGACAACTTGATCAAAGCGGTCCGCAATTCATTACCTTCGGTTCACCACTACCTCGATGTGCGCCGAAGAAAGATGGGACTTGAGAAGCTGCATCATTATGACACCTACGTTCCAATCTTGAGCAATCTGGATAAGACCCATCAGTGGGACCAAGCAGTCGAGGTGGTCATCCAATCACTTCAGCCACTCGGCTCGGAGTACACCGAGACGCTCGAAGCAGGTCTTCGTGGCCGCTGGTCTGATCGTTATCCCAATCGTGGTAAGCAAAGCGGTGCATTTAGTTGCGGATCGTTCGATGGCGACCCGTACATCCTGATGAACTTCAAACCCGAAGTGTTGAACGATGTTTTCACTCTGACTCACGAAGCGGGCCACTCTATGCACAGCTGGTATTCGGCCAAACACCAGCCATTCGAATACTACAACTACACCATCTTTGTCGCGGAAGTCGCGAGTACTTTTAATGAACAATTACTGACCGAGTACTTGCTCAATCACGCAGCGAGCGATTCTGAACGTGCGTACTTGATCAACAATGAACTGGACAGCATTCGCGCAACAGTCATTCGGCAGACCATGTTCGCAGAATTCGAGAAACGAACCCACGAGATGGCCGAGGCCGGCGAACCGCTCACGGTTGAATCGTTCAAACAGGTCTATCGCGAATTACTCGAAGCATACTTTGGGCCAGATTTTGTCATCGATGATTGCCTGTCCCTGGAGTGTTTTCGAATCCCGCACTTCTATCGAGCGTTTTACGTTTACAAGTACGCGACGGGACTGAGCGCCGCAATCGCCCTCTCACGCCGTGTTCTTGATGGTGGCCAGCAAGAGCTTCAGGATTACCTAAACTTCCTCAAAGGTGGGTGCAGCAAAGATCCGCTTGACCTACTGCGTGATGCGGGCGTTGACATGTCGACACCCGAGCCGGTGGAAACCACACTTAAACGCTTTCAATCGCTAACTGATGAATTGGATGCGTTGGTTTAGTGGCCAGCAAATGGTGCCGATGTGGTTAGGTAAATCGAACGCACTGAAAATCGGCACTGAAAATCGGCACTGAAAACTCGCGTTGATACCGGTCCTGAAGATCGGGTGCCAATTGATGTTCCTTACTTCAAACCAGAAACATTGGGTCACTGATAGAACTCGGGAGCCGGCAACGTATCGGGTCGACGAATCATCGTCGCCTCAATGATGCTATCCGCTGGCACTTCTTCCTCGCCCTTCTTCTTTTTCTCATGCGGATCAACACGATTGAGTCGACAAACGGTCTCCATCCCCTCGATGACCGACCCGAAAATGGTCTGGTCACGTTGTGCATCAACGATCGGAGTTAGGAGGATGGCAAATTGGCTACTCGCCGAATTTGGATAAAACCTTTCGTCTGACTCATCCTCACGAGGCACCTTAGCCATCACCAAGGCTCCACGCAGGCCAGACCGAGCATCCGGTCGGGTGTGCTCATCAACCAGAAATTTCACGCTTGGATCGCCCGGTGTAAAGTCCGGATCGCCTGCCAGTGCTAGCAGATGCTCGATCACCTGAAAGAAATCCTTACCGTCATAAAAGCCTTCTTCAACCAACTGAATGAACCGTGATACAGCAGTTGGAGCTTGATCGATAAAGAGTTCAGCAACGAAATCTCCTTGAGTGGTTTTAAATTTCACACGAGGTAGCTGATCGGATTCAAATTCAGCCGCACGCAGTTTTTCTTCCGCCTCGTACTCCTTGCGTAAATCCTCAAGCGAGTATTCCAAACGCAAATCAATCTCTTTCTGATCTTCATCCGGCACCGCTTCATAGAGCTGCTTGGCCATATCAAACTGCCCACAGACAACGGCTGAGCGGGCAGCCACTTCAAACATGTATTGAAGGTTCGATCCACCATCAATGAGTCTCGCTGCCCCCTCGAGAGTTTGACGATCGTAGAAACCGATGCCGTGACGATGCTGCAACATCGTCACCATGTAGGTAATCGCCTCTTTATCATAACCAATTCGAAGGATGTCCAAGGCGGCATCATAGACCTTGCTCATCATGATTCTGGAACGATTACGCTCATCTGAGTACGCACGGCGAAACTTGGGACCATACTGCTCACGATTTGCATACTTAATGTAGATCTCTCGCTGCTTGGTGATTGCATCCTCGAGCTCAAGACGCAATTGCCGGAATAGCTCTATTCGGCGATCGAGCTCTTCCTGATAACCCTCCGGAAGTTCCTGCGCCTCAGCGTTGGATTTACCAACCGGTTCAGCGATGGATTCACCAACCGGTTCATCCTGAGCTTCGCTTTCCACCAATTCAGTCTCAACGGTAGCTTCTTGTGCTAGAAGATCACCCTGCGGCATCAAGCACAGAGAAGCACACAGCAAGCAGAATGGAATCTGGAGGAGCGATCGGATGGCGGAGCACACAGCGAGTCCGTTTGACATGTTAATTCCGAATAGAAAGACGATAACGCAATATCACTCAGGACAATACGATCCAAAGTCCCAGATAGTTCCGAGATAGTTCCGAGATTAAGGTGCTGCCCATCGGGCTCTCGGCACCCGCTGTTGTGTCACACACCCTAGTTTGTCATCCAACCGAGGTGAATGCATGACAGAGGGATCATCTTAGCGTCTTATCGGCTCATACACACAACTATCTTCCTTGAGCCTCTGCTGTCCCGATAAAGCGGCTTGACCCCACTTATACGAACAAACGATTCACTCGCGAATGCGCGAAGTCAAGCTGAACGAACAACTGACTTACATCCTGAGACCGCAAACCGGTTCACTCTCAATGAAGCCAAGCCGAGTATTTCCGTAGACTCGAAAATCCCAATTAGCCTTGGGTAGCAAGTCAGGATCAAAACCCTTCTCCGTTTCCGCGACCAAGACGCTGCCAATCGGCGCATGCTCCCAAAATCGTGCCATCAGCCCCTTGAGCTCTGACAGCATTGATTCCCATAACGCGTAGGGCGGACAGAGAAAAACCACCCAGGGAGTGTCGTCGTCAGGTGCCGAAAGCTGTGCTGCACCGGCTAAAAATGCGTCACCGTGGATCACCGTCGAGCGTTCCACCAAATCGAGCGTCTCGCTGGTCCGCTTAAGAAATTGCACCGCCTGGCGATTCTGTTCCACCATCACAGCCGACTGAGCCCCACGACTCAATGCCTCAAACGCCAGAGCACCGGTTCCCGCGAACAAGTCAAATGCAAGTCGTCCACGAATCGAAGGCCCGAGAATATTGAACAGGTTCTCGCGAATGTTGTCCTTCATTGGACGCGTGAAATCCGCACCGTGGTAGTCAATCAGTCGTCCACGATGATGCCCACCGATGATCCGCAGCTTGGTGGGTGTTGCCTGAGTCTGCTGGTCTCGATTTTTTTTTGTCGACTTCGCGCCCCCTGTTGTGGTTTGACGGTTTTTTCGAGGTCGACTACTGGATTTCGTATTCTTTCGATTTGCTTTCATCTCCGGAGTATAGCTTTGACTCCGCTGGAATGTCTGCATCCGAAACCCCAAGAAAAACGGCAAAAATGGGTTTCTATTGCCCACAATGCGGCTTAGGTCGTATAGTTGAGTAGATCAAGTTGTCTTGGATTTCGACTGAAACGGGGATAGTTGTGTCTCGCTTTCTGTTTGGTGTCATCACCGGCGTCATCATGATGTACGTTGCTTCTCACTACCACGTGGTGAGGGGGAAAGATGGCTTCTACCTTGTGCCAAAGCTGACCTACAATCTGCAGGAGATCTACGTCGACACGAGGGATTTTGATCCCGATGATTGGCTCGACCACCAGAACGTTGCGGCAGCCGTCCTGCAAAGCAATCAAACTCACCTTCTCGGCGAATCAACACTGAACCCGCTCCAAGAATCTGTCCAGAGCATCTTTAGCAATCTCGTACCACGTCGCTAAAACATCTGCAGCGACAAGCTTTAATAAAAGCATGCGAGATTCGTGGTTGTAATCGATCAAATGCACAGACCAAGTGCATTGCAAAACCAGACGACATGACCGGTTCCGCTGGCATCATCGGTACATCAAGCGTGATGCGCTTCTTTTCAGAACCGGTGAAAATTTGCATCGCTTTGCGTCGATGCACCTCTCTGACGAGGCAAAGCGTCCCACGCTCGCAAACGCATGGGATGCTTATTCACCCTCGTATGAGACCTGTCGTCGTCTGAAAACCAGATGGAAACGAGAATGTTTTTCAACGCTAAAAACTACTTTCTCGCTGGATTACTTGTTCTGTTGGTTGGTGTTCAGCTCCAGCTGATTGATTCATTTGTCCTTAGCGAAGGAACGACCCGAGCCTTGGCGAGATTCTCCAAGTCAGATCAGGTCGCGTCACGCGCCAGCGTCACCTCGCTGTTGATGACCGTTCATCCCGAACCAAAGAAACGAGTCGATCCGCCCGACTGGCTGGGTCTTGCTCTGATGACTGCCGGTGTCGTGATGTGCGGACATTCAATCGCAATCCGCCGTCGCTAAAGACTAAACTCGGTCATTCCAAACTCCTCCACCTATGATTGTCAGGCCCAACTCCAAAGAAGTCTTATCTATCTTCCCAACTGATCGCCCCTCCTTTTCCCTCGGGTCGACCGGCGTGTCTCTGCTTTCGCAGTGAACGAAACGGTAAGAGTCCTGAAAGTTTGACTTCATTCAGTGCCTGACACTGTTTGACGAAACGGTCACTCGCAACCTTCCCCCTCCCAAGAAGCGAGTGACCGTTCCGTCAGGCGAACCCTTCTAAAGCGGCCTAGTCCGATTATTCGCATTGGTTCAACGATACGTCCCACAGAACAAACTCCATTCTGTGAGGTTGGGAATCGAGTCAACCTCCGCGTCCCAGCTTGCCGATGGGTTCAAAGCGGAAGAAACTGGGCATTCACCACCAATTCATCATCCGCTCAACCGATTCGCCAAAGAACACTCAAATGCGTTTCCACCAATCATGCTGATTTCATTCATCGTCGCAAATGTTGTCTATCTAATCTGCCGAATCAGAAAAGCGGCCCACTAGGTACCCTGAGAATTTCGATCACAACCCTTGCAAGGCATTGCTGCAGCGTGATTCCTGCAGCTCGCTTCATCGAATCTGTGACGCCGTCGTCCCCAAGGCATCTGCCGTTCTCCTTGCTCACACTCGCCTAGACGACACAGCACCCGGTATCTGCTTCTTGCGCACTTTTCTCAATTGCTACGGGGCGATTATTTTGGCTTCGCCGCAAGGCTTCCCTTACCCGCCTACAAGGGCGTGAATTTCAGCAAAGAGTGGCGCAACCATCGAATCCTTCCCAATCTCGTTGCAACTGCCGCGCGATAGCGATAGGCTCTTGAGGGTTTGGGGATTCGACGCGAAGGAATTGCGAGTCCCATGGTACACGACTCAACTGACGAGCAAATCTTCGCTGTGATGGCTCACCAACAAGCTTCCGATCCGTCAGACAATATCATCACCCTAGAACAGGATCACCTCAATCAGGTGGGTTCGTTCGTTGATGTCACCGGTCGCCTCGACGACCTGCTTGAAGACAATCAAAACGAATCTCGAGAATTGCAAGTTCTACTCGATTTTCAGTGGATCGAGAAAATCACCAGTGTCGGGCTGAACGAGCTGATTCGAATCAACTCCGAGGCAAAGCGTAGAGACATTCAAATCGTGCTTGGGAATGTCACTCAGACTGTTCGTGACATTCTCGCTTTGACGCGTTTAGAACGACTCTTCGTGTTTGAATCAGCACGTGCTTCTGCGTGAAGCAGTCACCTAGAACTGCCTAAGGAAACGCAAGTCGCCACTATATAGATCACGAATATCTGTGATCCCGTGTCGTCGCATGCACAGACGCTCTACACCGAGACCAAATGCAAATCCGCTGACCTCATCTGGGTCGTAGCCAACCGCCTCAAAGACGTTCGGGTCAACCATTCCAGCCCCCCCAAATTCGACCCAAGTTCCGTTCCAGAAAAAGTCGACTTCTACACTTGGTTCGGTGAACGGAAAGAAGGAGGGTCGGAATCGGATCTCGACATCCGTTCCCAAATAGTTTTCCGCAAACACTCGCAGGACGGTTTTGAGATTCGCCATCGTCACATTGCGATCCACCAGTAAGCCTTCCATCTGGTGGAACATCGGAAAGTGAGTCGCATCCGGCGCATCGGGTCGGTAGACTCGGCCGAGAGAAATAACGCGAATCGGAGGCTGATTCTCCTCCATGACGCGAATCTGAACGGTGCTGGTCTGGCTCCTGAGCAATTGCGAGCCCTCACCACCGACATCGCCACCTTTTGCCGCAGTGGCTAGATAAAAGTTGTCCAAAGGATCCCTCGCGGGATGATCTTCAGGAATATTCAGCGCGACAAAGTTGTGCCAAGGGTCTTCAACTTCGGGGCCTTCCGCAGCCTCAAATCCCATCCGTCCCATGATCTCCATGAGATGCTCAATGGTTTGAGTGATCGGATGCACATGCCCGAGTTTTGGTCGATGCCCGGGCAAACTGGGATCGAAGGTCGCATCAATGCCGCCCTCTTCGCCTTGTCCTAATCTCGACTTTGCCCCGTTGAACGCATCCTGGATTGCATTCTTAGATTGATTGAGTTGCATTCCCGCAGTTTTGCGATCTTCAGGAGCGATGCTCCCCATCTGCTTTTGAATGTCACGAAGGGCACCACTCTTCTGCCCAAGGTACTGAACTCGCGCCTCCTCCAAGGCTTCGGCATCCGCAGCAGCTTCAAAAGCAGAGGAAGCGTCCGCAACCAATCCATCGAGCGAAGAAAGGAAATCCTGAAGCGACATGGGATGCGTCTTGGGGATTGAAGAAAAGAGTTCAGTGCACAAAAAAAGGGCCACAAGGACCCTTCTTCCGTTTCATTTCATGGAGAACAGCCCGACCGGAGGCCTATTCTAGCAGCTCATATTCAGCTCTAAGATGCTGCGTTGGCCGCAAGAGCCTGCTTAACCTGATCGCAAACAGCTTTGAAGCCATCAGCATCATGAATTGCCATCTCTGATAGCGTCTTTCGGTCCAATTCCACATTGGCGAGCTTTAAGCCGTGGATGAATTCGCTGTATCGGAGATCATGAAGCTGAACAGCAGCACTGATACGAATGATCCAAAGGCGACGGAACTCACGCTTTTTACGACGACGGTCACGAAACGCATACGCACCACTGCGTAGCAAAGTTTCCTTAACGGTTCGGGTCAGTTTACCGCGACCGCCACGGAAACCCTTGGCGCGTTTGAATAAGCGGTTCTTCGAACGGTTACGAGCCACACCGGTTGTGGTACGCATGACAAACTCCTGTCGTAATATCAGTGGTGTTGAACCAATCTCAGGTCCCGAGACATCGAGTCCGCAGAGGACACTCGATCTCGAAGTTTAACCCAGACGGTTGGAATCTTAATTCCCTGTCAGTTTCTATCAGTCATTCATAGTGCTGCTGGAGCTTCATTAGCGGTCAATGAACCGCTCGGAACGCTCCAAATTCATCCGTAGCCAAGTTCATCCGTAGCCAAGTTCTTCAGGACTGACGAGCCATGCCGTCAATCAGGAAGTTCCTAATCAGAAAGTTCCCAATTAGGAAGAGGCGGATTCGCAAAGCCTAATAGCTATTGCCGTTCAGTGCAGCGTGGATGGTTGGCTCCATGCAGGTATCGACCGAGCTGGTGCCACGTAGATTTCTACGACGCTTGCTGGAAACAGCCTGTGCCAAGTGGCTGGTACCACTGCTACGGTGCATCGCTTTGCCTTTTGCAGACAAACGGAACCGTTTTTTGGTGCCTTTGTGGGTCTTGATCTTGGTTTTGCCCTTAGCCTTTGTCATCCGTCCAGCCTGACTTTGTCTCGAGAACGATCCGTATTTGCTATGAAGATTGGGGAAGATAGCGTAGTGATGCCCGATTGGAAAGTCCTAATGGGGGGAATCCCATTCACTTCTTTCCCAAATACTCGCTAAAACAGGCTGCGAGCTGCCATCATGGACTTCACGAGCGATTTCCTCACTCGCTATCAGCCGAATTGCCGCCATCGCCGACCTTACTCCGCCGACCCTCCCAATAAGACAGCCCCAAAATGAGGATTGTCAGCGGCACGACGATTTTGATCAGGGTGCTTCCGAAGTCGGTTTTGGACTCCGGATCAGTCGATGAAACGATCAAAAAAGCTGTATAAAGGCCAAAATAAACCAGAAATAACGCTCCCTCGAATCGCTTGATCACACCACCGAGTCCGAAAATCGGGAAGCAGATCACGGCAACAGCCACCATGACAGGCAGATCGAACTGGATCGCCTGAGGCCCAACTGGGATGCCATCAGGAGCCGCAATACTCGTCAGTCCGACGACACAGCAAACATTGAAAAGATTGCTTCCCACGACATTGCCAACCGCAATATCCCGTTGTCCGCGGTACGCGGCCACCAACGAAGTCACCACCTCGGGCAGGCTCGTCCCAATCGCCACAACGGTCAAACCAATGACCAACTGACTGACCCCAAGACTCGTTGCGATGGCGATCGCGCCATCCACCAAGAAACGAGCACCAAAGCTGAGCATCACCAACCCAACGATTAACAGCCCCGCCTGAACCGAGAGATGCTTGATACCGGAGACCGATTTTGAATATTCGGTGAACTCTTCAACCACCTCGACACTTTCTCGCCTGCTCGCTCGGATGCTATAGACGATGTAGCACAAGAGTGAAATGAACATCACTGCCCCTTCACCTCGACTAATCACACCATCCAGAGATGCGCCCCACATCCCTATCGCAGCGAGAATCATCAGTGGCACATCGAGTCGAATCAACTGACTCGAGACAATCAGAGGGGCAACAATAGCCGACGCCCCAAGAACCACCAAAATATTGACGATGTTGCTTCCGACCACATTCCCAACTGCAACGTCAGCGTTGCCCGTCAAAGCAGCCTGAAGGCTGACCCCGAGCTCAGGTGCGCTGGTTCCAAATGCAACGACCGTCAAACCAATCACAAGCGGAGAGATTCGGAACGCTGTCGCAAGTGCCGAAGCTCCGCGAACGAGAACTTCGCCCCCAGCTACCAGCAACACCAGACCAAGCACAAGCTGTCCAGCTATCAACATGAATCATCTACCCGACGTTTTGCATTTGCGATTGATTACAGAAGTATCTTATCGCTTTTATCCAGAACTCCAAGATGAAATCGTTTTAGATCACATCGTCTGCAACAAACGAACCCATCGCAAAATCTTGTCAACGTCCACCTCACCACCGAGAACCACTGGATAGCCGGCTTGACGCAGTGGGGAGGTCCACTCGGGCAACTCGCTTCCAACCGGAGCAGAAAGCAACAACTGAAATCCACCCTCTCCTTCGTTCTCAGGCAATCGAAGACGAGGTGGCTGAGTCTTTGTTGAAACGGACACACCGCAAAAAGTTTGACGCTGAGAAAGAGCGACCGCCAATGCCATCGAGTCAGCCGCGTCGCCGTCACCACCTTGCAACGCACCTCCGGTTGCCACCGCAACCGCCTCGGGATTGATGGGGTACTGCTTGATTAATGATGCTGCGAAACGTGCTACCACCTCAACCTCTTTCGGTTGCCAGCGTTGCTGATCTTCGGCGGCAATTGCGCAAACCACCACACCTGCCGCTTTGGCCGCTTCAAGCCAACCTTCCAAATAATCACTTGGCGAACCTTCACCGGGATTCATCAGCAGCAACAACAAGCCGAGACGCTGATTGCTTTCCGGAGATAGCGGGTGAGCGATCGCTGCGACATTACCCGCCTCAGGCAGTTTCCACTCCTTCAGTTGCCATGCCTTGGGATCGCTCTTTGACCAGCCCAACGGATAATCCGTCAACGCCTCATCGGTGATCGTTTCCGTCAGCAAATCAAACTCTTGACTCGATCCATCTCGGAGCACCGTAAAACGGAGCGATGTTTCGGGTGCCGACGAAATCAAAAGCCGTTCCAGTGCGTCCGTCTCTTGAATGTTTTCGCCATCAATTGCAACGACCAAATCCCCCACCTTAAACTTGGCTTGAGCAACCGTGCCAGGGACCACCTCATCGACCCTCAGGCCACTTACATCTTGTGGAGTATCTACAGCACGCGATGCCTCTGACTGTTCGCCGGCTTCTGGCGGTTCGCTGGCCTCTGACTGTCCGCCGTCCGCAACCTTTCCCTCTTCGTCGAATTCCACACCACGCTCGGAGACAATGACACCGATACGCTGCGGCTCGAGCGGCGGGATCGATGCAGCCAAGGTGACCTCCACCTCGCTCTCCTGATCACCACGGCGAAAACCGATCGAAACCTGTTCACCGGCGTCATATGGCCCCAGTGCCTGCCGTATCTGAAGCTGTCTCTGGACCGGTGAGCCGGCAACACTCGTGATTTCGTCTCCTGGCTGGAGTCCGGCTTGCTCGGCGGGGCTGCGACGACGAACCGCCGCAATCTTGGTGCCATCGGAGTATGGATCACCTGACCGAGAAACTATCCCGATCACACCGCGTTGAATCTCAACCCCCTCCTTCATCCTCGCTAGCTTCCGAGCGATCACTTCTGCAGGAATCGCAAAGGCAATCCCCGAGTCGTACCAACTCGTTGAGGACTCGGCGCCACCTTCGGCAACGGCCGGAATCAGGACACCTAACACGCGACCATACAGATCCACCAACGGTCCACCGTAAAACGACGGTGAGATTCTGGCGTCACACTGCAGAGCGATTCCATCAAGTCGCCCTCGCGCACTCAAAATCCCGCGACTGACCAGCGGTGTATGGCTCTCTCCATATCGCCCCACACCGATCACGGTTTGCCCCACTGTCGTTTCGTTGGTCTCGGTCAAACTCGCCGCCGGCAAAGGCGTCGAGACATCTATTTTCAAGAGAACAAGATCCCGGTGCTGATCCCTTGCAATCACACGAGCCGCGTGTCGCTCACCATCACCGAGCACCACAATCAAACTGGCGTTGGGACGGCTCGTAACCAAGCTAGAAGTCAAAACAAAGCCACTTGGATCGACGATCAGCCCTGAACTCGGTGCGTCCCTCTCGACCTCACCTTCACCGTCACCAACACCTCCGATCACTTCGATCGACACAACAGATGGCAGGCAACGGTTGGCAGCTAGACGCACCGCAGAAGCCAACGCTCTCTGGTAGCTCCCCGCTTCATTACCCACCTTTACCTCTGCCTCGCCCCCGCCGGCAACGGAGTTAGGCGTGCGGATCGAATCCTCGGCTCTTGCTTGCTCCCCAGTGGTTATTTGATCAGTGATTCCTTGACCGCGTAAATCGGCCTGAGCAACGGCAAGAGTCAATAAGACACCCGCAAGAGAGCCGATCCATTGTTGTCGCCAGAACGCCCTGAACATGTCGCCGTTCACCATGATTTCGCCGTTAGTATTCTTTCTATGACGCTTATAGCCCGCGCGAAAAAACGACCGCCCCCGCGAACTCATTCACACGCACCCCATTCTCAATGAACCCTGCCTCAATGAACCCAGTCGCAAGACAAAGCTTTCATGGTCGCAGAGTCAGAGGAAGGATCTGATTCTCACGCTGCACCGTGATTTGCACATCATCGCGGCGGTCAATTGTCCTCAAAACTTGTCGCATCACCCGCTGACTTTCGACTCTCTTGCCATTGACCAAAAGGATCAGGTCGTCGGGTCGCAATCCAGCACGCCATCCAGCACCATCACGGTGAACCGAGTCAACGAACACAGGAGTCGACTCAAGCACATCAGGAACCAAATCCATCCCCAAGGTTAGTGCGGAGTGGGACCGTTCCCGAGGCAAGCTTGGCTGCTCATTATCAACCTTGGTTGTAAGACGCCCAGCAATGATGTCACCAATGATTCCCTTCGTCGCTGCTGCGGGGATTGCATAGTTAAGCCAGACACCGGTTTCAGCATCCCTAAGCTCCTTACCCAGCATTCCAACCAACTGCCCGGAAAGATTCACTAGAGCTCCACCAGCAGCCCCTGGGTTATTCGCAACGAGATCAAGAATATAGACCGTTCCGTTGTATGGCGTCTTCAGAGTTCCACTACGTGCGTTGAGCCGAGAAACCGATGCGATGGTTCCCTGCATCACACTGGCAGGTTCCTCTCCGGTTGCAATATTGAAAAGATTACTGACTGCAAGAACGGGATCTCCCCACTGCACATCATCTGATTTACCGAACGGAAAATAAGGTAAATCACCCGCATCGATCTTGAGAACCGCCAACTCCAAAGCCGGTTCAAATCCAATAATTTCCGCCTCAAACCGTCGCCCGTCATCTAGCAGAACAATCGGCTCTACATCCAGAACGTAACTCCACGCGGTAGCGATGTGCCCATCTGGCGAAACCAAAAAACCACTCTGATAGGCCTCGAGCCCCGATAGACCACCTGCTCCATAAATCTTCACCACACGCTTTTGCGAATCTCTCGACAACTGCACCAGCGGTGAATCGGCACGCGTTTGCTGACCGAACAGGCTGCCCAAAACAGTAGCCAGCGCGATGGCGACCATTGCGGGCCTACCCAACGGTCTCGGTGGATCAATTCGTTTCATCGAATACCCCCGCCAAATCGATACCTGCTCTGATCGTCGCATCACTTACGCTTGCATTTCCTGCATCCGGCTCCTCAACGCCCCAAGACTGCACGCTAAGGCGTAGTCGTGATTCGGTTCCAAATCGCACCTCGAAGCCAACGGGCCTAGAGAGCTCCCTCGAATCAACCGCTTCATACTGGAACCAGACTTCCAAGGGGTCCGAGTCAAGATCGGCGAAAACTTCCATCACTTCGAGTCTTCGCGTATCAGGATGAGTCATCCAGCGAAGCTCCAACTCACCATCATTGCCGATTAAACAATCCCTCAGTGGCCGCTGGCCTCCCAGTGGCATGGTTCCCCAGTAATAGATTTCACCAAACTTCTTCGTTCCCTGATCTAAAAGCCGTCGCAGACCATCCATTGCTGCTACCACAGACGCTGTGGACTGACGGTTGATTGCATCGTAAAGCTCGGAACGTTCGGCGAATTCCGTTTTCTCATTCCCGAGTGTCCAAACCAACTTGCCTTTCCCCATTTCACAGCGAAAAGGTACAGCAGGCTCACTGCTGGTCACTCCACTGATCACCCACGAGCTATTCTTGGGTTGATTCTCAGTGATCATCTGATCTTTCAGCGAAGCAAACAGGGATCGCTGCTTTTGCTCATTGTAGAAGTAGTTGGCGAACCCTTTTCTCTCGATCAACTGCGCCGCGACCGCCTCGGGCAGTTTTTTATCTCGAACCTTCAACTGAGGCAGAACCGGTGCTTGGCCGCCCTCTTCAGCCTCCTGCATTTTCTTGAGCCCGCCGGGAAGATCAGGCTCCTCCTTCGAGTCTGAATCGTCGGGTGAATCAGGTCGCCCCGCCGGCGGAGGCTCTGGTCGAGGCGGTGGTGGCGGAAGCGCCGCAGCCATCTTTTCCAACAACTCATCCTCCCCGTGGACTCCCATAAGGCGAACTAATGTTTCCCGAGACTCTCCACCAGATCGGTAACGCACATTGACTCGCCAGCCACTCGGCAGAGTTGCCAATACCTTCTGCACCTCGTTCGCGGTTCTGACCGTGCGACCATCAATTTCAAGGATTTCCGCACCGTATCTCAAACCACGTCGATAAGCATCACTCGATTCCAAAACATTACTGATTCTCGCGCCACCATCAGGATCCGTTGCCACGGTAGCCCCTAGGGTGGCATGGTCCACAATACGACCACTACGCAGGGCTCCGAGAAAGTTCTTGGCCTGTTGCACTGAAATCGCGTATCCAACTCCAACATTCACGCGACCCCGCTTCTCAAAGGAAGCACGTCCAACAATCCCCAGAAGTTTTCCCGAAGCATCGTAAAGCGGCCCTCCAGAATTGCCCGGATTGATCGATGCATCAGTTTGCAAGCAGTCACCGTATTCGAGCAGCGTCCCAGATGGGTATTGATATCGTCCCACTCCACTCAAGATGCCCCAAGTGACGGTGGGCTGGAGATTGGACGCTAGCAGGAAGGGGTTACCAATCACCATGCACCAGTCGCCCACCTGCGCCGAGAGACTATTGCCCATCTGTGCAAACGGGAAATCATCTCTCCCCAATAATCGAATCAATGCGAGATCCCCAACAGGATCGATCCCGACAATCACCGCATCGTAGATCTGACCGTCACTCAGGCCGCAACGCATGAAGGTTCCTGCGGGACTGGAAACATGAAAATTGGTCAGAGCGTAACCATCGGGCGAAATCAATACTCCGCTACCACCTCCGCCGCCGCCGGGCACGAAAACACTCACTGCCGAAGGCATCGCTCGCGCAATCCCCTTAACTCGTTGCAACTCCGCTTGCACCAAAAGAGGATCCAATTCGATCTTAGTGGCGGACGAAACGTTCTGTGCAGCCGTGATGGAGTTCAAGATGCAAGCGAAAAGCATCAGCGTTAACCACTCTCGACGCATGTGTCCTTGGCTTACCCGCAGCAACGAAGGACAAGGCATTGTCGTTTTCTTCTTCACTTCAATAACCTCGGCCGTTTCACTCGAATTGTGTCCCCAAACTCACCATCCTCTGTGCGTAGGACCCTGATCACCAAGCGTTTCGCCTCCTGAAGCGGAATCTCAAACCCCTGAGTCTGATGATCCGATAGCACACCGTTCCAAACCTCAGTGCCGTCCAGCTCGATCCGCACGCCTACTTCACCATCTCCGCTCACACCACTATCGCGTTCAACCGCTCCGACAAACCGGTTGAACCCCTCTTCAACTCGGTACTCAATCACTGAACCTCCGTGCATTTTCAAATCGCCCTGCGACTCTTTGCTCGCCGCAAATAAGGCATTCAGCAAATCCGCCTGCACCTTGGTTCCAAAAGCGGTTTGGAAATCCGATCTCGCCGGCTCTGAATCGGCGAGCAACCGCATGCCAGACGACCATCGAACCAAAACCACTTGCTCCAGTGGAATCTGGTGGGTCAAATTCTCGGACAGCCTCAGCATCAGCTGCCCGGTCTCTCCATCAAGCTCGACCTGCTGGCCTCGCCACTGAGACCCGAACTGATCTTCGACGAAAACCGATCCCGAATCCCCGCGGACAGGTTCCCCAGCAAAAACGACGCCCTCCAATCGCTCGACAGGGGCGTCCAGAAGGGTGCCTTCAAGATCAAAGCCTACGCTTGCCTTGCCAACGCTCGTGATTACTCCCTTTTGCGGATCCAATCTTTCGCCGTCTCTGCGAATCACCAAAAGGTCTTCCCTTTGATCCTTCTCCAGCCAACCTAGCCAACTTGGATCCGTTGCTGTCGAACCAGAGCGAAAACGAATGGAACGAACCTCCTTGAGCGGGATGTCGATCGGCGGCTGATCCCGAGGCTGGATCGTGAGATTGTCTCCCGTTGAACTCAGTGAATCGGCCGCAACCTGGGAGCCACCAGTCAACTGCACACGAACTGTCGGGCCACGCTTGGCGGTGACAACCGCTGGCTCAAGACTCGAGATCACCTCGGTTGACAGTTTTTGCTGTCCGGAACTGCTCTCGAGTAGGACCTCGCCATTGCGAATTCCTAAAAGCTCTCCTTCGATCTTTTCACCTTCATTGGTTTGAAGGGTAACTGGAATGATCGCCAGAAAAAGCGTCAGCGCGACAGATGGCATTCCAACCAAAATCTGACAAAACAAGATGAACAAGATGCAATCTCCCGAATGATTCCCTATTGGATTCTCCGACACCGTCAACTCGCTGGTGGTTCAAACAACCATTTAGCTCCCGCGATTAACTGCGTGTGGGTGACAATCCACTCAAGCACCACTATCCCATCCAATCGGACAATGCTCCTCAGCAGCGACTCCTATCATAGCAGGCTAAGACACCGCCGATGTATCCCGAGCAGACACGTGCCGCACGCTTCCGGAAATGCAGGGAGAGTGTTTGTGGACGCGTCACTCTCGCTTTCGAGTCAACAACGTCACGGCTCCCTTGAACCACGCGTACACGCACCCTGCGCACATGAACCGCGCGTACCTGAACCGCGCGTGCACGAACCCCGCATACGACAGAGTAGCCGAACCGATTCGCTGTACCTAATTAGCTGTGCTTAATTAGCTGTGCTTAAGTTGCAGTGTTTGGTTCGCTGCAGCTAATTCACATGAAGCAATTCAAGCTATTTACGCCGAGTGGTGAGGTAGGTGTAATCGGCGAGCGATCTTTCGTAAAAGGCAACCGTCTCGCCGGCTTGCTGGTTGTTAATCCTTCCAGATTGAACGGCATCCTCAACCGCGTCTTGAAGCTTATCAACCAACTCACGACCCTCGTACTGAACGTACTCTAGCACCTCGCGAACAGTATCCCCCTTGACGATGGTCTGCACCTTGGGCACGCCATTTCGAACATCAACGTGCACCGCATGCGTATCGCCGAATAGGTTATGTAGATCGCCCAAAATCTCTTGGTAAGCACCAACCATGAAGACTGCCATAAGATACGGCTCACCTTTCTTGCATGGATGCAGCATCAACGTTCGACGACGCTTACCACATCCGATGAACGCTTCAACCTTTCCATCACTGTCACAAGTGATGTCACCGAGCACGGCGTGTCGAGTCGGCTCTTCGTTCAATCGATGAATTGGCATAACGGGAAAAAGCTGATCAATCGCCCAGGAATCTGGCATCGACTGAAACAGAGAAAAATTTGCAAAGTAGATGTCTGAGAGCATCCGATCGAGGCTGCGAATATCTTCGGAATCATCACCCACAACCGCCGCCATCTCGCGAATACGATGACAGATTGCGAAGTATAAATTTTCAGCCGCAACTCGCTGCTCCAGCGGTAGATAGCCGCCGCTGAACAAATTCATGCAAAGATCCAATGCGACCTGCGCATCATGGAACGTCTCACGAAGGTTACTCGGCTCTAGACTTTCGTAGAACATCCGTAAATCGTGCACCGGCTGTTCGTAATCTTCAGGCAAGTTCGACGGCAGCTCCTCGACTCCTCCCTGAGAAGTCACACCGAGTGTCTCCATGACCAAGACGCTGTGATGAGCTGCAACGGCACGGCCGCTCTCGGAAACCAACTGCGGGTGCGGAACCTCTGCTTCATCACATACCGTCCCGACGTGATAAACCACATCATTGGCGTATTCTTGCACGGTATAATTCATGCTTGAATCGGTATCCGTTCTCGATCCGTCATAGTCAACGCCCAAACCACCGCCGACATCCAGATAACGTAAACCGGCGCCACGTCGATAAAGATCAACATAGATTCGAGAAGCCTCCAGAATCGCGGACTTCAATTGCCGAATATTCCCAATCTGACTACCGACATGGAAGTGCAACAACTGAAAGCAATCTCCCATCCCACGTTCAATCAGTCGATCCAACTGAGTTAACATTTCGGCAACCGTTAGACCAAACTTGCTGCGGTAGCCGCCACTAGCCTGCCACCGACCGGTGCCACGCGTCGCCAGCTTAACTCGCATACCAATCGTTGGCCGAACACCGAGTTCTTCAGCGATATCCAAAATCAAGTCCAACTCACTCACCTTCTCAACAACGGGGATCACCGTTCGCCCCAGCCGCTGAGCCAAGAGTGCCATTCGAATGAATTCAGCATCCTTGAATCCATTGCAGATAATCGGCATCTTCGGGTCCGTCATGGCAACCACCGCAAGCAGCTCAGGCTTGCTACCGGCTTCGACGCCGAAACCGAATTCACGGCCATGATGAATGATTTGTTGGACGACGTCTCGCTGCTGATTCACCTTAATTGGGAAAACACATCGATAACGATTTTGATACTGGTGACTCTCAATTGCCGAAGCGAAACAATCATTCAAATGCTTCAGGCGATCAGCCAATATCCCGTTGAATCGTAACAAGACAGGCAATTCAAGACCGCGTTCACCCAGCTGATCGACCAATCGCTTCAAGTCGATTGAATTCTCTACATCTCGATTAGGTGCAACACAAAGGTTGCCATCGGGCGAAATATGAAAATATTCACCAGCCCACTGCTCGATTTCGTACAACTCGGCAGCATCCTTTACGGACCAAGAATTCTCAGCAGCAACGCTCATCCACGTACCTTCGGTTCAGCTTTATTATTCGTTTGAAATAGAATCGGAACGACTCTCCCTTGCCCATCAAACAGACGACGACGATCTCGCCTCGGCGAGCGGAGTATTTAACCAAATTACTCCGGAAGGATATCGCAAAAAACGGTCAAAAAAATCTCGATTCTCCAAATCCTCTCACCGGTCACCCAGCTTCACTCTGTCCCCCAAGAACCACTCGTTCCAGCGGCCAATCACCCAGTCCAAGCGGACACGCTAAGCAACACGAACCTCCGCCAGATTTGCCGACTGCGGATTGTCGAGAGCGAAATAAAAACTTGCCTCGGCGACGGTCAGGGATACAGTTCAAAACCAAGCGACCGTAACCGCTTGGTTTTTGCAGTTGCGACATGCCGAAATGTCGCAATAAAGCGATAAAGAGCAGCGAAAAATCAGACCTAGCCAATCACGCAAACAGCACAGGAGAACATGATCAAACCATATCGCCACGTGGACCAAAAGACACCACGACATCCAGGAAAGATCGCTTCATCATCGACCCTAAGAGTCACCACCTTAGCTCTCCTCTTTTTGCCGCACGTCACCTCAGCTCTGGCGGATGGAATCAGCGAAACACGGACAACCATCTCCAGTGACACCGCCAAGCAGGCCCAGGTGATAGACCTATCCGTCGACGAACTACCAAGCCGACAACGAATCACTCTCGGAAAAATCCCCTCGAACCAAAGCGTGGAAGTAAGCTTCCGACTAAAAAATCGACAACAAACCGCGATTAACATCCACTCAATTCGCGCGGATTGCGGTTGTCTGCGAACTGTAATCAACAAGAAAACCGCGAACCAGCATCAAACTGCTCAGTGGACTGCCTTACTTGCTCCGTCCACTCGAGCCGGCCAAATCGCCAGAAAGTTATGGATCGATTTTGATTCGTCTCAAGATCATTCGCTGGAGCTAACGCTCGAAGCAGAAATCACGGCACCGATCAGCCTGCACCCCTCGGTCCTTCATGCTTCCGGCGATTCCGAAATCCTCTACATCCGCGGCAATCAAGAAAACGACATCAAAATACAACAGTGCTTCGCACTGCGTGACACACTGAGAATTCAGGGGATCAAGAATCATGGCGATTCGTTTCAGATTGAAACTCGCCCACTGCTCAGGTTTGGCCGCACCTCTGATCTCCTGCGTTTTCAATACACCCGTGCAGGCAAACCGGAGCATGTGGATCTACCGATCGAAATCCATCATTCACGAACAGCACGATTCCTTCCGTCATCTCTGCCCATCACTTGGAACGGCGGTCAAAGCACGGTAAGCACTCGAATGCTTCTGGTTCCCGGTCATGACCTAAACCCGAGCGAGATTCGACTCTCACTCGACAAAGATCACCCCGACAACCGAGGATTCATGATCGCGGACAAGACGTGGCGTCAGACTTCAAAAGTCCTCATCGAGTATGAGATGCGGATCACGCGCAGCCCATCACTCGAGCAAGGCAGCAAGGAGCCACAACAAGACGGAACGGTCCACATCGAGAAGACAAAGTTGCAAAAGGACAACGCCGGAACACTTAAGGTTGTGGCAACCCATCAAGACGGCATCAACGTCGCGACACTTTGGTTAACGATACCGGAGAGCCTGCCCAAGACCTCTCCTGATTCAAATCCGTTGTCACATTAATTGAATCAAAAACGCTTTCGCGCGGAAACTTCACCAGCCAATCATTTCAAAAAACAACCTTTTACGACAGCTTGACTTGCCCCAACGAATCGTTTCATCACTCCGATCCTTGAAGGCAAATCTTCTCATGCTAAGAAAACTCAGTTTACTTGTTTACATCATCAAAGCACTCTCGGCCGTCTCTTTCGGTTTCGAATTCCCAGAAAGTGACCCGAGGAGCACTTGGCAGTGTGCTTACCCGTACACCGAAACAACCTGCCAATCCATTTTGCTCTCCTGGGCGAAAGACCATAACACACCGTGGGAAATCATTTTTGCCGGCAGTGAATGCTCCGGTTGTGAACCGCATTACGAAACTGACGAAAGCAAATCTCAGCATCTGACCCACGCGGAATGTAAAAACCGGATGGGATCAAGATTCACGAGCCAAGATTTGATATCTCCCATTACTCGCTATCGTGAATCCACTGAACAGAACCCTGGCTGGTCCATCTCAGGCTGGTCTTTCAGGCCATGCTTTCAGACCTGGCAATGCAGCCGATACTGTTCCCTCACACAGTACCCACCAGCTTGCATCAAGTACCGCAGTTCCAACTGGGGACTTTATCAACCGCATGTCAACGCGAGATGTGAAGATCGGGAACTCGAAGACCCAGCACCCTACGGCGAACCCGGATCACCTCCATCCGAACTAGGTGACTTAAACCTTTCACCATCGTCCCTTGTGCCTAAGAACCCAACAAACATCCAAAACGAGCAACGAGACAAAACATGGACCCCAGTCTACTAGGGTTAGTCACTACTGGGGGAAATCCGGTGTTAGGTTGAGTAAGGCAATCACCTCGACCAAAACATTGACCCTAAAAATCCGATTTGATTACCGCATAGCTTGTCTCTCTCAAACCACCATCACTCAATGAATCCAACGCGACTCTCCAACATTAAAAACCTACCTTCACCACGAACCATTACGAACTCAGTTAACCTTGGCTTGAAAATCTGTTCGTGGTTTCTACTGACGCACCTTGCTGCAGCAGCTCAATCAAATCACGAACCGAGTCAAGCCACAGCAACCAGCACTTCTTCGTGGGCAAGTAACGGGGAGCTTAAACTCACGAACCTAACGAGAAAACCGTCTCGCACAGAAAATGGATACCGACCGATTGACCGGAGTCAGTTCAGACCTGCTTCAGCGGAAGAACGATCTGCGATCGAGTCATACATGCTAGAGATCGAAGTAGCATCTCAGCTTGCAGAGCAAATTGGATTCCTTGGTCGAGGAAACTATTGCTTCGCGAGTCACGAAGATGACCACGATGCCATCAGTCTACGGCAGTTTGCTGTTGGCTGGGCAATTGACAACACACAAGACAGGGAGCGAATCCTGTTGGTCAGTCAAGAACAATTACCAGCCCCAGTGCATCAAGCGTTTAACTCCACCGGTCACTCAAGCAATTCGCATCTCGACCAGCTAAGGATTGAGAGACGATACCACGAAACAAACGGGCCGATGTCCTATCCGGCGGGCGACACATCCCGGTTAAAACGGCTTTTAGAAAACGAGGGTCTATGCTTCCCGTACCGAGCAGCCATATCACACCCTCTGGATTGCTGGTCCGGTCGGTCTTTGGAACGCCGACTCAGCCACCTAGATATAAAGCAACTAGCCGGTGTTCAAAAAGTGGGTTCAGACGTCATTGCTCTCTTCAAATTCAGACCATCGTCACATTATGTTTACTACATCACGATTTTGTTCTCCAATCGCCATCCTACGCAAACTGACTTCTGGAGACGGATTTTACCTCGAGAAAAAACACCAACAGCCTCAGAATCCTCTACAGAGGATCAAGGACTAACCCAAGCGACACATGTCGCCACCACCCTGACTTCATGGACCAAAAACGAACCTTTACATTTACCGGTAAGCATCGTGTCGAGAACGACCCATGAAGCGCAGACGATTGAATTCACTTCCGTGTATGAGTGGTTTGTGAACGACGCGGTATCGCCAACTGCATTCATCCCAGATAGTGTCGGCGTGTCCGCCCCCTTTGAAATGTTTGAGAAATCCGAGAGTCAAAAAGCACGATGAAGCAACCGAACCGATCCAACCGTAAAAATAACAGCGGTCGCAAAAATATCGATCGATGCAATTGCGATAGAGGATTCTTCCTGAGAGCCGGAGTTCTTATCGTCCTGCTCGCAACCTCGTCACTGACGGTCCTCAATCATGGCGGGAAAACTCTGGCCGGTGAACAACCGAACATCGTCATCATTCTGGCCGATGACTTGGGATGGAATGCTGTTGGCTACCGAAACCCAAGGATGGAAACACCTAATATCGATCGGCTTGTTCGCCAAGGCATGGAACTTGAGCACTTCTATGTCGCCCCAATGTGCTCTCCTACACGCGCGGGCTTACTGACCGGCAGATATCCAATTCGTTTTGGATGCGCGCGTGCAGTCATTCCGCCACAACGAGACCATGGCCTTCCAGTTACCGAAACCACCTTGGCCGAGGCACTGGCAGCAAAGGGGTATGAAAATCGGGGCATCTTCGGAAAATGGCATCTCGGTCATCGACGCACCAAATGGCATCCTCTGCAGCAGGGGTTCAGTCAATTCATTGGGCATTACAACGGAGCAATTGACTACTTTGACCTCACCCGCGAAGGTGAGCGAGATTGGCATCATCAGTTCGAACCCTCGGCCGAAGAAGGCTACGCGACTGATTTGATTGCGGAAGCAGCAGCAGAATTCATCACCACATCGGCAAGTCAACAGACGCCCTATCTTTGCTATGTCCCCTTCAATGCACCTCACTCCCCGTTCCAAGCTCCCGAAGAAGCAATTAAGAGGTTCGAGAGCTTAAGCGAACTCGAGGGTCTATCTGGAAAGAATCGCAAACAGGCACTCGAGCGGTTAAAAATCTATTCAGCGATGATCTGGAGAATGGATCAGGGCATCGGAAAAATCCTTGCCGCGATTGAAAGCACAAACACCGCCAACAACACAATGGTTTGGTTCCTAAGTGACAACGGTGGCGTCGGAAATATTTGGGAAAACAACACGCCACTTCGAGGTAGCAAACTGACGGTCTACGAAGGCGGTATTCGCGTACCCGCAGTCGTTCGATGGCCAGCCAAGATTCCTGCTGGAAGCAAACTCCATTCGACCGCCGGTTACATCGACGTCTTTCCAACTTTACTCGCAGCAGCGGAAACCGTCGAATCGCCGACCGGCAAGCAAGCCGCATCCGAGAATTTTCTCGACGGCATCAACCTACTTCCCTTGCTCGTTGAACCCAAACATCGATCGCAGGCGGCATTCAATACCGCTCGTGAAAAAATTGACCAAAGACCTTGGTACTCCTATCACGGTCAGCAAGGGGAAGAATCAGAGCATCTTTCCGTCCTGCAAAACGGATGGAAACTGAAAGTCAATGGCCAACGCCTTACTCAGGTTAGCGATCTCAACGAGCCGAATGTTCAGCACGAGCTTTTCTATCTCGCAACAGATCCAAACGAGCAACGCAACCAATCGCAACAAAACCCAGAAACGGTCAACAGGCTCGCACACATGCTTGTCGAATATCGCAACCTTCAACCCCAAGATGCGGTACCGCGGTATGGCGTCGGTGCCGAAGGCTTCAAACCACATGATTCGTGGCGAGCAGCACCAGAGAGTCCAGAAAAACTTTTGGGCAGTAGCCCGCTCGATGCCGGTAGCAATCAGTGAATTGAAATCAGTGTCAGCACGAGGCTCAACCCAAACAACGACCGATTCTAAAAATTCAAAAGCTCCTGTTGAGCATGACTTTGACGACTACCCGAAGCGACGGCATAGCGTTTCTTATTGACCTCGGCTGAGTGAAAAAGGTCGACAATTGGCTCAGGATAATCAACCCCGATAACGCACCGCGAAGACTCCTGAAGAGACTGACTCATTGCCCAAGGCCGATGTATCCACTCGGTTGACACATGACGAAGTTCAGGTAGCCAATGCCGAACGTACTTGCCATCGGAGTCGTAGGCAGCAGCCTGCTTGTTGATATTGAACCACCGGTACTCTCTCGCATCATTACCGATCCCGGCCGCGTAGTTCCAATTACCGTAATTCAAGCTTGGGTCGTGATCAATTAACCTCGACTCAAACCATTCCGCTCCTAATCGCCAATCCAAGCCAAGGTTCTTTGTCAAGAAACTGGCAACGTTTTGCCTACCTCGATTCGACATGTAGCCGGTCTGGAACAACTCACGCATGTTTGCATCAACCAGTGGGTAACCTGTTCGGCCGAATTTCCAAGCGTCGAAGTGCCCATCGTCTTGATTCCAAGGAATCTCTCGGCTTTGCAGTCCACCACTGTGGTAAAGTTTTGAACCATGCTTGGCGGACATAAAGAGAAAGAAATCTCGCCACAGCAATTCAAATTTCAACCAGTAGGTTGAGTCATTTTTGACTCGTTTGATCTCATATCGATCCACTTCACTCATCACCTGCTTCGCGCTCAAGCAACCAAAGGCCAGCCAAGCAGACAACTTGGAAGAGTCATCCAACTCCAACATTCCATTTCGTGTTTCTTTGTATCGACTCAGAGCATCGGTATCCCACAAGTAATGCTGCAGCCGTAACTCGCCCGCATCCACTCCTCCGCGATAAAAACCAGCTTTCTCATCCTCTGATTCAACCGCGCAGTCTGGAAACCAATCCATCGCTTGAATCTCAGAAATGGTCACTTCACCAGTGATCGCTTCGACACTACTGTCAACCGATTTTGGTGGCGGCAAAGGCGCCGAAAAGACGCCGCGCTTTTCCACTAACCGACGGAATTTGGTAAATACTTCTGGGGTTTCGGAAACTTCAAACGGAAGATTGGTCCAATCGACCATGGTCGTGGCAGGAAACGCAACCAAGTCGACCGCGAGATCCGCCAGAAGTCTCCGAGCCGCCTCTTCGATTTTCACCTCTTCTGACGCCACTTCGTGGTGACAAAGAACCGACCGAACACCGGCCTTTTCACAAAGATCGGCCAAGACGGATGCGGTCTCCCCCATCAAAAGATGAAGCTTGCCACCAAGCCGCTCCAACTGCCGACTCAGATCATTGATCGACTCGAGAAGAAACCTTCCCCGTGAACGGGAAACGCGAGGAAACCCAAAGGCGGTTTTCCCGAACCACTCCGGATCAAAGATAAAAACCGGAAACACTTTTTCCCCAAGATCATTCGCACGCTTGCACGCCTCGAGAAGCGGGGCATGATCGGCAACCCGCAGGTCATTACGGAACCAAACCACATTCGTCGTCATCTCGGCGCCTCGCTAATACTTTCATGGTTGACTGGATCATTATGCGAAGATGTCCATAGAAGCTGCGAAAGACGGGTTCACCTGGCCCCTTGCAGCACCATTGCTATGGCCTCAAAAGCCCATTTTCGGTTACCAAATAGGGCGAGTTCACCATCCCTATCCGCTACCACTGCAAACCATCTTTCGGCCGCTCCGCGGCAACTTGCTACCAATCTCAAGCGTTGAAAACAGTTGCTGCTGATACCGGGCTAAGCCCTCAATCGGATGACGTTCACTACCACCACATTCCCGATCTACTTAGCCATCGTCTTCGCACTCTACTGGAGTGTTCGCGGACACGCTGCGCAGAACCGGGTGCTCCTCGTGGCGAGCTACGTCTTTTACGCGTGGTGGGATTGGCGATTCTGCTTTTTGATGCTCGGATCGTCCCTCGTTGACTTTGAACTATCGCGCCGAATCCATCATACCTCCGATCCAAGCAGACGAAGGTGGCTATTGGCGGCATCGCTCCTTTCCAATCTTGGGCTGCTTGCGATTTTCAAATACTACAACTTTTTCATCGACAATCTGATTGTCCTGAGCAACAAGATAGGATGGTCGCCCGACCTTCAAACTATTTCGTGGGTGCTACCACTGGGAATCAGTTTCTACACCTTTCAAACACTTGGTTACACCATTGATGTTTATCGGAATCGAATCCCGGCGGCGCGTGATCTTACACAGTATCTCGCGTTCGTCTCCTTCTTTCCTCAACTGGTTGCCGGCCCGATCGAACGTGCAGAGAAGATGTTGCCGCAATTCGGCGTCAAGCGTAGCTTTGATTTGACGGAGGCAAGAGAAGGATCAAAGCAAATCCTTTGGGGCTTTTTCAAAAAGATGGTCATTGCCGATCGACTCGCCCTCGCAGTGAACCCGGTCTTCGAAGACCCCGCGGGCTACTCGGGTCCCCATCTCATGCTGGCGACCATTTTTTTCGCATTTCAGATCTACTGTGATTTCTCAGCCTACTCAGATATTGCAATAGGTACCGCAAAGCTATTCAACCTTCGACTCACTCAAAACTTTGCCTATCCCTACTTCGCACAAAGCGCCGGCGAGTTCTGGAGAAGGTGGCATATCTCACTTTCTTATTGGTTTCGTGATTATGTTTATATCCCGCTCGGTGGCAATCGACACGGATCGGCGCGACGTCGTATCAATCTGTTGGTAACCTTCTTCATCAGCGGTCTATGGCATGGACCAGCGTGGGGATTTGTAGCTTGGGGGGGCATGAACGGATTAGCACTCAGCCTTCCGGGTATTGGTTCGGCAAAACGCAGACAAACCCACCAAGAGACCACCTCGAAAGCTCCTCACGCCCAATCACTCGTGGCGACCTCCGAGCACAAAGCACACCACGAAAAAGTGGTCGTCGCTGCACCTGGCGGGGAATCATTGTTTCCCAGACCAGCGACGCTCCTGAGAATCTATGCAACCTTCGCCACCATCTGCTTCACTTGGATCCTCTTTCGAGCCAATTCTATCGCGGATGCGATGCTAATCTATCAACAAATCGCAGCGGACCTATTCAACGGTGAAGCCTATCGGGAGCTTATGCAATTCCTAGATGCTGACCGTTACCAGCGGAAAACTGCGACCTTCCTTTTAGCCTTTGTTTGCTGGGAATGGATTTTCCGACGTGACTCATTCCCGCTCCAACTTCGACGCGTCCCAACCGCTGCTAGGTGGATTCTTTACACAATTTTGATTTGGAGCACCCTCTATCTGATGCCAAAAACAGGTACAGGGGAGTTTGTATACTTTGAATTCTAAAACCGATCGTCCGATGATCTTCGTGCTCCGAGTCATGGCTTTTCTGGTCCTGCAACTAGTCATTGGCTTGGTGATCCACCAACACAGTTCCACCGAAGACAGCAATCATTACTTGGCAGTGATGCGAGACAAGATTCGCCGCATGCAGTGCACGACCGCCGAACGCGCCGTGATCCTCGGAGGATCAAATACGGTCTTCGGTATGCACAGCCCTGTGATCGAAGCGAACTTGCGACGACCGGTTGTTAATCTGGGCCTACACGTTTCGCTGGGTTTAGAGTTCCCGATGCGCTGCTACCTACCACACGCGCGTCGCGGTGACATCGTCATTCTCTGCCCTGAGTATCATGTTTTGGCGGATGAGTCACAACTGACGGGTGACCCCGTCGTGACAAACCAACTCATCGAACAATGGCCCGAGGCCAGGAAATACCTCCCGGCCAAGGAAGACGATACCTGGAAGAATTTCTTGGATCACGACAGCGTCTTGTTGATGCACCAATGGGTTCACCGATCTATCAAAATGATTCGCGGTCGCGACCAAGTCGACAAGGTATACCGCCGTTCAAGCTTCAATGAACACGGTGACCTCATAGCACATTACGGGAAGCCTTCACCAGACCTCCTACCAATGGCCGGTTTACAGGAACCCGACGACCACACCCTGAACAAAGCAATCGAAACGCTGAACCAATTTGCCTCACAATGTCGAGACCGCGGTGTTGTCGTCTATTTCGCCTACCCGCCGTTCGCTCGATCGACCTACGCGCAATCGCTTGCTGCAATCGAGAAGATACAGCATTGCATCATGACGGACTGTACGATTCCCACGCTGAATAAACCCGCTGACAATGTGCATGACGACAAGTGCTTTTTTGATTCGTCCTACCATCTTCAAGCTGAGGCAGGACACGATCAAAGCACGCAGATAGCGGACGCGATCTCGCGGAACATGCGTCTTCAGCACGCACAAAAACCAACAGAACAGTCGAACGACAGTCGTACCTTCTAGGGAGAATTTTTTTTACGCTTCGCAGGCTTTGGTATCGCGTTGACCGACTTCGCCCAAGATCGCCAAGCGGTCACCATCTCCTTGACTCGCTCGGGTTGATGGGAAGCAAGATTGTTCTGCTCTGTCCGATCCTGTGCCAGATCAAACAATTCCCATTCTCCGTTAATGCCGGCTCGTACCAACTTATGATCTCCAATTCGAATTGCAGCATTCCCTTCATGCTCCCAGTAGAGCGGACGCTCAGCAAAACTGGCTTTCCCCTGCAGCAGAGGCTTTAAACTCTGACCCGCAAGCGGGTGGATGTCCTGACCGCCAAAGGTTGCCGGATAGTTCGCTCGACCAAGATCTACACAAGTAGCCATCAGGTCGATAACGTGGGTGGGAGTATCGATCCAATCGCCAGTCCGTGATGACGGATTAATTCCCGCCGGCCAGTGGGCGATCAAAGGACTAGCGATCCCACCTTCATGGTTGTAGTGCTTGTACTTACGAAACGGAGTATTATTCAAGTGCGCCCAACACCTCCCAATAAACACGTTGGAGTGCGGATCGCCCGGTGATTGCCCTTCGTAACGGCCATTGATCCCCGCCTCGGCATTACCACCATTGTCTGACAAAAACAGAATTAGAGTGTTGTCGAGTTCACCTCGTTCCTTTAAAGCTTTCACAAGATAGCCAATGCTCTGATCCACTTCGTCGATCATTGCTGCATAGATGGCCATCATGTCGTCGTACTTCGTCTTTTGCTCGACGCTCAAATCATCCCACGCTGGAATCTCATCAGGTCGAGATTCGATCGGCCAGTTTGAGCTGATCAATCCTGAGGCAACCTGTCGCTGATACCTCGCTTGGCGAAGGTCATCCCAGCCTGCAAGATACCTTCCGCGATACTTTGCGATGGTTTCCTCAGGAGCCATGCATGGAAAATGTGGTGCGACATGAGCGAGGTACCAAAAGAACGGCTGGTCCTTCTCAATCGCTTCATCGATGAAGCGGATGCCCTGCTTAGTCCAAAGTTCAGTCCCGTACCACGGTGGATCAAAACGTGGATCATCTTTTGCGACTTCACGACCATTGAGATACAGCTTGGATCCACCCTTTGATCCCGTTTGATTGTTGAAATGCAATCCACCGGCGGGCAGATTCAAACTACGATCAAAACCGCGTCCCCAAGGAGTCACTCCGTGCTCAAAACCGACGTGCCACTTTCCCGTCATGCAAGTCAGGTAACCCGCCTGACTCAAAACCTCTGCGACTGTCAAACACTGTTGATTGAGCTGTCCACGATACCCATCTACTTTTTGATCCGTTGTCATCCAACCGACACCTGCTTGGTGCGAGTACAAACCAGTGAGCAGACTCGCGCGAGTGGGACAGCATCGGCCAGTGTTGTAAAACTGCGAAAACTTTAGCCCACCATCAGCCAAGGCATCGAGATTGGGAGTCGGTATTTCGCCGCCGTAACATCCGATGTCCGAAAACCCCATATCATCAACCATGATCACGATGACATTGGGTCTCGACGAATGCTGGTTGTGATTCGGATCTTGTTCGCTGAGAACCTGCCCAATGACAAGTAAATCACAATGAAATAAGCAATAGACAGCCGCAAAGAAAATGGCGCGGACACAACGAAAATAAAAGTGGTTCACTGACGGCACCAAGGAACGAGAAAACTTACTTAACGAATCATGCGACATCGATGGACTCGCCAGCACAGAACAGGTCGACCAGCACAGAACAGGTCGACCAGCGACATAACGCTACTGAAACTTTTGCGATTCATCCGGGCCGGGGTTGGCGTAGTCAGGATCTTTAGCGCGAATATAAACATCACCGTCAGATTCAACTCGCACCTCGAGCGGAACGATGGTGACCCCCTGCTCGTTGATCGTCTGAGCATCACCACTGAGATCCATTCCCTGGATTCCTTCACGGCTCAAAGGAGGAATGTTCGCGTTGAAAAATGCGGTACACCACCATTTTCCCGCACGATCTTGGAATGGAGTGCCATGCCCGAGAAAACGCCCCACAAATCGGCGTGGACCATACGGACCGGTAATCTCGTCGGCAAGACTGTAATAAAGGTTGTAAGAACCTTTCCTTCCCTGATCCGTTGACCACGCAGTTCCGAAATGGACGTACTTACCACCGATCTTCCGCATCGTGGCTCCCTCATGACCAATACGAGAAATCGGTTTACCCTCAGGCCCAAGACGCTCACCAGCAGGATCAATCCTCACAGGATCTCTCGTAAACTTTTTTAAATCGCTCGAAAGAGGTGCGACCATGGTGTTCTGCCAAAGCATGTACCAAGTGCCATCATCGTCTTGAAAAAGTGAGGGATCATGCTTGCGGCTTGATTCAGGAAACAACGGTTGTTCCCATGGCCCCGCGACCTCATGTCCGCTGGTCAACGCAAAGCTTGAATGGAGTGCGGGACAATGAACCAACGCCCACCGATCACCCATCCAATGCAACTCGGGTGCCCAGATCAGTCGCTTGGGCGGTTGCTTACCCTTGCGATTTCGGAATGCAATGGAGTCATCCACGCCGAACGGCTCACCGAGTGACTCCCATTGAATAAGATCCTTGCTTCGCCACACCCGCACGTGCTCGCCAACGATGCTTTCGTCCCCCAGCCCGATGTTGTAAGGATCGATTACTTCTCGTGGGTCATCTGGATTCGGCTGCGTGCCGGTCAAGTAGTAGTGGTCATCTGGACCTAAGATGACATAGGGGTCACGGATCCAACCAGATTTGATATGTAACGCCCGATCGTGAGACTTCAATCCACTTTCGATGGTCAGTCGATCCATCGGAGGGGCTGGTTGACGATCACTGACTTGCCCATCGGTTAGCGTGGCTTCGTCAAATAGCGAGCGATGTAAAGCTGCCAGCTCGTCTGCTGGGATCTTGATCACCTTGCGATCGTAAGTCATCAATCCGTTGATCTCACCCTCCACGTCAGTGGTCTGCGTGTAGACTCCGGCTGCAATTCCTTGCCCACGCAATTCATTCAAGATTTGCAACGATTTCACATAGCGTTGTTTGTATTCCGCTTCGGTCTGAGGTAACCCGCCATATCCCCAATTTCTCCGATTCGCATCCCAAAGGTGACCCTGAACCGGATAGCCGTGACCACCAAATTCGCCCATGACTTTGATGTAGTCTTCGAATCGCCCCTTAGCCCCCTGCTCAAACGGGAATCCCGGATCCGGATATCGGTGGGAATCAACAATGTCACCCGAGGGCCAAAAATTTCCTCCACTCGCGACGTTGACCAACCGTGAAGGGTCACGCTTGCTCACCCAATTACCAACCTCAACGGTTCGGTGTTGCCCCCATGCTTCATTGAACGGAACCCAAACTGCAATCGAAGGATGATTTTCAAGTGAATCGATCATCCGCTCCAGTTCAAGCATAAATTGCTCATGCTGCTCATCGGGCCAAGCAGCATCCACCGGATCCGGCTGCAAACGTGTCCAAGGCGGGTTCGCACCACCGCTGACATGATCCTGCCAAACCAACATTCCAATCTGATCACAGTAAGCATAGAAACGACGAGGCTCAATCTTGATGTGCTTTCGAATCATGTTGAAGCCGGCTGCCTTGAGCCAATCCACGTCAAACCGCATCGCCTCATCCGAGGGTGGCGTCAGCAGCCCGTCAGGCCACCAACCTTGATCCAGTGGTCCCCAATGGAAAAGAGGATCACCGTTCAGGGTGAAACGCCAATGCCCCGATTCATCTTTAACTTTACCAATCGTTCGAATCCCAGCGTAAGACTCAACACGATCGACCACTTCTCCAGCAGGATTAATCAGCGCCACCTCAAGACCATAGAGAAACGGTGAGTCGGGTGACCACAATTTTGCACCACCCATCTTCACTTGCAGCCGATCCACATTCCCCGTCGCAGTCGCGATCACCTGCTCACCGTCAAGAACACGCAGTCGTGTTTGCCACCCATCACTGTGATTAGCATTACTCAGGACCACCACATCAATCGCGCCTTCGCTGGCGTCGGTATGGATCTTCAGCTGACGGATTGCAACACTTGGTGTCTCTTCCAACCAGACGGTCTGCCAAATACCAGAAACTTGGGTGTACCAAATGCCTCGTGCATTAAGCGTTTGCTTTCCTCGCAGTTGCCAACCTTCGGTCTCGTCCTCGACCCGAACGATCAATTCATTTACACCCTCTCGGACGAATTCTTCAATCGCGAAATGAAAAGGTGTATTCCCGCCCTGATGTGTCCCCACCGAAATACCATTAACGAACACCTCGCAGCGATAATCCACCGCCTCAAAATGCAGAAGCAACTTCCCCTTGGGCTTTTCCTTCAGGTCAAACGATCGGTGGTACCAAAGTGCTTCGGTTGAATCCAACAGCAGCTCAACGCCACCTAGTTTTGACTCAAGACTGAAGGGAACAAGGATCTGTCCGTTCCATTCACTCGGCTTCTCTTCTTGTTCAATCGGTGTCACTGCATAATTCCAGGGGCCGTTCAGATTGCTCCAAGTCGATCGAACCATTTGGGGCCTTGGATATTCAGACCAAACATTCGCTGGGTCCAGATCCGCACCCCACTTGGTGATCAACTCCGAAGCAAAAGGCTTCTTGCTTCGTTTTGGCTTTGGTAATGCAGGAACCGCCTTCGCATCCACCAGATGAACATCAATGAACTGACCGCCGTTTGTCTGCTTGCAGTGAACCGCAAGAAGGTTCTCTCCCTCTTGAATCGTCGAAACCAACTCCGAGGCTATCGGCACGACCTGATACTCGGAAACAAACCCTTGAAACTTTGCGAGCAGCTTACCGTTTAGAAAGACCTCTGCATCTTCGTCGTGATGAATCAATAGTGCCGGTTCTTCAAAGGAGCGATCAAGCGTGATGCGTTTACGCAGCCAAATTGCATTGGTTCCCCAAACCGTTCCAATTCGAGAGCCCGGCGTACCGTGTGTCCCGAATCCACCGTAAGCCTCTTGCCAGTCTGAATCATCAAAATCAATTGTTCGCCAGCCAGCGGGTGGTCGACGAAAGCTGACACGCCACTGATCAACGATACCCTGCTCAGCAGCTTCTTCTGCAGATTCCCTCCCCGCAGCCGATTGGCCTGAAACGACCACCTGCGCAACTGCCGGCAAGCGATTCAATCCGTGCAACATTAGTACAACGGCCAACAGGGGCAACACCTGCCTCACAAATTGAGACCGCAAGATCCGAACCAACACGGGGGAGAAAGTATCTGACATTTCGTCTCGCAATGATTTCCACACAAATTCAGGGCGCACCACTAAGTTGTCTCGGTATGCCCGATCCTGAAACCTATGACCCGATAAAAAAAGGGCTTTCAGCTGAACAACTGAAAGCCCTCACTATAAAGCAGTGCGGATGAGAGGACTTGAACCTCCACGCCCTTAACGGGCACTAGAACCTGAATCTAGCGCGTCTGCCAATTCCGCCACATCCGCATGTGTGATTTGACGGTCGTATTATCAGGGTAAATACGCCGCTGTGAAGTAGGCATCGGAGGAAAGTTTATGCCTGAGGAACCATTTTCATTCGATTTTAAACCGAAAATTGAGTAGTGGAATCCGTCGCCAAAAGCGAACGACCACCTGAGTCAGGCTAGCGGCTAAAATCTGTTCTGTCGCTATCTCTCCCAACAATCCTTTGCAACCAGCATGAAAAATACAAGAACATCTCGCGGAACGATTACCGGCGTTAAGTTACTTTGGCTGGCATCGCTAGGGACGATCGTCACAATGACTTTCAATGTTAACTCGATCGCATCTGGCAATGATCGCACCAGGCGTCCTGCTACAACTCTGAAAATCACAGATGAGACACCCATGACACAAATCCGATCATCGATGATCGGATATCGTGACACTGTGATCTTTTACTCGCTCCGAGACAATCGAGCGGTCGTGAAGGTCAACATTGACAATAAGGGAACAAACTTTCCCATCAATGCAACCGTCTTCCTCTTTGAGGCCAAAGCGACTCAAGAAGAAATTGACAAATGGATCAACAACCAGCACTCCGACGCCCTATACGCAGACGCTCTCGAGCCAATCTCGCGTTACACCCTGCCAAAGAACAAGGCAAAAATCCTTTCCTACTCGGCCGCTCAGACGGTGACCGACTCCCTCGGCCAGCACGTGGATTACACGGTGCATTTCAAGATACGTGCCACCAGCCAAAAGGGATCTTTTCAACTGAAAACATTCAAAGACGAAGCGTCCGTTTTTGTTAAGAAGAAATAGTGCCGGATCGACACTCCCCAGAATGCTTCTCGAAGATGACCTGTTGGATCACAACGCATTGGCAATGCAACGAAAAAACATTGTGAACTACGATCGCATGCTTCACGCAACAAAATGACTGCAACCAGAACTTTTAAAATGAAACCTGTACGACGCCACAAAAAATGCGATGCAGCACTCACCGAAAGTTTCGCAATCAAACGATGTCGCATCACTCCACGATTCATGTTGGCCGTAGTCATAATTCTTTGCCATGAACCGCTCCGTAATGAAGCAGAGGAGTGGTATCAATTTCGAGGCCAGAATTCCGCGGGAATCGGAAC
>JBMHCO010000056.1:0-6170 GCA_049889895.1 Rubripirellula sp.
GAAGTGACTTCTGCTGAGAGTCGACTAAGAGTTTTTGTATCACGCTCAAATGAGGCTTGGGCAATCGCCAAGAACGTTGTCCCTTACTTAAATAAGTCCGTTAAGTTTTGATTGATCAGATTCTGATTGTGTGTTTAATTGTGTTCTAGTTTCATAAAACGAGTGTAGTCGATGGCATCTAGCCAATTCCAAGGTGACGAAGTAACTACCGTCAATCATCTCAAGGATCGAGTCAGAGAGTTCATTTCAGATCGTGATTGGGGGCAGTTTCATGATCCAAAGAATGTCTCAATGGCACTCGCTTCTGAGGTAGGTGAGTTATTGGATTTGTTTCGCTGGGTAAAAAGCGAAGATTCTTTTCAGGTTCTGGAGGACGATGAGACACGCGACGCCGTGCGAATGGAGATCGCGGATATCGCAATGTTTCTTGTCGACTTCGCCAGCATTTGCAACATTGATTTGACCACAGCGATTGATGAAAAGATGCGAATCAATGCATTGCGTTATCCTGTCGAGCAGGCAAAAGGTATTGCTAAGAAGTACACGGAGTTGGGGAAAGTCGCAAAAGACCCGCAATCTTTATGAACCGAAAATTAGAGGCTTAAAAAGATTTTCCATCGGGTATCGGCTGAGGACTAACACCAAGCTTTTCGTAATTGAAGCCAGCTTTCATCGGACGATATGGTGTCGTAGGTTCAACCGAACGGTTCGGCGATATTAGGTCCGACATATTCAAACCCCAGTACACTGAATTGATGACAACTCGTCTAACACCTTCATCTTCAAAATCTTCAGCCGAACCCATTGTGAAGTGAAAGATTTTTGATTCGTGATCATGATTTCCAACCCACGTTTTGACCCATCCGATCGGCAGTGGTTGTTTGTTCGTATTTGGATTCGACTCGCGTGCTAGGCTTTCGAGTGGTTGACCCAAAATCAATGTCGTGCAATCGGCTGGTATCCCGCGTTCCTCGTCATGGCAGCGATAGACGTCCGACGGTCCCCAAATGGTTTTGACACCACTCAGGATCGGGTGGCTGGACTGTTCCGGCACGATAATTCCACGTGTCGACTCTCGATGCCAGCCGCCGTGGTGGCTCCGGAAGGTACCGCCAAGTACCTCTCGGAGTGACACTTTTTTTCCCTTAACTTCGTATTGCTTGACGCCCCAGAATCCGTGGTTCGCTGTTCGCAATGCAATGATCGGTTTTCCAGAATCAAAATAGTCGTAGAAATGGGCGATTTGGGAATCATCCAGTTGCATGAAACGCGACATCCAAATGAGGCAATCGGCGTCTTGCAGAAGGTGTAACCCAGGAATGTGATGTCGTTGGTTTTTATCTTTGAACGGTGCAGGTAAAGTCGGGTCGACCAATCCTTGATCATTAACTGAGAATAGGACAGTGCAATCGAATCCGTGACGTTTGGCGAGAACATTGGCGAGCATTGGTAGAGATTGCTCGCTTCGGTATTCTTGTTCAGCGGCGATTAGTACCACGTGCCTGTGTTTTCCGGGACCGTCATTGCCGCGCACGTGCAACCATAATGGTTGCGCGTTAGATGGATGGTTTTGCGTATCTTCTGCTACAGAGGATTTAGCGTGTTGGATCACAAAGTTCGTCAACGTTGAATCTTGGAACCAGCCGGTCCACATGTTATGACCTTGCCCGCGCATCAATTTGATTTTCATCTCACCACCGTATTCTTGGTAGCGACTTTGAACGATTGCGGAGTTTTGCTCCAGCGGGACCACGCTGTCTTGGTCACCGTGTAGATGAAGTATCGGTACGTCATGATTGGCGAGGTTCGCCAGTCGATCAATCGGATTGTGGTCGGAGATGCGAGCGGACATCTCACTTGAGGTTAAGCCGTAGGCCGATTTTGCTTTTTCAAGTCCAGGGTAGCTAATGAGATTACAGACGGGATAGATTCCAGCAATAGCTGCGACTTTATCGGCGTTCTGACATGCCCAATTATAAAGCATAAGTCCACCTCGACTTCTTGCGAGGAGTACAGGTTTGGGAGAGAAGTTTTTTTCTTGGACGAGATACTCATAGAAGTCGCCATACTTTTTCGTTCCAGTTGGACTACCGTAAGATTCCCCGACGTCGATTCCCGCGATTGCGATTCCCGCTTCGAGAAATCTTTCGAACATCCACGTTTCTTCTCGGCCCGGTAGGTTTTTCAGAGTGGGCGCGTACCAGACCCACGGTTGCTGAACCACCTCCTGCGTTGGCCGGATAATGAACGCGGTGTTTCCATTATTCTGAAAAGTTTCACCAGCTATAGGCAGTTTCTTCTCATCGGCTCTTGCTTCTTGACTGGATGTCAACGCCAGTGATACAGGCATGCAAACGAGTAAGAATACGATCGCTAATTTCCAGGCACTCATTTTGGCTCGCAGCATTTGTGACGTTCTTGATTTAGTGTGTCGAGTAAGCTGGACACATGTTACCAAGCCTGCTCGATGAGTTCGGCTTAGGAACGACTGGGTGTAACGGTTACCACCAATTCAGGCCTACGTCAGTCTTTTGGTCGTGAACCGGTTTCTGGTAATCTAAACAGAACGGGAAAAGACGATCAATCTATGATTTCCCGGCAATGAACCAGCGGTTTCCCTTTATCTGCTCATCACCACATCCGGGGTGTGAACTAATGATAGAGAAAATCGATCGTCACACCCAATCATGAGTCGAAGACAGTGAGGTCTTAGATGGCGCGGCGTACTAGACGCATCAATCTGTGGATATGGATTTTTATAACTGCATTTTCAGGTGGCAGTCTTACGGGGCTTTTGCCGTTTGATCTGAGCGCGATTCTTGATGGATCTTCGGCGTCAACGGACGCCACCGAATCGGCGGAATTACCCCAGTTGGGAAACGCTTCCGCGAATGAACAAAATCCTTTTGCGAATCAAGGAGGCCTAGTACCGAATAGGAGCGTCGACAGTTTCTCAACGGTTGATCGTCCATTACGCATTGCGAGTTTTAATATTCAGGTGTTAGGCCAAAGTAAGATGAGTAAACCGGATGTCGTTAACGCTCTTGCCGTAATCATTCGGCGTTTTGATTTGGTCGCAATTCAGGAAGTCCGTTCGAAAGAGAGTGATGTCCTCCCTCGATTGACTCAGGCTGTTAATGCTGGTCAGCGAAATTACAGCTTTCTTATCGGACCTCGTTTAGGTCGAACTGTTAGCAAGGAACAATACGCATTTATTTTTGATACTGAACGGATCGAGTATGATCCGGGTTCGATTGGAACCATCTCCGATCCCGATGACCTCCTGCATCGCCCGCCATTTGTTGCCCGTTTCCGTGCGAAGACGCGAGAGCCGAATCGGGCTTTCAGTTTTTGGATGGTTAACACGCACACGGATCCCGATGAGGTTCCTCAAGAAATCAATGCCCTAGCTGACGTATTTCGGGTGATGCAACAGAATCGAATGGATGAAGACGATGTGATTCTCTTAGGTGACCTCAATGCGGATCCCAATCAATTTGGAGCTTTGCGATCGATACCGGCGATGAAGTGGTCCGTTGAAGGTGTGCCGACCAACACTCGCCGAACGAAAACGTACGATAATCTTCTCTTTAGTGGCGTATACACCACCGAATTTACGGGGGCTTGGGGTGTATTTGACATGGAGAAAGAATTGGGTCTTAGCCTAAGTGATGCATTGCAGATTTCAGACCATTTACCAGTTTGGTCGGAATTCAGTCAGTGGGAGACGGTAAGTACGCTGCAATGAGCCGCTCAGCTATTTCCTAAAATCTGCACGAAAACGGATCACCAATTCCTTGCCGTGATTTTTCGCAGCGTGATTTGGGACCAGGATGAAATCATCAGTGATAACCGGTTCAAAATTTTCACCCTCGATGATAGTGGCTTTTTCAATTCTTTGAGGAATGAACTCAATAATTGGACGTCCTCCTCGTTGTGAACCGTTGATGTTGATCGGATTAAAAGATTCAATTCCTTTCATTGGCGTGATGGTTAACGTGTGGATTCCATTTTCCATTGTTAAGCTCTGCTCATACGCCTTTGGTAGGTCTGCCATCACGGATTTCCAAGCAGGATCGCCGTAGAAGGCAACCGTGTCTCGATCCCATAGTAGACCCTGGGAATCAAAATCTGTTAGACCGAGCTTTAGTCCCAGTTCGTTGGGTTTAGCGGACGGTAGGCTTCGAGATCCGGGGCTGATCAGTCGACCAGTTAACTCTGGGAAACAAGTATCGATTCGATGAATCAGCGCGTGATGATTCGCGTGAAAAGCTTGTGCCAAGCTATAGCGGCCCGGTTGCTCAACGAAGTAATCCAGCACTCCCCATCCACCATATCCGTACCAAGTGAGTACCGTGTATCCGACCATTTGCTGGACATTGATGTCATTCATCCAAGCAAGTGCCATCGCGTCAGGTCCATCAATATGACCCATGAGGCAATTACCGACTGCTAAGTAAACCTTTGGGTTGGTCGACTGAATGCGGAACCGATTGCCAGACGTAGGGCGGCCAAACATTTTTCCGGATTCAGATTGAAAATAGCCATTTTTGTACCGAAAACCTATTTGCCAATTTCTTTCTGTTGCATGCCCCGATGTGACAAAAAGATCCGTGTAACCATTACGTAACGTGTTAGCCAGAGCTAGCGTCGTATCAGCTGGTCCCTCAAGCTGGGTGATTGCTGCTCCTAACTTTTTCTCGACTTGCTTGTACTGCTCTAATTCGTCGTACCATACTCCCTCCTTACACTGCGACAATGCAATTTCGGTTCCTGCTGCTACTCGATCGATGGTCAACGGTTGCTCATTTGACGCAATCCGAAGTGCATTTGCGGCATCGTAGCCAGTGAGGATTCCCCAAAGTGTGTCGCAGTACGGGTCGCTATCGAGATCACGTGTGAGTCGATGAACTGACGCGACAAATTCTCGAGTTACCTCGTTGGGCCGTGCGACGAAACAACTGTACTGAGGGTGAATATCTGATAACGCCTCCAATACTTCTTTCGGTGATGTATTCCAAACGATGGTGGTCGCCTTAGGGTATTTTTTTTCCAGTACAGAAACCACCTCCGACCAATCAGATTTTTCTTTCGTGTCTGAGGAGACCACAATTGCATAAGAGAAAGTGTTCGCACAAGCGAAGGTGCTCATCGAAAGTAAAAAGGCAAAGGAGATAGCGAATCGCATGGTTCTTAATACTTTCAATCAAAAACGAGACAGGGAAATCGAGGTTGTTGAGAGCCACTTAATTTCATGTTTTAGTAACGCATTTAGTTTAATTACACTGAGGCAATTCCATAACAGTTTATAAAAAGTGTGTGCTCGATTGATCAAGCAGTCACGATATTCTCAAGGGGTCAGCTAAAGACGATGCAAGTATTTACGCGGATGACGCTGATTCTTTTCTTTCATGCTTCTTTAGCGTTTGTAGTTCGAAGTGAACGTGTTCCCAACATTGTGCTGATTGTCGCCGACGATCTGAACTGTTTCATTCAACCTTATGGTGATAACGTCGCGATCACGCCGCATCTTACGGAACTCGCGAGCCGTGGGCTTGTGTTTGATAAGGCATACTGTCAGCAAGCGGTTTGCAACCCTTCTCGAAGTTCTTTCCTGACGGGTTTGCGTCCTAATACCGTCAAGGTTGACGATCTTCGTAAGAACTTTAGGGAGGCTTCCCAACTGGGAGAGGCACTGGTCACGCTGCCACAATTCTTCAAAGAACGTGGCTACTTTTGCCAGAATATTGGCAAGCTGTTTCACAACATGGGAGAGACACAAGACCGCCAATCATGGTCGATTGATGAGGTCTTACATAAAGGAACGCATTCTGCCGACACCATTCATTACAACACACCCAAGCCGTTGCGAAAAAATCAGTTTTCAAAAGCACCCGTCATGGAGTCGTTGGACGTACCTGATACCTTTTATCGGGATGGACAGATCGCTCATTTAGCGGCTTCTGTTTTGCGAGATCTTCCCCCAGAAGGGAAGCCATTCTTTCTCGGCGTCGGCTTCTGGCGCCCCCACTTACCGTTCGTTGCTCCCCAAAAATATTGGCAGCAGTACGACCGCTCGCAAATTCAGATACCGCCAGCAATCGATCAGTATGCATTCGTTCCATCGATCGCACTGCATGATTCGAGGGAGCTGTGGAGTTATGGCAATC
>JBMHCO010000057.1:0-66316 GCA_049889895.1 Rubripirellula sp.
GATTGGAAGTTGATTAAATACGATGTGATGGATGGAGCGGTGAGGGAGACTCAGTTGTTTAATCTCGCTAACAATCCAAATGAACTTATCCAGCAGCATCACCAGGAGGTTGTGCGGCAAGTCACCGGAGTCGCCCCAGAACCGCATCAACGTAATTTGGCGGAGGATCCAAAGTATGCGGCTAAGCGAGCAGAGATGGAGTCACTATTGCTCGAGCAGCAACGTGAATTGGACGATCCCTATCGCTTGTGGGATCAACCTAAAGATTAGCCGTCAAGTAAAAGAGGCGTCAGTCGTCGCCAAAGAACTGTTGGAATTCGTTCAGGGGAGGCTTGGACGATTGGCCTGACTTTGGCGAGTGATCTTGATTTGTTGTTTTCTCGTTTTCAATAAGTTTTCAAGGGAAGAGTGCCACATCGTGAAACGACTAATTGAACCTGAGCGTCGAGTTTTGGCGTTGGCTCGTTGCCTGGTGGCTATCGCCCTGGGTTTCGTGTTCTTTATCTGCGTTGCGAAGGATGCAAATTCAGCAGACTCGTCCGTCTCAAAGCCCAACATGATTTTCATTCTCGCAGACGATCTTGGTTATGGTGATCTTGGATGCTTTGGTCAGGAAGTCATTCAGACACCACGACTGGATCAAATGGCGGCAGAGGGTATGCGGTTCACCCAGTTCTATGCGGGGAACACGGTCTGTGCTCCGAGCCGCAGTGTGCTAATGACTGGTCAGCATATGGGGCATACCCACGTTCGAGGTAATGCCGGCGGCGACGACATGCTGATTCAAAGTTTGCGTGCTCAGGATGTAACGGTTGCTGAAATCCTCAAGTCTGTTGGCTATGCAACCGCGCTGATTGGTAAATGGGGTCTCGGTGAGGTTGATCAGCCGGGCTCGCCGCTCAAGCAAGGTTTTGATCGTTTTTTTGGTTATGCAAACCAGGTCCATGCGCACAACTACTTTCCAGAGTTTCTCTGGGATAATGATCGTAAGTTGCCATTGCGGAATGTGACGCGACGAGCCGATCGCGCTTACGGTGGCTTTGTTGGCGGTGCCGCAACGAAGCGACTGGATTATTCACATGACCTGTTTATTGATGAATCATTGCGTTTCATTCGTGAGCACCGTGATCAGCCGTTTTTTCTGTACCTTCCTTTAACCGCACCGCATGCGAACAACGAAGGTACTCGGATGACCGGCGATGGTGCGGAGGTTCCTGATTATGGTATTTACGCACAAGAGAGTTGGCCATCGCAGGATAAAGGTCAGGCGGCAATGATCACTCGGATGGATGGAGATGTTGGTAGGATTCTTGATCTTCTTGCTGAGTTAGAGTTGAGTGAGAAGACGCTTGTGGTTTTTACAAGTGACAATGGCCCCCACGATGAAGCCGGTCATGATTTGCAGCGGTTTGATCCGTCGGGAGGTCTTCGCGGTACCAAGCGTGCTCTGTACGAAGGAGGGATTCGGGTGCCCACGATTGCTTGGTGGCCAGGGACGGTTGCTGCTGGAACCACTTCGAAACATATCGGTTATTTTGGCGACTGGTTTTCAACAGCTGCTGAGCTGGCTGATGCAGATGTGCCCAGCGAGGTTGACAGTGTCAGTTTTGCTCCCACTTTGATGGGGCATCTTGATCGGCAAAAACAGCATCGCTATCTCTACTGGGAGTTTTACGAGAAAGGCAGTCGACAAGCGGTTCGCTTTGGTCGATGGAAGGCAATTCGTCAGCCGATGTTTAGCGGTCCAGTGGAACTCTATGATCTCGATGATGACTTGTTTGAAGAACACGATCTTGCTGATAGTCACGCCGACTTGGTGCAGCGTGCTGTGAAGTTTATGGATGAGGCACACGTCCCGCATGCAAGTTGGAAAGTCAGGCGTTAGTGATCTGCTTTAATGTCGATAACACTCGAGGCTAACTGCGTTTGGATTGGATGAGATGGCAAAGCAAGAGTTCGCGCGGGAGGACTTGCTGCGCGACGGAAAGAATTTTCGCTGTCGTGGCGAGATTACGCTGCAGGGATGCAAGGTGATTGTCGGCTTTCGCGATCAGGATCAGTTTTCGCTTTACTGTGGAGAAGATCCCGTCTTCCAGTTCAATGCAGATGCGGAATTGCGGCGAGTGTTTTTTGATGGAGCCGTCTATCGAGCATCCTCTGGTGATCTAATACGGATGATTCGGGCGTCCAGGGGTGGGCGGGTTGTGTTCGATTCGTCCACGGTTTCAGGCGATCTTTTGCAGCAGATTCAAAGCATTTTTGAGCAATGGTCGAAGATGCTTCGTGAGTCGTTGGGTTCGGAGAACTGGCGAGTGGTTGGAGAGTCGCGAGGGGAATTCTTGGGGCGACTGGACCGTTTTCTGATGCGAGTTTGTTGCCCGGTAATGATAGCCCAAGCTCCGAACTTGCAGTAGCTATTCCTTTTGCCGATTTGCGGATGTTAAATCGGGGTGCAGTTGAGCCACTGGGGTGCCACTGGGGTGCGGTTGGTCACGGGGCGATGTTTGGTGAAATCTCGCAATCGGCATGTGAATCGCTTCCATTGATCCGATTCAACAAACTCGATCACGTTTTAAGAAGAATCTGCTGCAAAGTGTCGCATTGTGCCTTGCTACTTCTTAAACTTACATCCAATTGATCTAGTCCCGAAAAGGGTTGTGCCAACTCACACTTCAGCCATTTTTACCATGAAGAAAATATTCGCGTGTCTCTTGCCGTTGCTTGCTTTCTGTAGTCACGTCTCTGCTCAGAAAGTTCAGGACTTTGACAGCATTCAGCTTTACACGTTGACGAATCAGAGTGGAGTGCAGGTCAAGGTTACAAACTTTGGTGCCATCATTACCTCGATTGTTGTTCCCGATCGAGACGGCAAGATGGGTGATATCGCGTTGGGATACCATCACGTTGAAAATTATATCAACGCGGTCGACAAACCTTACTTCGGTGCAATCGTTGGGCGTTACGGTAATCGAATTGCAAAAGGCGAGTTTACACTCGATGGCGAGACCTATTCTCTTGCGGTCAATAATTCACCGAACCATTTGCATGGAGGCGTAATCGGCTTTGATAAAGTGGTTTGGGATGCCAAGGCGATCCATGGTCAGGGATGGCAGGGTGTCGAGTTAAAGTATCTTGCTAAGGATAAAGAAGAGGGGTATCCCGGTAATCTGAGCATCACCGTGGCTTACAAGCTAGATGATTCAAATCAGCTAACGGTCGACTATCATGCGACCACCGATAAAGCGACTCCCGTTAATCTCACACAGCACACCTATTTCAATTTGAAGGGTGAAGGTAACGGCACGATTCTGGATCATGAGTTGATGCTTAATGCGAGTCGGTACACCCCTGTTGATTCGACTCTGATTCCAACCGGTGAACTCGCTGCAGTCACCGGCACGCCGTTCGATTTTACGGTTGCAAAGGCGATTGGCCGCGACATCGGCAAGAAGGACCAGCAACTCGAGTACGGTCTTGGTTATGACCATAATTTTGTTCTTGATCGTGACGAAGAGGGTTTGGCGCATGCCGCTACCGTCCACGAACCAATTAGTGGTCGAGTTCTGGAAATTCACACAACGGAACCGGGGATTCAATTTTACTGCGGTAACTTTCTCGATGGTCGATTGAAGGGTAAGTCCGGCAAGCCTTACGTGCATCGAGGAGGCTTCTGTTTAGAAACGCAGCACTATCCTGATAGTCCTAATCAGGATCAGTTTCCATCGACAATCCTGCGTCCCGATGGTGTTTATAAAACAACGACCTTATTCAAGTTCTCAACGAAGTAAGCTTGGGTTTTTGGTTGCCGTGGCTCGCCAGTTTGTGTTTTTATTCGAGGCAATTACCAATGACAGATAGAACCGCTGCTCAACCTCTTGCCGGTAGCGATCGTCCTCTTGCCGGTAGCGATCGTCGCTCCTTTCTTGCTGCAGCTTTGGGCGCCGTTACGACAGCAGCAGTTGCTCGTGACTATGGTCCTGACGCACCGCCGGTTCGTTATCCCGAGCCGGATGTGATTGCATTGGATAAGCGATTCGAAAAATACAAGCTTGGTAACGCTCCGATTCAGCGTCTGTATCACAGTCCAAACATGCTTTGGGCTGAGGGTCCCGCTTGGAATGGAGTGGGACGTTATCTGCTATGGAGCGATATTCCCAACAATCACCAATTGCGTTGGCTAGAAGAGGATGGTCATGTCAGTACCTTTCGACAGCCGTCAGGAAACAGTAACGGGAATACGTTTGATTTTCAGGGGAGGCAGATTTCTTGCCAACACCTAACCCGACAGGTAGTGCGTTACGAGCACAATGGCAGCGTGACCGTGCTCGCGGATTCTTATGGCGGGAAATCTTTCAACGCGCCAAATGATGCAGTGGTGCATCCCAATGGCGATATCTGGTTTACTGACCCCGGATATGGCGGGCTGATGAACTACGAGGGGCGTCGAGCCGATACCGGATCCGTTCAGCCATATCAAAAAGAGGCGATCTATCGCATTGATTCAAAAACGGGCAAAGTCTTTCAGGTTGCTGATGAGATCTTTAAGCCGAACGGCCTTTGTTTTTCACCCGACTATCAATTGCTCTACGTAGCTGATACTGGTGCCTCGCACTACTCTGATGCAAAAGAAGTGATCAAAGTTTGGGATGTGCGAGAGGAGTCCAAGCTTTCAAATGGCCGCGAATTTACGTCGATGGCTTTGGAGGTCGATGGCGAAGTGAAAGCTGGCTTTGCCGATGGGATTCGCGCGGACGTGGATGGGAATATTTGGGCCAGTGCTGGCTGGGTAGGGGATGGATATGACGGAGTGCATATCTTTGCCCCAGATGGTCAACGGATTGGTCAAATTCTTTTGCCTGAAATCTGCAGCAATGTGTGTTTCGGAGGAACCCACCGCAATCGCCTGTTTATGACGGCGAGCACGTCACTGTACGCGGTTTATGTTGAGACTACGGGAGCTCACATTTCGTGATGCGATGTATGGGTCGTTACAGGAGTCTTCTGGTCGCTGCAGGATTCGTGTTGGCGAGTCTCTTCAATGGTTCTTGGGTAGCACGAGGGGAAGACACCTCTGTTGATGCTGCAGATGTTGAACTCAATGCGTTATTTCGCAGTCGAGTCGTCCCGCTACTTCGTACTTACTGCTATGACTGTCATGGAGAGCAAGAAGAGGTTGCGCTGACCCAAGATCTAGAAGTCGATGACTTGCGAAGGAATCGTAGCGTTTGGATTCGAGCCATTTCACAGTTGCGAAATGGGACGATGCCACCAGCGGATGGGCCTCAGCTTGAAACAGGATTGAGATCCGAATTCATCGAATTGCTTAGTAAATGTGCTACGTCCGTTGATTGTGTTCATGATCCCAACGCGGGTAAGGTTGCGATGCGTCGACTCAATCGCTTTGAGTATCGCAATACGATAAGAGATCTCACTGGGGTTGATTATACACCTGCTGATGGTTTTCCCGGCGATGATGTGGGGTATGGCTTTGACAACATCGGTGATGTTCTGTCGCTTCCTCCGTTGTTGATGGAGAAGTATCTTGACGCGGCGATTGATATCACCGGAAAAGCAATTTACACCCCACCGGCTCCGATGATTTTTGAGGTCGAGAAGCAAGCGTCTCAGCTTGACGGAGGCGATCGCTATGCTCGTGGACGTGCGGTGGTACTCGCGAGTCGTGGAACCGTCTCTTTGCCCGTCGATCTGCCATTTTCTGGCCGCTTCAAATTGACGATTCGAGCAAGGGGTGATCAGGGCGGAGATGAGCCGGTTAAGGTCGAGGTGGTCTGCGGGAGAGAACGTCGAGTCGTCGATGTGCCATCGTCCGAGCCGCAAGAATATCACACATGGTTTCGACTTAGACCTGGTCAGAGGCAGATCGATTTTACCTTCATCAATGACTATTACGTCGAAGGTAAAGCGGATCGCAACTTACACCTGTTTTCGGTGAAACTTGAGGGACAGGAGGCAGTAACCAATCCGGATATCGCTCCGAAATTACCAGCGAGTCATCAGCGTTTGATCTTCGCGCAGCCCAGTGATGATCTGACAGAGGACGAGGCAGCGAGTCTCGTGATTGGTCGATTCGCTAGTCGCGCATTTCGGAGGCCCGCAACCAATGATGAGGTGCAGCGACTCACTCAATTATCTGCTTCGGTTCGGGCGGATGGTGGTAGCTTTGACGCTTCAATTCAGGTCGCGATGCAGGCCGTCTTGGTGTCTCCGCATTTCTTGTTCAAGGTGGAGAGAGATGCGGGACACGCTGAGGATGAATCGATTTCTCTGAATCAGTACGAGTTAGCGACTCGGATTTCTTACTTCTTGTGGAGCAGTATGCCGGATGATGAATTGCTTCTTATGGCTCATCAGGGAACGCTAACCGACGAGAAACGGTTGCTTGAGAAAATTGGTCGAATGATTCAAGACAGCCGGTCGAATCAATTCGTTGAGCACTTTGCTGGTCAGTGGTTGCAACTGCGAAACCTCGATACGGTTGCCCCTGACTCCAAAGCCTTTCCTCAATATAGCGATGAGATTCGTGATCTGATGCGTCGCGAAACCATGACTTTCTTTGCGGGAGTGATGAGAGCGAATCTGCCAGTGACGACGCTGCTTAATGCAGATTTTACGTTTCTGAATGAAACCCTTGCAAACTACTACGGCATCGCTGGTGTGCGGGGTGAACATTTTCGTCAGGTGTCATTAGCCGGAACGCAGAGGGGTGGACTGCTGACGCACGGAAGCGTGCTCACTGTGACGAGCAATCCGACTCGAACCAGTCCTGTAAAACGAGGGCGGTGGATTCTCGATAACCTCCTGAATACTCCGCCACCTCCAGCCCCACCTAATGTTCCAGAGCTTGAAAAAGAGCAACTTAGCGGAACCCTACGAGAGCGAATGGAGCAGCATCGCCAGAATCCCGCTTGTGCTGCGTGCCATCAGATGATGGATCCACTGGGTTTTGCACTGGAGAATTTTGATGCTGTCGGACGCTGGCGAACTTCTGAGGGAGGCGAAGCAGTCGATGCGAGTGGAGAATTGCCCGACGGAACCGTGTTCGAGGGCGCTGGGGAATTGCGAAATCTCTTGGTAGGGAAACGTGAGCAAGATTTCGTTCGATGTGTTGTTGAGAAAATGTTGATTTATGCGACTGGGCGTGGAACTGAGTATTACGATCAGTGTGCTCTGGATCAGATTGTTGAATACACGAAGCAAAACGATAATCAATTTGCTTACTTGATTGCCGGAATCATCCTGAGTGATCCGTTTCAAAAGCAGGGACACCGCGAATAAGCGAGAGAAGTGATGGCTGAAACTTTATCGAGAAGAACGCTGCTGAGAGGCATGGGAACAACGGTCGCTTTGCCGCTGTTGAATGCGATGTCTGCTACTCGATTACTGTCCGCTGCGGAAAGTGACACGTCGCATCCACTTCGCATGGCCTTTCTGTATGTTCCCAATGGAATACACATGGCTGACTGGACGCCCTCGCAGGAGGGTGTTGATTACACCATGTCGCCAACGTTGGAAGGGATTGCGAAGTACCGAGATTCCTTCAATGTGCTAACCGGGTTAACTCTTGATGGAGCGAGGGCTCATGGTGATGGCGGTGGTGACCACGCTCGCAGTGTGGCAGCATTCTTAACCGGTGCACATCCAAGGAAGACAAATGGAGCGGACATTCAGAACGGAGTTTCCATCGATCAAGTAACTGCTGAACAGGTAGGGAAGGCGACGCGATTTTCATCGCTGGAGCTAGGGCTCGAAGCGAGTGCGCAGGCTGGTAATTGCGATAGTGGTTACAGTTGCGCGTATGCCTCAAACATGTCTTGGCGTGGACCCACCAACCCGGTCGCCAAGGAAATTGATCCGGGGGCTCTCTTCGATCGACTCTTTGCCGGTCAAACAACCAAAGAGACAAAACGCGCCAAAACGACTCGCGAGAAGTATCGTAAGAGTGTTCTTGATTTTGTGCTTGATGATGCGAAGAGGCTCCATCAGACGTTGCCTGCGGTTGACCGGCGAAAGTTGGATGAATATCTCTATTCAGTGCGGGATGTTGAGAACCGTCTATCTGGCGTCGACAGGCTGGAAGTCAATGAGGAGGGGGTTCCTGACTTTCCTCGACCAGCGGGTGTGCCGCACGATCTTACTAAGCACGCCGAACTGATGTTCGACATGATGACGCTCGCCATGCAAACCGATAGCACACGAATTTTGTCATTCATGTTTACCAATGCAGGTAGCAATCGAAGCTACCCAGAAGTGGGTGTTTCCGACGGGCATCACGATTCTTCTCATCATGGCAAGAGCGAGCAAAAACAGCAGAATATTGCCAAGATCAATCGGTTTCATATCGATCGTTTCGCCTACTTTCTCTCTCGCTTGAGTCAGGTTCGCGAGGTCAACGGCAAGACACTGTTGGATAACAGTATGATTGTCTACGGAAGTGGAATCAGCGATGGAGATCGTCATAACCATGATGATCTACCCATTGTGCTTGCCGGTGGTGGAGCCGGGAGAATTCGTACCGGAAGGCATCTTCGCTACGAGAACGGAACACCGTTATGCAATCTCTATCTTTGGATGACGAAGCAGATGGGAGCGGAGGCTCAGCAGTTTGGCGATAGCACTGCTGTCATTGACCGCTTGGCGGATACGGTTTAATCCGCATCAATCGCCAGATGCAACCACCTCGATGTGTGATGTGTCTTGGAAGTAGTTTTTGGCTGCGTTCGCGACATCGCCGATGGTTACTCGTTTGATCTTCTCAAGGCGTTCGTCGGTGCTGAGGTATTGCCGCTTGGTTAGCCAGCGACTACCGAGGCCAAAGAGTCGGTTGCTCGGACGCTCGCTCTGCATGATGATGCCTGCAGAAGCCTTGTTCAGTGTTTGGTTGAGTTCTTCCTGAGTCACCCCGTTATGGATCACATCAGATAGGATTCGGTCGATCTGGTCGCGATTGGAAGCTACGTCGGCGGGGTCGCAAACGAGGTACGTAAACCACGCGCCGCAGTCGGTGAACTCGTGTGGCCAGATCGTTGCCACTTCTGCGCGTCCTGTATCAATCAGATCCCAAAACATGCGACTGCCCCCTTCGTCACCCAGAATGGAAGCTAAGACGCGTGCTGCGTACCGATCCTCGGATGCTTCGGAAGGGCCGCTGCTGATTCTTACTAAGTAGGACTGACTAATCTCTGGAATGGTTAGTTGTGGTTCAAGGCTAATTCCGGGCGGAAGTGAATTCGTTGCATCGCAACTAACCGGATCTGTTTCGGTGGCTTGTCTTTGTGACCAATCTGAGGTGAGTGTCTCAACCTGTTCCACCATGGCATCGAAGTCAATGTTACCAGTTGCTGCGAGTACAAGATTCTCTGGGCGGTACATGGTAAGGAAATATTCCCGCATTCGAGCGGCCGTCATTTCTTGGATGGATTCAGTCGTTCCGAGGACTCGCCTTCCAAGGCCACGCGGACTGAATTGGATTTCCATGGATCGTTCAAACGCACCAAAAGGTGGTTGATCTTCGTATTTGGCAATCTCCTCGAGGATCACCTTGCGTTCCGTTTCAAACTCATCAGTCGAAAGCGAAGGGGTGAGCATGTCGGTAAGCAAGTCGAGCAATCGATCCTGAAATTTCGGCAGAACCGTTGCGTAGTAGACCGTCTGCTCTTCCGTGGTGTAGGCGTTGCCCTGCCCTCCTAGTTCATCGAGTTCCCGATTCACGTCGGCGGCCGAGCGTCGAGCAGTACCCTTGAACATCATGTGTTCTAAGAAGTGGCTGAGCCCAGATTGTTGATCGGTCTCGTTTCGAGATCCCGCTCGAACAAAATAGCCGAATGCAGCAGAGTAGCCTCGGGAATCAATTTCTGCGGCAATGCGTAGTCCATTGCTCAGTGTGGTTTCACGGAAGACGGGCATGCTTACTGGACCGGTGTCGAAATAGGATCGATGGGAGTGTTTAAGGGGGCAGGGCCGAGCGTGACAATTCGATAGTCGGATGGAGGATGGTCTTGCCAATAACTACGGACCTGTTCGGTCGTCAACGATTCAATTGCTGATTCCAGTTCCTCCGTGGTGATTGGTCGCCCGACTTGATAAAAGTCTGAAGCGAGTGATGAGGCTCGCGATGCGCTGGACTCTTGTTCCATGATCAGAAGGCTTTGGATTCTAATCTTCCAGCGTTCGAGTTCTGATTCACTTAAGTCCTCGGTCATGCCGTTGATTTCGTTTAGCGTCACATCCAGAGTTTGCTGGGCCCTCTCCGGTGTCGTTCCGGCATACCCGAAGACGCCCGCATGTTGTTTCAGTGAGTGGCAGCTAGCCGTTACTGTGTAGCAAAGTCCCTGTTGTTCACGTACTCGGTCAAACAAGCGGCTGCTCATTCCATCAGAAAGGATTCCAATTCCGGCACGCATGCGAAAATAATCGGGATGCCCGTAGGGGATGGTTTCAAATGCGAAACCAATGTGCGTTTGGCTCGATCCTGACTTGATGTGTTCGTAACCACTCTTGCCAGAGGCCGGTGCCATCTCGGGTAGCGACTTCGTCTGCCACTGGCCAAAGGACTTTTCTGCCCAGCCAAAGACTTGATCCGCTTCGATGTTACCTGCCACTGCAAGAATCGAGCCACCAGCGTGATAATTCGTTTCGAAAAAACAACGAACATCTTCTTGCTTGATTCTCGAGATGCCGTCCTCGGTTCCATGAGTCGAGCGGCCCAAGACGTTGCCGTAGTGCAATTGCCTCAGACGCTGCATCACTCGGTGGGTCGGTTCGTCCTGATTTGCTCTGATCTCTTGGAGAGACATCATTTTGGCATCCTCGAGTTGGTTCTCGGGGAGATGCGGATTCAGAACTATCTCTGCGTATAGAGCGAGTGCTTCTTTGAGCGACTCAGCCGGCATCGAAGCACCAAAGTTTGAGGTTGAAGTGCTTACCCCGGAGGATCGATCCATACCGAGGTTGTCTTGGATCGACACCAAGTCTCGGCTGCTGTGCTTACCCGCACCGCGCTGAACCATTTCACACGTCAGTCCGCTCAAGCCACTTTGCAAATCTGGTTCAACGTCAACGCCAGCGCGAAGTGCAAGTGAGAAAGCTGCGGTGCGAAGCCACGGCATTGGCTGCACCAACACGGTCATGCCGTTATCGAGTTGTTTCCAAGTGATATCGGAACTTGCAGACGAGGTACTCAGGGGACAACTCCACTGACGGGTTTAATGGGGAATCAGCCGTTATCAGCTTTCAATTTAGAAGTTCATCTCGGGGCAATCAGAGCCCTCCGATGGATACGACTTCAACGGTTTTAACTCGTCCAATCAGAGTGTGGCTGCTGGCATCATCGATGTGTACCTGCAGAAACTGACCAGCTTGTCGAAGGTTGCCATCGAAGACGACGATCCGATCGCAATGGGTACGGCCAGTCATTTGCACGACAGATGGGTCGTTGCTGTTCTTGCTCTTCTTGCTCGGCCCTTCCACCAAAACCTCGACCTCACTACCGATCAATTTTTGATTGTCTTCCTTGGCAATTCTGTTCTGTACCTCTAGCAGTTCGTTATTCCGCCTCACCTTCACTTCGCGAGGAATATCATCGGGTAGATTTTCTGCCGCTTTGGTGCCGGGTCTAACGCTGTACTGGAAGATGAAGCTGTTCTTAAATCGACAACGTTCAAGTAGCTGGATCGATTTCTGGAAATCATCTTCCGTCTCTCCGCTAAACCCAACAATGAAATCGCTGCTGACGGTCGCTTCGGGAAGAATGCGTTCGATGCGTTCAAACATCTCCATGTAGTCTGAAACGGTGTACCCACGTTTCATTCTTTTTAGCATCACATCGGACCCGCTCTGAGCAGGGACATGCAGGTAGGGCGAAACTTTCGGTAAATCTCTCACCGTTTCCAGTAGTCGCTCAGTCATGTCTTTCGGGTAATTGGTGACGAATTTGATTCGGTGGATACCCTCTATTTCGTGAAGCTGTTCAAGCAGCGAGGCCATATCGGTACGCGATCCATCATCGTGCCGGAATTTGTAGCTGTTAACAGTTTGCCCAAGCAACGTGATTTCTTTGCAGCCTTGCTCGGCAAGTGTTTGTGCTTCGGAGAGGATTTGTTCAGGCGGCCGCCCCTGCTCGGGTCCCCGAGTGTTCGGCACGACACAGTACGTGCAGAACTTGTCGCAACCAATTTGGATTCTGAGATAAGCCTGAAACGGGGTGGGACGCATCGTGGGGTCACGCAGTGGGTCGAATGTTTCGTGACTCCTCGCAATCACCGCTTGCGATCCATCCTTGCGAGAAAGGGAAACGGCCATCTGCCTACCCTCCCCTGCTTGCACCTTTTCCAGCAGTCCGGGAATGGTGTGCAGTTGTCCTGGACCCACCACCAAGTCGACGAACGGTGCTCGTTTGAAGATGATTTCTTGATCTTTTTGAGCCATGCAGCCCATCACGCCAATCGTCTTCTCCGGGTTCTTTTCTTTTGCTTGCCGAATCGTTCCAAGGGCGCTGTAGACCTTCTCTTCAGCGTGCTCGCGAACACTGCAAGTGTTGTAGAGAACGCAATCAGCTTCTTCCGGCGAGTCCACCACTGAGTAGCCGTGACGCTTCAGGTCGGCGATCACCATTTCACTGTCCAGAACATTCATCTGGCAGCCAACCGTTTTGATGTAGACTTTCTTCATCTCTTGATCGCCAATCTTCGTGCCGCTCGTCTGTGATTTGTTAAATCGCTTGGATTCAAGCCGCGAGAATTTCGGCCGCCAAACCGCTTTCAATCTCGCGGTTGCTGAGACTCCCACCGATGGTTCCCCATGCCTATCCCGCAACTGATACAGGATACCCGCAGCACGGTGCTTTCAATAGGTACGACCCCGAGGAATGCTGGCGATCTGCGGAATGCTGCCAATCTGCGGAATGCTGCCAATCTGCCTTGGGTGCGTACTGGGGAACCAAGCCAAGGGTTTCTGCAGGGCTCAGAAGGAAAGTACAGTGCTTTAACAAGAAGTTGACTTTCCGATCCCAAGCTGAGGATCACGGCGTTTGCCTCTCCGGAGGCTATTCCGAGTCGACGACTGAGTCGGTCTGATTGACGGGCTCAGAATCGCTTGATCCGGGGATTTGCTGTGATGGCACCACAACGCCGCAGCTGACAACGAACTGAATTGCCTCATCAATGGTGAGATCAAGGTCAACGGCTTCACTTTTTTTGACCGTAACCGTGAACCCTGTCATTGGCATTGGGCTGGTCGGCATCAAGACGCTGAGCATCGGTTCACCGGTTACGTCCGCAATGCCTTGCATGCTGTTGCCAGTGACAAAGCCAATCGACCAAATTCCCTCTCTGGGGTATTGAATCGCGACGACGCGATTGAATTCAATCTCCCGCTCACTGAACGCGAAGTCAGTGACCTGTTTCACACTGCCATAGACTTTGCTGACAACAGGAGTCCCCAGGATCGCTCGCTCAAAACCCTGCAGCACCCACCGCCCCAGACCAATCGTGACGATACGGCCCAGAAAGTAGAGAGCGGTGGTGAACAAGATTAGGAAGACGGGAACAACGAATCGACGCTGCAAGTACCTAAGCTGCACATAGCGATGCCAGTAAGCGTTGGCACTCGAGGGTGCTGGAGTGAATGGCCCAAAATCGCCTAGTCGTTGGTCCACCAGTCGCTTCACGCCCTCGGGTAAGTACCTGCGGCCGGTGGGGTCAGGGACGTAGCGGACCCCCTCATAGGTAAAACCGTCTGTCCGCCTTGTCGTCAGGGTTGGCTGGGCATCGGCTGGAATCTCAGAGAGCGTGTTCTCGACATTTGCGACGATTCCCCAGCGTACCCACGATTCAATCGGAGTTAGCACGTAGGACTCGATTGTCGACCAAGCCCAGATGAGAACAACAATCGTGAGCAGTGGGGGGAGCACGACACCGAGTCCACGAAGAACTGCTCGCCGAAAACCACCGCTTCGAATTCCTGCCCGTTTTCTTTCAGCTCGATGCTTTCCTGCTCGAGTCTTCGCTTCGGAAGTCGATTCGGAATCTGCCATGGGGTCGAGGCTCTCTGTGGGGGGGCGTGTAAGTTCAGCTAGTTTAGCTCGAAAAATTCGCGGCGTTTATTTTCTACGCTATGACCATGCCGAGGTTCGCAACGATCTGAACTGAAATAAAAACCATGCACCGAAGATATTTCGAGCAAACGGTTTGCACGAGAAGCAGTGAATCTTCACAAATTACGCTCGAGGAGGACTTACAGGCTCCTGTTGCTGTATCGTTTTGGGATCTCGTTGCTCCTATGGTATCGTCCTTTTCAGACATCCTCATTACCGATTAAGAGTCCTCCGGCAGAACGGTCTGCGAAAAAGAACTCTCAAACGCAGCGAATCGATTAATGCACGTGGATTCATGAGGAAACCACTATTTTGGAGCGGGCGTCTACAGCTGAAACTGCTCTCGCGATGACGGCAACGGAAAGGCTTCTGGCCCCGAGCGAACGCAGGGTCCTGCAAAACTCATTCGCGGTGGAACCGGTTGTGAGCACATCGTCGATCACCAGCACATCCTGATTCTTGAGACTTGAGGTACCGAAAGAGTGCCAGAAGAGTGATGGCTTGAATGCGTTCCGCAGGTTCTCCGAGCGGGTCGATTTTCGGAGCCAGGCTTGTTTAGCGATCGGACGCCGTAGCGAAAGAATTCTCTTGCAAGGGACTCCAATGGTTTGGGCGACCGCTTGCGCCAGTCCCCGCGTCGCCTCACCACCTCGAGCCATCCTGCGCGTCCAATGACTCGGAATGTGGGTCACGAGGCTCGGTCGCAGAGACATTGGGTGATTTTTGAGTTGTTGGCCTAGCAGGATTCCTAGGTGATGCGCGAGGCTCTGGTTGTGTGTGTACTTGCATCGAATTACAGCTTCTTTGACGATTCCGTCATAGATCCAAAGCGATTGAGCATGATCCCACTCAAGTTTGCTGTGTCGGCATGCTTTGCAATCTTGTGTGACAAAATGCGATTTGGTGCTTTCTTGCTTTGGTTCCGCACCGGCGGCATTGTGTATCGCTTCGGGTTGCTGGCTAATCGGGTCTGCAGGCAGCGCGCACCGAGAGCAAGCTCGTGTCATTAGCGTTTCGCTGATCGATAGTTCCGAGAAGCACTGTTTGCAGAACGTTTCGTCTCCAGCATCGCCATCGCACATCAAACAACTCTTTGGATACGCTTGATCGATGACCCACGACACAAAACCATTCAGTTCTTGAATGCTCTTGGTCGCTCGCTGGTGATAGTTTGCGAATTGGTTGCGATGGCTGGCAAGAAGTTGGTTCAGATTCATGCAAACGGGATTGATTGACGCGGCGGAAGAACGATACAGCGGCATCATTTCCCGTGGATTGGAAACGTCAAGTTTTGCGTCTTGCTAATCAAAAGAGGGTGCCACTAGGCGGCTGTCACCAAAGCTAAAAGGTGAGTTGACTGTTACTTCCTTGGAAGCGTCCAGTCTCTCCTTTGCCGGCTACTCGGGATGCCCATTCGTTTGCGGTACTTAGTGACGGTACGTCGTGCCACGTTCATGCCTGATTTCTTCAGTTCCTCAACGATTTTTTCATCGCTGTAGGGGTCGCTCTTGTCTTCTTTATCGATCAGGTCTTGGAGTTTGATACGAATGGTGTCCCAAGCAACATCATCACCGTCCTCTGTTTGGGTACCACCGACGAAGAACCTTTTCAGTGGTAAGATACCGCGCGGCGTTTGCATCCACTTATCGTCAACAGCACGGCTGACCGTTGTGACATGGACACCAACCTTGTCAGCAATCTGTTGCATTTTGAGGGGTTCAATTGATTCTGGACCCTCGTCAAGGAACTTCTTCTGGTGCTCAACGATTGCTTGCGCAACTCGTGTAAGTGTGCTTCGACGTTGTTCGATGGAATCGATTAGCCACTGGGCTCCGTTGATTTTGCTTTTGATGAACTCTTTTTCTTCTGCGGTACACTTAGGATCTTGGAGTCGACGCCGGTAGTACTCACTGATGAATAGAGTGGGTACTCGATCGTCATCAAGTTTCACTTGGTAATTGCCCTCATCGTCCTGCTCGAGAATGATGTCGGGAGTGACGTTTGGAACATACGTTTCCATAAATGCTGCACCCGGTTTTGGGTTTAGCACGTGTAGTTCGGCACGCACGATTTGGATTAGTTCGATGCTGTAGCCGGTACGTTTGGCGATTTGCGGGAGTCGGTTTTCCGCGAGATCCTCGAGATGCATTTCGATCAGCGTTTGCATCTCCTCATAATGAGGAAAGTCAGGCTTGATTTGCATCAGCAGGCATTCAGACAAACTGCGCGCTGCAATGCCAGTTGGTTCCAGTGACTGAACAACCGAAAGTGCTTGCTCCGCGAGGACTAGATCCTCCGGTTCATGATTCTGGGGCAAGAGGTCCGATAGTGGTGTGCGAAGGTAGCCACCGTCCCTAGCGTCCAAGGTGCTGATGATTCGTTCAGCCAACTGCTCGAGACGATCATCAATATCAAGTTCGGCGAGTTGATGTAATAAAAAATCATTGAGCGATTCTGGACGCGAAACCGCGTTGGCCATCAAGTCGTGTCGCCGATCCGATTCGTCCTGCATCGCTCCAGAGGAGCGGCGGAATGATTCATCGAACGTATTAGGGAGTTCAGAAATCATGTTCTGGAGTCGTTCGAAATCTTCTTGATTGTCGTGATCGTTGTCGACAATCAACTCCTTTTCGTTCTCACTCCGAGTGTCTCTGTCTGGTGTCTCCTCGATGCTGTCTGGGGCTAGGGGATCGAGTTCTTGCTGTTCCAAGAGCGGGTTTTCATTCATCTCCTGTTCAATACGTTCCTGCAACGCAAGCGCCGGCAACTGCAGGATTTCCATCGACTGGATCATCCGCGGTGCGAGTTTTTGAGTTTGCAATTGTCGAGCCTGAAGGCCCATCGACATCCGCATGACAGTTGATCTCTTGAGTGACAGTGACCGAATCTGGCTCGGTCAACGAGTTCGAAATTGGACGAAAATTTTTTTGTTTTATCTGCTTCGGGAGGCCATGCTGTGCAGCAATACTGCAGCCGGTTTTGCCTCGCCGACCGATACTGTAAGAAGGTTTTGCCGAAATTTGTGGGTCAAAACGGCATTTGACGCTCAGAATTCTGACAATTGAGCGAATTTCGTTCCAATTATAGTTTCTGGCGACCGCTTAGGGCGTCAGTGATCATTTCGCGGTTCGCATATTCCAGCACACTGCCGGCGGTGATGCCTCTTGCCAAGCGAGTGATTTCAACCGGGAATTCGCTCAGAAGATTGCTGATGTAGAGTGCCGTTCCGTCGCCCTCGATCGTGGGATTGGTTGCCATGATCACCTCGACAAAATTACCGGTTCTCACTCGATCAATTAGAGGTTCAATGGTGAGTTGGTCGGGGCCGATACCATCTAGAGGTGCAATGCGCCCGAGTAGAACATGGTAGACACCCTTGAAGGCGGCCGATTGTTCCAAGCTCATCAAGTCTCGAGGTTGCTCCACGATACACAGTCGAGTCTGGTCTCGCGCATGATCCGAGCAAATCAAGCAGTCTTCGGTCTCCGATAGGTTGAAGCATTTTGAGCAGTAACGCACATCCTGTCGGACGCGTCGAATCGCCTCGGATAGAGCCAACGCTTCGTTTTCGTTAACTCTTAACAGATGAAACGCTAATCGCTCCGCACTTTTCCTGCCGATCCCTGGGAGTCGTCCAAGTTGGTCGACGAGTTCTGCTACTGCTCCTCCATGATCAGCCATCCGTTAACGCCCTCCGGTTAGGTTGGTTAGCATGCTGTCGATTCCAGGTAGGTTCAGTTCGAGTTCAGAAGCGAGTTCTCGAATGGCCTCCGCGTAAAGTTGTTTTGCCGCTGCACCCGCCGCGTTGGTGGCATCTTGAATCGCCTGCTGCAATGCTTCGCCAGTCAATGAGGGGGCGATTTCAACGGATTGAACATGCCCAGTCCCAGTCATGGTGATGTTTACTTTGCCGCACCCAGAACTCGCACTGACCGTTTCCTGCTTCATGCGTTCATTGAGTTCATTGAGTTTCTCGGGAAGCTTTTGAAGAGAGCCAACCATCGATGCGATGTTGCCAAGATTGCCGAGGCCTTTGAACATTTTTTTGAGCCGTTTGAGGTGAATGGAAAAATGGGTGATGGTTTCTGCTTGCGATAAGCTAACCAGCCGATCGCGTGCTTAGCACTGCCCTGAAATGGATTCTACTGACGTTCTTATTTAATTTTGGTCAACGTTAATTATTTCAGCTTCAAAAACTTCAAGACAGTCTTTGATGAGTTGATTGTTTTCAATCTCACGCATTCTTTGCATTCTCGACGGCTTGCTGATTTTTTGCTGCACTTGTTGAGCGTTTGTGGGTGGGTTTTGAAGCACCACTTCGAAGGAGATGTTCCCGCCGGTGATCTCTTTGAGGACTTGCATGATTGCGTCCCTTTGCTCGGGAGTTTCGAGTCGACGTTTCGCTAAGCTGGAGTTATGAGGTAGGTGTAGTTTAGCCGTGTTTGAACCGGTGGCTTCTACCTTCTCAACCATGCGAGCAAGTGATTCTGACATCGATTCAAGTCGGCTGATTACGATTTGCCAGACCTTATTTGCGTTGGTTGGCGTCCATGTGACTTGATTGATTGGTGTCGCTACCGAAGGTGCAGTCGATTCTTGGTGGCTCGGCTCTTGTTCGCTCGATTTTTTGCTCGCCGTCTCTGAACGGTTTTCACTAGGTGGTTGGTTGCGGGTCTCTTGTGGTTTGGATAGCTCAGAGATTGATGGGGTGGAGCCGATTACCGGCTGGCTAGCCTTTTTTTTTTCACTAGTTCCGCCAGAGGCAGTACGTGAAGAGCTTTGATAGCGACCTGCCGCATCGGCAAGATCCGCAATGCGTTGTAGATCCGGCAGATTGCAGATTTGAATTAATGTTGCCTCAAGCAAAACGCGTGCATAGACGCTATGGCGAGTTCGTACCAACGTTTGATCAATCAGCCCCACTACCGCCAAAACGGTCTGAAGTCCCCATCGATTGCCCAGTTCGGAAAGTGATGAGTGCATCGATGCTGCTGCGTGTCTCAGCATTGAAGCATCGCACCCGACGGTGACTGCCATCAGATCTCGGAAGTAGCCAAGAAGTTGTTCTGCCAGTTTGCCTGCATCGACACCTTCATCCACCGCTTTGTCCATCAGTTTGAGCGCCGCAGCGGCATCTCGGTCGGCCAAGGCGTGAGCGAGTTGGTGGAGGCGTTCGTCGTTGGCGGTGCCGAGCATCGAATGAACGTGATCAGCTGTTAGCTGACCAGTGCTGAAGCTTAGAACCTGCTCAAGAAGCGATTGGCTGTCTCGCATGGAGCCCGCAGCACGACGGGCAATCAACTCGAGCGCCGCTTCGTCCGCTTCCGCTTTTTCAGAGTCGACGATGAATTTGAGCCGCGCAACAATCTCTTGGATTTCAACCGGAGCGAAGTCGAACCGTTGGCAACGACTAAGCACGGTGATGGGGATTTTTTCTGGGTCGGTTGTGCAAAAAATGAACTTCACATGCTCCGGTGGTTCTTCAAGCGTTTTAAGCAATGCATTGAATGCCGGCGTCGTCAGCATGTGGACTTCGTCGATGATGTAAATCTTGTAGCGTGATCGACTTGGACGTACTCCCGCGTTCGCTCTCAGTGAGCGAATTTCATCGATTCCTCGATTGCTTGCGCCATCGATTTCAATGACGTCCACATCTTCGCCCGAGTCAATCGCTTTGGCGATCTCCGATTCCTGATCCGGAGTTGCGCTGGGGCCGCCTGGGTGATTGAGCGACTTTGCGAAAATTCTCGCGGTACTGGTTTTTCCAACTCCACGCGCGCCGGTGAACAAGTACGCGTGACCGACGCGGTTCGTTTCAATGGCGTTGCGAAGAGCTTGTCCAACATGTTGTTGTCCAACGAGTTCTTCGAAATTGCGCGGCCGATAGCGTCTGGCGACAACAACGTAGGAATCCGTTCGGTTGTCTACGGAGTCGGCGGTAGATGCAGGTGATGCTTCAGACATGCGATTCACGCGGACGAACAAGTCACCATGGTTGGAAGGTTTTCAGAGACGGGCTGACAAACCGAATCAAGATTCAAGGTCAAACAACCTGCAGAATCGCCTTCATGAGTCCCGCCGCTTCGGGAGTAGCCCTCTTGCGGTACTGATTCTACTTTTTATCTGCGTGCTGGAGGCAGCCCTCACACAAAGCTACACCGCTTATGGCTGCTCCAGTTAAGGCCTGACCAGGTTCACGACTCACAGTCGTAAGGGCTGCCACCAGCACACAGATAAAATAAAAATCAGTGACCACCGGTTCTGGATGTCAAAACCCGCGGGTGCGTGATTGTCCAGATTGTCCCCAGCATATCAAACCAGCGGGTTCCCGTCAGTGGTCTATCTTCAATAGTTCAATCAAAACGCTATCTCGAAGTGATTGAATTAGCGTTTCTTATTGCTTCTTCCCCGACCATTCTTGGATTTTTTATGGTTCTCGATATTTGCGTTTACCAAGAGGTCCACGGTTTCTAGCCAAGATGGAATCGTGGTTCGCCTGCCGCGAGGTTCGCCCGAAGATTCTGTGTCTCGATCTTGTCGGTTTCGAGAGCTTCGATCTGTATCTTCAGAGTCGTTTGAGCGTCGGCGTCTTCTGCCACGATTTTCGGAGCCACTCGTTTGCTCGTCTTCATCGCGATTACGGCTTCGGTTACCGGATCGCTGTCCACGTCGGATTTCTTCCATTTCGTGATCATCTTCGTAGTCGTCATCGAACGCCGAAGCACGATCAAGTGGGTCTTTGTTACTTGAGCTAGTTTCGCGATCATGACTCTCTTGGTCTCTTCGGCTGCGTCCTCCGCGACCACGACGACCACGTCGACGACCTCGAGTCGAAGGCTCGTCCTCGGTTTCTTCTTGGGGCTTTTCGGTTCTGCGAACCTCTACCTCGTCGTCTCGTTCGGAATCAAGCTCGTCTTGCTTTCTTCGACCTTCGCCACGTCTGGATCGGTGTTTACGTTCTTCATTATCGCCGCGATCATCACGCCCTTGACCTCTACGGCGTTTCCCCCGCTTACGATCTTCATTGGAGGTCGTTTCTTGCGAGTCTTCGCGTTCTTCCAAGTTTTGGTCGAAATCTGCGTCATCGTTTAGTCGCTGAACCTGTTCATCAGACATCCGCTGTCTCGCCCCGCGGCGGCCGCGACGCCTTCGGCCTCCGCTCGAATCTTCTGATCGGTTATCTTCGTCACGGTGATCCTTGTCTCGGGATCTTCGTGAGTCTCGGCCTCTCGAATCGTCTGAGGAGTTTCTCTCTTCGTTTGTTCTTGATCTTTCGCGTCGAGGGCGTGATTCTCCGTCCTCGTCCTCGCCGCGGTATCGACGTCGTCGATCGGTATCGCGTTCAACTGCTTTCTTGCTTTCCCGAGAATCACTCCTTTGCCGTGTCTTGTCCTGAGATCCGCGGCTATGTGATGATTGATCTGAGCTCTTTTGTTCGCTCTCTTGACGCTTGCCGGTCGCAGGCGATGACTTTTCAGACTTTGTTGAAAAGGTTGCCCAACCACCAGGAAGTTCCAGGTCGGAATCTGCGATCGATGATGTGTCCGCTGAGCTTGGCTTTGGTGATTCGGAGACGCTTTGGCCAATGGGATCCGAGTGATCTTCGCTAATGGATTCGTCAGCCGATTCATCATCGAACCCTAAGCCAGCTCCAAATCCTCCAAACGATTCCACCTTCTTTGGGGCCGGGGATCGGTCGGTCGGCGAAGGGTTTGATTCAGAGTCGGGAGTTCTCGGTTTTGATTGCCTGCCTTGGTCACTCGCCTGATCCGCGGAGCGTGAGGCAGGTTTGCGGGGCCGGGGAGCTTCGTCACTGTTCTGCTTTGCATGTGGCGCAAAACCGATTTGGGCTGCTAGCTGGCCCCATGCATCCAAGCCTGACTCTGATTGTTCTTCATCTGGCTCGTCATCGACGGGTTGCGTGCTCTCCGCTACCGCTTTTGTTTCAGACGCCGATTGAGTTGGATGGTCACTTGAGCTGAGGTTGTCTTTGGAGGTGTCGATGCCAGTCAGCTGATCTAGGCTCGCTGTCTCCGCTAAAGAAGCCTCAGTGCCTTCGCTTTCCGAGTCTTGATTTTCCGGCTCATCGAAACCAAATCCCGGTAGTACCTTCGGTGGTTCCGTTGACGTCAAAGCATCCAGTACATCTTCCCGAGTGATTGAAGTTGAGGTCTGCAGAGAATCCTTGGTGAGAGCATCCTTGGTGGCAGAACGCTTGGTTGGTGTCTCAGTTGTGCGGCTGGCTTCGGCAGTCGTCGCCGATTCTGACACTGAGTCCGTGACTTCGGGAGGCACTTCGACGGATTCGGCTGAAGTAACCTGCTCCGCTTCTGATGTAACCGTAGGTTCATCGGAGCTGGCTTCTGACTCTGCAGCTTGTTTCTTTTTTTTCTCTTCCTGGCTTTTCGCTGGGCCGGGAGTTCCTAGAAGATTGGCAAGGAAATTCCAGTGATCGGATTTCATCGATGGTTCGCAGTTAAATGTTGTTGAATGTTTGACATGCGACTTTCGCCCGCTGCCTGTTTTGGCGAGGGCGGCGCAAAGCCAAGTTTTTGGGGTTCTGAGCGAGGAGGGAATCAAGATCGAGTCCATCGCCAGAATGTTTCGTCGAAATGTCTTGGGACTTTAAATTCATCATGGCGAATCCGTTGAAACGCCGAATTAGCTGCGGCCTTCACGTGGCCGCGGCGGTCAATTTTCCGCCTCTGTCGAGCTCCAATTTGTCTCTGTTTTGCCCTACATATATATCCGCCACAGAATTTTCACCCAAGGGCAGGCACTGAATTCGTGCGTAAAGAGTGCATAAATATTGGCCACGAGGGTGATTTTTCCGACTTGGCAGCGAATCATGTGGAGAATCGTCTGGTTAATCCGCAAGGACTTCTGTGTTCGGTGATTTGCTTGGGTTTGTGATTGCACTGCTACGGCTAGTCAACAGCCTTGGCGACGCCAGTTTGTGGGAGCCATCGCCTTTCATCAGGCTGAGGATTCAATTTGATAGCAATTAAACCTCGGAAAAAACGATCTTTTTTTGTTTTGGGACACTTTTTTGTGGCTGCTGAGTCACTTAGGATTCTCGGTACCCAGTCAGGGACAGCCGCTCGGGTTTTTCGTATTGGATGAGCCAGTGCAGCCGAGCGAGCGGACTGAATGAATAGGAAGTCAAAGGAGAGGGGTTTGCGATGACACGAATTCCACTGATTCGCGCAGAAGAAGAAGCTCGATTACGAAGAGAGCGGTTGGATCTGAGTATTGCGGAAATGGGGCTCTCTGTTCGGACAACGAACTGCCTCGAAGAGACGGGGATTCTAACCGTTCGAGATCTGCTCAATGCGACCCCTCGCCGATTGCTTTCCATCAGCAACTTCGGTGAGAAGACTCTCGAGGAAGTCTATGCCGCCTTGGAAAAACTTGGGTTTTATCGTCCGAGTCGCGAGCCGGTAGCGGTATAGAGAGCGGTGTAAAGAGAGTACGAGACCACTTTGTTTGGCGGCCGTTTCCTGAGGCGAAGAAGCAGATGGAACCGCTGATCGATCCTTGGTTTGGGGACAGCCAACTTTGACGCGAATGCCTCGCTTACCGATGCCATGGAGCAAGAAACGCGGGCAACGCACGTTAGGCAGCCCTTCTGCGGGAATCGCAGGTGAAGTCGCTTTTTCCGCAGCGGCATTCCTCTCGGGGGTTTTCGGTGTTTCTCTCGTTCTGATTAGCCAGTTTGCCCCTCAGCAGGTGCCTGAGCAGGTATCCGCTGAGGCGTTCTCGAGCAGCCTTAGCAGTTGGGTTATCGGGATTGTTTCGATTGCAGCGATTGTGATCGGTGCTACTCGGCTGGTTTTCAGGGTGATGCATCTTAGTGCAAGCGATGAGATGCGTTCGGTAATTGCCACCAAGGCAGCAGTTTTGGAGCGACTTGCTCCAGGGCAAGGTAGTGATACAGGTTTACCGAATGTTCCTCGGGGCCGCGCGATCACCGATAGTCCCGGTGAATACCTCACATACCGGTTGCCCATCGTTGCGGGGCAGGATGGGATTCTCGGGCCTGCCTTGTTGGCTTGGTTCTGGAACACCGCATGGATTATCTTGCTGGCGGTGGTTGTATCCGGATTCTGGATCGGTAGGCCCCGATGGATCCTCACAGGGCTCTTGGTGCCGTTTGCGTTGATTGGCCGCTGGTCATTCCTCTATTTCGTAACGCAGTTGAAGCAGAGATTGGGTGTGGGCCCGACGGTGGTGGAAATCAATGAGCATCCGTTAAAACCGGGCGGTACCTATGATCTTTTTGTCTCCCAAGCAGGCCGACTCAAGCTAAAACGCCTCTCTGTGGAGTTAGTTTGTGAGGAGGAGACGTTTTACCGGCAGGGAACTGATGTTCGCGTTGAACGACACCAGGCGTTCGGTAAAGTTTTATCGCGGGAACGCGATGTTGAAGTTGACCCGCAAGTTCCTTGGGAGCAACAATTCAGCGTCGAAATTCCGCAGAATGTCATGCATTCCTTTGCGGGAACTCATAACGCGATCCGTTGGAAATTTGTAGTCAAAGGAGAGTCACGACCATGGCCATCGTTCTGCCGAAGCTATCCCGTCGTCGTCCATCCACCGGGCTCAACTCAGAATCTCAGCCAGCCCTAAGGCTTTCCCTCTGTAACCCAGAAGGCATTTATCGCGCCGGTGGAGAGTTGAAGGCCACTTGGCGAATCTCTCGAGTTCCCGTGGAGGAGCTTCAGGGGCTTGAAATGTCCGTTTTGTGGCACACTGAGGGCAAGGGTGACGAGGATTTGCATGTCCACCATTTTCAGCGAATCAATGAAACGGGCTTGAAAGAGATTGGTGTCGAGAACCAGCAGACGATCCGGTGTGTGCTTCCTGCAACACCGCTGAGTTATCACGGTCAATTGATACGACTGTCGTGGTGTGTCCGTATGAGGTTGTTTTTAGAGGATGGTCGAGAGATTCTGAGCGAAACGCCTTTCTATCTGGTTACCGACGCTCAGCGTTCTCCTTGCGTGGCAACGCCTCCACAGGGAGAAGAATCCACGATGCCTCCGCAGGACAAGCCATCAATGGCTCGTGAGTCGCGAGCCGCACAGACTCGCTCCGCGTTGGCGTCACTGCGGCGTGATTGAGGTGGCTGACATGGATTGGGTGGCTGAATAGGTTGGTCTCATGGTCTCGGCTTCGAATCCCTTTGCGACGCGATATACAAAGCCTGGCGCCCTAACCTATCGCTTCCCTAGTCGGAAGTGTGTTGGTGCAGGAAGCGATCCGAGAGGGGGTGGTGCCAGCGATGCAGACGCGGGCGAACTATGCGGTGGCAATGGTTTTGATGCTGCACACGTCGATCATCGACTTGCGATTAAAGGGCTACTGGGGCAGCTTGAAGCCGGTAAAGGCAACTTAATCGTTGGGCCTCACGGCACCGGTAAAACCACGTTGTTGCATTCGTTGATGGAGTTGGTGGGTGGTGCGTTCGCTGGGTGCACTTGCATTAAACTTGATGGTGTTCAGCATGGTTGGCGTCGCTGGTTAACCGTGTACTTCGGTCAATTTCGTCGTGTTTTTCTGGCGGTGCATAATCTTCCGGCAGGATCTTTACTGATTCTTGATGGCGTCGAGCAGTTGGGGCTTTTCGCACGTCAAGTCATTCTCCTCAGTGCACGCCTCCGGCATGTAACCGTTCTTGCTACGAGTCATCGCAATCTGTTTGGAATGCGGGTGGTTCACCAGACCTCGCTCGATGCGAACCTGATTCATGAATTGGTGGGTCAGCTCTTGGAGGGTGGTTCGGTGGAAATCCAAGCCAAGGTGGAGGGGTGGATCCGAGATTACGATCTCGATCAGGTGGCTAATCTTCGCGAGTTTTGGTTTGAGATTTATGATCTCTTACAGCCTGATTTGATACGAGAAGCAGTGCCATCTACAACGCGACATTTCGAGAACTCACCAGCTGAGGTTTGATCAGTCGAGCGAGCAGAAATTTTTGTGATGGTTCCGCGTTAGTCAAAGCGGTTGATGATGGGGGGATGCTTTGACAAGGAATCGGATTTAGAGTGGGGTGGATGGATCGGCTGGTTTTAAAACACAAGAAACACTCTGAGTCGAGCTTTTGATTATGGCTGTTCGCTTGCCTGTTATTCTCATTCAGACTCGTCCTCCCAACGCGGCGGGTGAGCGAATGGTTGATCAACTCGTTGGGGAATTGATCGGCTCTCCCGGTTTTGATCTCGTTTTGGTCGAGCCACTCTTGAGTTTGTCTGATGAGGCTTCGGATCGATTGACTCTTGAGTCACTGCAGGGAGATACCGTGATCCTCGATTGGAATGCGGTCGAAGACGTTCTTGCGTGTTGGCGCGATTTGGGGCTTTCCGGGTCACGTTCGCCTCATCAATTGGATCTTGGCCCGGTTAAGGTGCCTGCGGGTCAACGAAGGGTCTATCTAATCGACCTTCGTGATGCGGGGTCGGCGTCAGCGGTTTTGTCGGCTCTCGGTCAGATTCAAGCTGTGCAGCAGGTCAAAACGGTTCAACTTGGAGGACTCGGGGGCAAATCCTTGGTTCGTCCCTCCTCGCCAGTTCATGAAGTTCGCCAAGGTTCGGCTTTGGGGGGGCTTGAGGCGGAAAGTCACAGGAGATCCGTTGGGGATAAGCTGAAAAGTAAGTCTTTGCCGGTTTCGCAAGCGTCCGAGATTGAAGCAAGGAGCAGAATTCCGAGTGTTCCGTCACGCAAGGACTCCAAAAATAAGCTAGATTTGGATTCTTTGGTGGACGAACTAGATCGTTCGGATCTCTAGCAGGCAACACTAGGACGGTCGCGAAATCATTAGCTTTTGGGAATGTTTGGTGTTTGCTCGCGGCAGGGTCGGCATGAATTGCTTTCCATGAGCAACCCTGATACCCTGAAGAAGTCGCGATGAAGGCCTTGCGCCGCTTTGCTTCTCTTTATTGAACTTGGAACTGAATTTTATGGCTGCGATTACAACTCAATTTAGTGGTGAAGTTCTTGTTGCTGGTTTTACTGACAGCAAAATTCTTGACACGCAGCGTATTGAGCAGGTCGGTAAGGAATTACTCGAGGCGGTTTCTACGGCAGCTAATCAAAAAATGTTGCTGAATTTTTCGGGCGTTCAGTTCATGTCTTCGGCCATGATCACCAAGCTCGTCACACTCAATAAGACCTGTGCGGCCAAAAAGGTAAAGCTGAAGTTCTGTGATGTGGAGTCGAATGTTCTCGAAGTCTTCAAGATCACTAAATTGAACAAGCTTTTTGACATCCAGACCACCGAAGAAAAAGCGATAGCCAGCTTCGATAAGAAGGGTTGGCTAGGTTAATCACTTCTTGGTTTCCCGAGTTCTTTCGGGTTGTTCCGTAGAGCTTTGATTCAGGATTCAGTGTTTTTTCGCTGAATCACTGGCGGATTCAGCCGAATCTCTTTTCAGGCAATGGGGTTGAGCAGTACTTTCTGCTTCCCTGCTCATGTTGGTTGTCCAGATTGATCTGGACTTCATTCCTGATCGCGTTCTACAAGCGAATTAGGGCTCTCGTGTTATCACGCGTCTTGTCGTGATTAGAGGGTAAGAGCCTGAAGGTCCGTTGCTTTGTGCGTTTTCTTCGAGCGGATTTTACTGAACGATCGTGAGCTTGGGTGAAGGACGCGTCGGGGCAGCGGTAGCAGAAAAACTGGGGTTCTATGATGAATGTAAATTTCTTCGAGTGGGTTCGAGATGGTGTTCGGCAATCCGTGTTGCTGGGATTCAGTGATGCGATGGAGCAGATCGGTTCACCGCCCGAGTCTGAGGAAATGAATGAGAAGATGACAGCTCTGCTGGGGCAGCAGGCAAAGGGCAAGGCAAAGCGAAGCAATGGCACGGTTGGCCGCAAGCGGTTGGGGAAATCGCTCAAAGAAATGGACGTCCAAAAATAATTTGCTGCTTCAGCAATATCAATTCGATCTCATGAGTGGGGCGAGTACGGTCGGAACGCCGCCTGAACGTTAACACACGGATAACCGGTTATCGTTGCCTTTTAATGTTTGTGTTTTCGGTCGGAGGGCGAACTGGCCCATGACACCTCTCCGATACAGCCAATTTCGCTCGAATCTTGACGATCGCCGCTTCGCACCAAGATCGTCGGCTGAAACCATTCCTGTGTTGACCAGCGAATGACCGCATTTGATCCAGCCACGAATAGACCTGTGGCGCAGGCGTCCGCATCAGTGGCTGAGGACGTTATCGTCGTGAGTGACTGCAGGTCGCCTGCGGGGAAACCCGATCGAGGGTCGATGACATGCCCATACCTGCGTCCGCGATGATGAAAAAACTGTTTTCCTGAACCGCTCGTTCCAAGTGCTTGGTCTTTGAGCCAAAGGCCAGTCAGGCGGTGTCCGGGTTTGGTTGGATGTGAAAGACCGATTGCCCAGCCTTTTGGGTCATCCGCAAGTTGGTTGCCCGACGCAATCACGCTACTGTTGCCTCCATGCAGTAGAAAATCCACAACACCGCGTTCTCTGAGCTGACTAGCGATTTGGTCTAATGCAAAGCCTTTGCCAATAGCACCCAGATTCATGGACATCCCCGCTTCATTGAACCGAACCGTTTGTTTTGCCGAATCAAGTTCGATTTTTTCGTAGCCAACCCGCTCTCTCGCGGTGTCAATTTCTTTGCGAGTTGGCTTTCGCCCTTGGCGTTTTGAAAATCCCCAAGCATCAACGAGTGGGCCGGCGGTAATGTCAAATGCTCCCTCGGTGCGTCGGCTCCATTCCATGGATCGTTCTAGCAGTCGAAAAGTTGACCAAGACACTGGAACTGGATGCTTAGCGGCAAATCGATTGACTAGCGAAATCTCGCTTTCTGGTTGGTAGATGGTAAGCCTTGATTCGATGTGATTGAGTTCTTCGAGGGCATCTACCGTCAGCTCAATCTGTTCTGGATTTTCATCTGGGAGAATTGCCACAAAGTCGGTGGCCATCGCACGGTGTGAAATATGGGTCAGTAGGCGATGGTTTCCGTCATCAAGGTTGACAGAACACTTTGACGCGATCTTGAGCCATTGAATTTCTGGATGATTCGCTTGTGGACTACTCATGCGATTGAATCACTGAATCCCGATATTCTTTTTGCTCTGAGGCTTGGCTATGCGGCTTTTTGGGGCGCTGGGGTGACCCAAAAAGATCACTAACACAATGATACTGACTGGGGAGGATAACGCTAGGAATCAACAACAATGGGATTCCACGCGATTGGGATTCAATGTTTAGGGGGCCAAACCACCCGATCTGCTTGGGAATCGGTCTCTGCGGTCGCTCCTATCGGAGGGGATTTGGTCTGTTCCGAACTTTCGAAGTTGGAAATGCAATCTTTCTTCGTGAGCGTTATCCGGTCTTTTTCTTGATTTTTATTTTGCGTGCACATCGATGAGTCGGGATTTACTGGGTTTTATGGTGGTAAATCTCTGAATTGGATTGTTTTTTTTGGGAGGGTTGCAGAAGTCTTGTTAATTTCACACAATTCTCGCTCATCTGAGATCCAGCAATCTCCGTTTTCGGTTCTGAGCAATTACTGTTGTGGTTGTTCACCCGATTGGGATTAGCGGTTTTGCTTCGCAGCGTCTTCTTCGGGACGAGAACTCTCGCTGGAAGAACTCAAATCGGTGTGGGATCGGTTCTGACTGGATTCAAGGGTGTACTTTGCCGATGAACAGGTATCCGGGAGTTGAGGCACTGTCTCTTCGTCTGGGACACTAGCAGTGCAGTGCATTCTGCTTCGGTAATAGATTTTGGGGTGGTGGCTGAGTGGTCGAAAGCGCCGGTTTGCTAAATCGGTGAACCGGGAAACCGGTTCCGCAGGTTCGAATCCTGTCCGCCCCGCTTTGTTTGTTGTCGTGCTGTTTTAGACCGTACGCAACGGATGGAACAAATGCGGCAACGCGTTATAATCAAACCAAACGTGATGTTAATCGCCGGAATAATTGGCGGTCTGCATCACGAGAGGGTGTAGCTCAGTCGGTAGAGCAACGGACTTTTAATCCGTTGGTCCTGGGTTCGAGTCCCAGCACCCTCACTTTTCTTTTGCCTGTCGTGTGGTTTTCTCTTTGCCGCCATCGACTGAGCATCGGGGATCGATCGTTTAAGGCGGTTTACCGCCAGCGACGATCTTATCTTGGCCCGATTCTGAATACGGCCTGACGTTCTGCTGAACTCGGATCTGCTAGACTCTCGATATCTTCGATCTGCAAGCAGAATACTGTGATAACGTGCGCTGCGGTAAAACTTATTCTCGCAGACAAAGTTTCATTTGTTTTTGAACAATCTATCTACCCTTCTCAACGAGTATTTCATGACCGTATCGAATCGACGCAACTTCTTAGCTGCATCTTCAGCGTTATTTGCCGGCGCGTGTTTGCCAGGAGCGGCATTCGCTGCGAAGCAAACAGGTTTTAAATTGGGAATTCAGTTGTATTCGCTGCGGGGTTATAACGCAGACGAAGCGCTAAAGCATGCGGCTAGTTTAGGGTTTGAACAGGTTGAGTTTTACAGCGGCATGCTGTCCACGACCGCATCAATGGATGAAATCACCGCGATTAAAAAGAAGGTTGCTGATTTGGGTATGTCGATTTCAGCGCACGGCGTTAATCGCTTCACCAAGGACGCTGCTGCGAATCGTCAGCTATTTGAATTTGCTAAAGCTTTGGGGATCCCGACGATCACGGCAGACCCAGATCCAGATTCTTTTGACAGCCTAAATGGTTTGGTCAAAGAGTTTGATATTCGAGTTGCAATTCATAATCACGGACCGCGACATCGATACAACAAAGCAGTTGATGTGCTTACCGCCATCGATAAGTATGACGAGCGAATTGGTGCTTGTGCTGACTTAGGCCACTACATCAGGTCGGGGCAAGGGGCAACTGAAGTCATCCGATTACTAAAGGGACGTTTATACGGTATCCACCTAAAAGACTTCGCCGAGATGCAAGATAAAACTCACGGTGTGATTCTAGGAAAGGGACATTTGGACGTCGAAGGCGTCTTCCGCGGTTTGAAGGCTGTTGGTTTCCCCGATAACGGTGCGATTTCACTCGAGTATGAAGAGAACCCGAGTGATCCAATCGAGGATATTCGCCAATGTGTGGCCGTTGCTCGCAAGGCGATGAAGGCCGCCGCGTAATTGATTCAAGCGGTTCCCACTGTGAAACGACTAAGGGGCTTTCTAGCGGAGAGTCCCTTTTTATTTGCCGTGGTGACAACGTCAACGCGACCGTTACGTCATCATGGAGTCCTTAAGAGCCGCATCATTTGAATCGATGAACAAGGCTTGTTAGCGACCATGTTAGATCGTCTGTCGAGAATTGAATCTCTGCAAAGACTGCTTGTTGACCCACGGCATTTTTCTTGATTTGGCCCAGCCATTGTCCGTTAGACAGGGTGCTTTGAATATAGTTCCAACGGTCGTCTCGAAAGTCTCCGTCTTTGGAATTAGCGTACCAGAGCTTGACCTCTCGGGGTTTCATGTCACAAGTGATTTGGAGTCCGATTGATGATGCGGTTTCAATCGGTTTCCAGTCAATCTCGGGAAGTGGTCGGTTGGCTGCGACGTGCTGGAAAAACACTGCGAGTGTTTGCATAGCTTGTTTTTGTGACCCCTCGAGGCCGTGTCCTGCATTGGGGTGCTGGCTGATGTATTTTGGCCCAATGAGGTCATCCCAATAGAGGTTCATTGCATCAACAGTCCAGTAAGGGTCATTGGTTCCGACGATAAGGAGTTTGGGAAGACTTAGCTGGTCGCGATAGGAAAATGGATCCATCATCGTTCGAAGTTGTGTTTCCCGCGGCGATTCAATTTCCTGAACACCTTTGACAAGACCCTTACTCGTGTAATCGCGAATTTGAAGGCTATATTCGCCCCAGCTATCGAGTTGATGTTTCATTTGCTCGCGAAAGTTGAGGACGTCAATCACGATCGGCGCGGTGGCAATGATTCTCGTGTCCACGACGGGCGTAAGCCAACTGGTCCAGCCGCGTTTAGAGGCTCCCGTGATCACGAACTTGTCGATTTTGTTTCCAAGATGCTTTTCTGAAAATGTCTCGATTGAATCGAGTGTTTTTACAGCACTTTTTACCATCGGAAAAAGAAGAGGCCAGTTCGGGTCTCCGGTCTCCAGATAACGCAGCCACGTCTCTGAAATGAGGTCGTCTTCTTTGCGGCCATCGAGTAACGGTTGATTGGGGACTTGATGCAGCATGATCACAGCAGCACCACATTGATTTGCGAGGGTAAGTCCTCTTTCGATTTCAGATCGGCTCGGTTCACCTAGTTGGCTGCCACCGGTGACGAACAAAAGTGCATGTTCGCGGTGCGTTGTTTGTATAGGTTCGTAAACCTCCACGGCGTGTTCCCATTTCTTGTCATTCCAAACCTGAGATGTGACCCGCAGTTGATGGATCGTTCCATATGCATTCTTGTGTGATCCAATGTGTGACCATGCGTGGGCGGGTTCATGACGGTCGACGAATTGCTTGATCGCCAAAGTCGCGATTGAATCCTGTGTTGTCGAATCAGGGGTGTTCGACGTGCTTTGTGCCGCGACGGCTAATCCGAGCTGAATGAAAAGAGTGATGCTCGCCAAGAGCCGAAGGATATCGTGTTTCACTTTTGTTTTCTCGGATGATTTGGATGCGGTCGAAATTGCAAGGCAGCTCGGTTTACCTTGTCTTTTAGTGCAACATGCCTGGCTTGTCTTTCTGTCGCGCGAACGAGCTCGCAATGTTTTATCATGACATCGGTGTGATTGTCAGAACAGGCTCATTTTTGGACGTCGTTTAGGCTCCGCCTTCTTGAGGGATCTTAAGTTGTGAATATGGAATATCGATCGTTGTGGCTCGTTGTTTGGTTTGCCAGTTTATGGTTCCCAAAGATCGGTTTTGCGCAACGACCACTAACCGATTCCGTTACCCATCAAAAGATCGTGGAGGCAATTGATGCCGCGATTCGGTATGAATGTGAACGTAAGCAATTGCCAGCGTTCTCGATCGCCGTCGTGGAAGGTGGAGCGACTCTTTGGTCAGCGGGCTATGGTTTTCAAGACACGGAACGTCGCATCCCGGCAACCTCTCGTTCAATTTATCGAGTTGGTTCGGTATCGAAGTTGTTTACGGATCTGGCCATCATGCAACTCGTGGAGCTCGGAAAACTGGATTTGGATGATCCTGTGGCGAGACATCTCACGGAGTTCCGCCCTTCGGTGCCGGAAGGCTTCTCGGTCGATCTCTTATCGGATCTGACAATTCGTCAAATGATGTCTCACCTGTCTGGCCTTGTGCGTGAGCCACCGGTTGGAAACTATTTTGACCCCACCGAACCAAGCCTTGCACTGACGTTGGATAGTCTTAACCAGACGGAATTGGTTTATCCTCCGGGTAAGAGGACCAAGTATTCCAACGCCGCGGTAGCAGTGGTTGGAGCGATTCTTGAGAAGTATGCTGGCGTGAGTCATCCCGCTTATGTGCGTCAATCTATTTTTAAGCCGCTATCTTTACAGGAGAGTGGATTTGAGGTCGACGATGCAATGCGAGATCAGTTGGTAACTGGTTGGATGCGTGCTGACGACGGTCGCGATCCTTTTGTTGCACCTGATTTTCTGTTGGGAACGGGGCCTGCTGGTAATCTCTATTCCAGTGTCGATGATCTTGCACGATTCCTTATTTATCTAATGAGTCCTCAGCGGAGTGATTGGGATGGATTACCTAATGAGGATGTTCTTGAGGAAATGTTTGCTCCAGCGTTGGCAAGCGACGGTAGGAAAACCTCTTTCGGACTGGGGTTTCATCTGGGGAATTTGGACGGACACCGTGAGGTGGGTCATGGTGGAGCCGTTTATGGCTTCTCAACTCAGTTAACACTTTTGCCAGACGATGATTTAGGGGTCGTGGCAGTCGCCGCGATGGACGGTGTTAACGGTGTGGTGAAGCGGCTTACCGATTACTCGCTTCGCGTTCTTCTTGCGCACCAGCAAGGAAAGCCGTTACCTCATTATCGCAGGACCGTGGCTCCTGACTTGGCTCGTGTTGAAGCGTTGGTCGGAGATTATCTTGGTGCTGAGGAATCTTCAGTGGTTGAGATCCGGCTTCGAAGTGGTCAGATGTGGTTGCGCAACGGTAGCCTTCATCGGAAAGTTCGCGTGGATGCATCCAGTGGCGAGTTTGTTTTTGATGACGAGCACGGGCACGGTGGAGTCGTCAAGTTAGTTGATGGCGGCATCGATCTATCGGGGCGTTTGTTTCAGCGTATCGATCCAGCCAAAATCCCTGCGTTGCCGCCGAAAAGATGGAGCGAACTGATTGGCGAATACGGTTGGGATCACAACGTGCTCTACATCATCGAACGTCACGGTAGGCTACACGCCTTGGTTGAGTGGTTCTATTGCTACCCGCTGGATGAACTTGGAAATGATCTTTTTGGGTTTCCTGATTGGGGACTTTATCACGGAGAGAAAATCCGCTTTGTGAGGGATCCTGAGGGAGATGTGCATCACGCAATTACGGCCAGTGTTCGGTTTGATAGGCGGCACGAGGGTGCAGTTGATGGCGGTTCTTTCAAGATTTCACCCTTGGAGCCAATCGAAGCACTGCGTGTCCGGGCCGCTCAAGCAAAACCGCCGTTGGAGCAACAAGACTTTCGGCCATCTGATTTGCAAGAACTAATCAATTTGGATCCTTCGTTTCGCTTGGATATTCGCTACGCAACGGAGAATAACTTCATGGGATCGAAGTTCTATGAACAAGCAAGGGCTTTTTTGCAGCGTCCCGCAGCGAACGCGTTGGTTCGCGTGCAAAAAGATTTGGCGAGCCACGGCCTAGGATTGTTGATTCATGATGCGTATCGTCCGTGGTCTGTGACCAAAATGTTTTGGGATGCAACACCTGGTGAACTCAAGCATTTTGTGGCAAATCCAACGAGCGGTTCGCGGCACAACCGAGGTTGTGCAGTAGATCTTACGCTATTTGATTTTTCATCTAACGAGGCAGTTAGCATGCCGTCTGGATACGATGAGTTTTCAGAGCGATCCTACGCGGGTTATCCAGGCGGCAGTTCGCGGCAGCGTTGGTACCGCGAACGATTAAGGTCAGCGATGGAGAAGGAGGAATTCGACGTCTATCGCTTTGAGTGGTGGCATTTCGACCACCGCGATTGGCAGCAATACGGTCTTGGGAACCAAGCTTTCGCGGATTTAGATCCTTAGCGCCTAATCCATTGGTTCCCAATCCCTCGATTTATCACGACGTTTTTCGTGGGCGCATCCCTTGGATGATCTGCCGGAATCCTCGACCGGGTTTGAGACTCTCAATCTCGTTTCTCGCAGTCTCAAGCGATTGACGCGCTGAGTTGAGGCCCTCGTATCCACCGAATTCAATGCCGCAGTATCCGTTGTAACCAGCATTGACCACGATTTGCATCATGCGAGTGAAATCGAGGTCGCTCTGGTTACCGTTAGCGTCCCACACTTTATCTTTGATGGAAACGCCTTTGGCCCAAGGCATCAATTTTTTGACACCCTCGTAGGAATCGTAGGTTTCATCATTGTTGATCCGGAAGTTACCTGTGTCGGGCAGCGTTCCGCAATTTGGGTGATTCACGGTTCGCATGACTTCTGCAAGCCAATCGGCATTGCTTGATAATCCACCATGGTTTTCCACGATTACATCAATGCCATGCTTCGCGCCCAATTCGCTCAGTCGCCGCAATCCATCGGCTGCGAGTTCAACTTGTTCTTCCCATGAACCTGCACTACGAGCGTTAACCCGAATCGAATGACAGTCTAAAGCCTTGGCGGCGTCGATCCACTTTCGGTGATTGTCAACCGCTTGGATCCTCTTTGACTTGTTTGGGTCCCCAAGATTCCCCTCATTATCACACATGATCAGCACGTTGGTGACACCAAGGTCATCAGCTCGCTTCTTCATTTCAGCGAGATAGGGTTCATCTTTTGCTTTATCCATGAAGAATTGGTTGACATATTCGATTGCGAGGATGCCGTGGTCATGCGCTACCTTTGCAAAATCAAGGTTGTCAATCTTGCCGCTTCTGAGGTCGCCAACGAGTGTCCACTGGGCGAGCGAGATTTGGAAGGGTTCTCGATCGCGTCGAAAAACTCCACCGGCCTGCAGTTGTGTGGTTGCTGCAAGGAAAATTCCTCCCGTCGTGGAGCCGGCTTGTCGAAGGAAGTGGCGTCGGTTTGTGCTGGATGCTGGCTTTGTCATTGCGTCGTTCGAAGTCTCTTAGTGGTGGGGATTTGATTTCGTTCTCAGTAACGACATAGCTGCCGCGTATGAGCTGGTTCCGCTTTGGTGATGATTGTTGCGGTTTTGATGTGTCTTCTCAAGCTTGGTATTTTGATCGCTTGGTTTTCGCATTTAATCTTGTTTTGTGCTTTGCTTAAAACTGCGATGCAGTCGCTGTGTCCACCCCGGAAAGTATAGGGACTTGGTTTGCACGGAAGGTGTGTCTTTTGGCGGGATAGGGAATTGTTCCTCGTCGCTCATGTTCTCGATACAACGATCGGTAAAGCAGTGAAGGAAGGCGATGAGGTCATCTACCTCTTGGTCGTTTAGCTTCAGGTTTCCCATGTCATCTCTGTTGACCGTTTCCGGAAAGTCTGTTTGTTTCCACCGGCTCTTTGGAGTGTCGCGATTATTATAAAACTCCACCACCTCTCGAAGCGTTTTTAAGGAGCCGTTGTGCATGTATGGGGCGGTGATTGCAACATTCCTCAGCGACGGCGATCGAAACTGCCCGAGTTCATCTGTGTTGCCCGTGTGTGCTCCGAGTCCGCCATCCGGCTTTCCGATGGAAGGAACCCCTAGGTTGTCGTACCCAAAATCACTCAGCAAGGGTTGGTCCCAATGCTTTGCGTTGAGAGGGTGGCAGTCATTGCATTTTCCTCCATTGATGTAGACCTGCATGCCCCTGCGTTCTTTTTCATCTAGCGAATCACGATCCCCTGCGAGGAATTGGTCCAGTTTGGAATCGAAAGGGCGGAAGATTGGGCTGCGTAGAAACGTTACCAATGCGAGGTAAGCATGGTAGGTCACCGCAGAATCGTCTTGCCATAGTGCTTCCCCAATAAGTTTTTTTAGGTCGTCTGAATAGGTTGATTGCCGCAGTCGATTAGCGAGCTGTTCTTCATCATCCAAGTTCATTTCGTTGGCATGAAAGAATGGTTTTTGCACTTGTTCAAACAAGTCCCTCGCACTGCCGTCCCAAAACAGTCCGCCCTCATAGGCGTAGATTTCATCTCCTTCAGGTGTGAAGAAGTCGTCATACGCAAAGGACGGGATCAGTGCTGCATACATCAGTGATGGCGCGTTGCGAGTGCCAACTCGATTGTTCATCGCGCCGGTGGATTGGGGCTGCGGGTCAGCAAATGCGTTTTGAGGGATGTGGCAAGAAATACATGCCTGTCCCTTTGGGTTGGAGAGATTGGTGTCTAAAAAAATAGCCATCCCAACCTGAATGGACTCCGTCTTTTCGCTTGAGCCCAAATGGACTCCGTGTTGTTCCTGAAGTCGATCCAGAATCGTTGACTCGTTTTGAGCACATAATGGGCTATGTGTTGCGAGGGCGATGATGGTTGCTGCGAGCAGACAAGTATTCTGCTGTGAGCACTTGATGAGTTCGGTGGACACGACACCACATCGCAGTCGCGAGATTAGGTATCGCTTTCCTTTGGCGACCCGTTGAATTTGCTTCATCATTCTTGTGCACTAGCTGAAGATAACATTGCGGTGTTTCTTGTCCCACGACAGTTCTCGCAGATCAATTTTAGCAGCGAATGCTGGTCGTAATCTTTCGCAACCTTCTGCGTCGTTGAAGTTGCGCTGCTGTTGTTATTGTTTTTGTGCAATCAACGCAGTTCGTGTCATACAGGAGGGAAAGAATTTCAGGCTCATTGTGATTTGGGACACCGAGCATCCTTCATCTGTCAGAATGGCTTTCATTTCTTCAATACTAATGTTGTCGTAGTGATAGCGTCTGCAAACGTATTTGCCTAACGCGGTCTCACACATTTCTAAATTAAAGAATAAGCCTCCCGGCGCGAGCAGTCGAACGAGCGTGCGAAGACTCTCGCTGGGATCCTGCGAATATCCTAGCACTGCACCAATACAAACCAGTTGAAAGGATTCTGGGTCGAGAGAGTATTGGTGTCCATCAAGCGTTTGGACTTGGTCCGGTGCGGTAATGTTCGCGGTTCCCACCGACATTGATTTCTCATCGATTCCTCTTCGCTTTGCTTTTTTTAACGCTGCGTCAAGGAAATTGGGTTCTAAATCGGTGGAAAGAAGTTTCGTTTGCTTCGAGGCTTGAAGGAAATGGATACCTATGGTGCCTGACCCACATCCGTTGTCGAGAATGCTTCCGTTCTCAAGAGGGGGGATGTTGGCCGCTCGGAGGAATCGTTCCACGCTCGCTTCAAACCCGAACACACGCATGAATAGATCGTATGCGTGGCTGTTTTTGTAGAGTTTAGGGCTAAGCATGCAACCACTTGGTTCAGGGTGTCTCGACAGCGATCAGCATTACTGTGAGTAATGTTGGCGTTTGCTCGGGATCGACGATCTCCAACTCAGAGTTGTACAGGGATTGAGCTGGTTTTTGTAGGTGTGGTTGAGGTTCTTCGCCTGGCTTGCACTCCGTCCGTCTGTGCACTCAGTTATTGTGGTTCGGAATTCAATGAAGTTAGCGTGCTAAAGCCAAAGAGGAGCCATCGATGTTTTTTCACGTTCGGTCCATCGCGTGTGTTATTGGGGTGTCTATGGTTGCCCTCGCAGGTGTTACCTCTTGCAGTATCTCGTGCGTAGCCGAGGAGGTTCAGGGGCGGCCTCTAAAAGCACTGCTTGTGCTGGGTGGGTGCTGCCACGATTACAAAACGCAAGCGAAGTTATTGAAGGAAGGAATTGAGTCCAGAGCGAATGTTCAGGTGACAATTGCCTACGATCCCGATACAAGTACGGGTCACCTCAATCCCGTGTATGAATCTCCTGATTGGGCTGACGGTTTTGATGTGGTAATCCACGATGAATGTTCTTCGGACGTCAAAGACCTTGCGTTGGTGAACAGGATTTTAGGCCCCCATCAGTCTGGGCTACCTGCGGTCATTTTGCATTGCGGCATGCATAGCTATCGGACAGAGGGCTACCCAAACGTTACGCCGTGGTTTGAGTTCACTGGGCTGCAGACGACAGGTCACGGTCCACAGGTGCCGATTGAGATTGAGTGGTCCGATGTTGAGCATCCCATTGTTGCTCCCATGAAAGGCATCGATTGGACCACCGCGAATGAAGAACTCTATAACAACAGTGCTGGCAAACTACTTCCAACCGCGAAGTTGTTGGCGCGAGGTAGTCAGTCCATCAAGAAAAGAGATGGATCACTGCGTGTTGACGATTGCGTTGTGGTTTGGACCAATCGCTATCGCGAATCAACTAAAGTATTTGCAACGACGTTGGGTCACAATAATGCTACGGTCGCAGATGAAAGATACTTGGACTTAGTGACTCGCGGGTTGCTCTGGAGTTGTGATCGGCTGGCAGATGACGATCTGAAGTGATCCCACCGAGTGTGGAGGCGGCGCGTAGTTCTGCTGTTGTTGAGTCGTCACTAAACGAAAAACGCTACAGTTAGCTCTCTAACTGTAGCGTTATCTGTATCGTTCCGTTGTTGGGTACTGACAGTTTACTGATTGAACTGTTCTTGTATGGTTTCTTTTGCAGCGCGTGTTCCAAGTGCTCCCCACAGACCGTAAGGGCTTTGTGCTCCCGGTTCACTTCCTTGAGTGCCCGACCAAGCGGGCATCGCGTCACTGCCTCGTTCAATTGGAGGCAGCGTTGCATCACCGGCATCGATGCTGTCGGTGATGAAAGTGACTGCGCCATCTCCCATGAGGATGTGGGCTCCACCTTGATGTCGACTTCCGGCTGAGAAAACACCTTCGCTGTAGTCGCCTGTTCCTAGCATGCAGCTTGGGCTGTTCGGTGGAAGGATAGTATTGAAGGAGGCGTAAGGAAGTCGGTAATCGGCCCAGCGGTATCCTCGTCCCTGATCACTGCCCGAACCGTACATCGACGCGGTGATGGAGTAGAAGGCGGGGCGCTCGGGGTCGATGTGCGGTCCAACCTTGCAGAGACTGGGATTGGATTGGAGGTTTGAAGGGCTATAGGGGTCGTTTGAGGCGAAGTTGCGAACCCAGTCTGCTTTGACTTCCCTCGCGCCCAGTGATGTGGCGATTTCTCCAGCCATTACCGTGTTGGCTAGTCCATCTAGAACGTCTCGGAATTTTCCAGGGCGTCGATTCCAGAACATCCCGCGACATGCCGCTCGGGAGCGTGTTGCCATCCAGTCCAGGTTAGTGCGGCCATTCGCTTTGTCATTGTTGAAGTATCCCCACTCACTGGTTCCGCCGTATTCGACGCGGTCCATTGCGTCACCAACACTCGCTGCATAGTTGGTGCGTCCATGAGCTGGAAGGCCATAGCCCGGGTCACTGGGGCAGCGGTAAGTTGGGATCTCGGTTTCCCAAGGTGCGTACTGTCGCGTCCACGGGCACGGACCCATCGCTGGCCACATCGCAATGCCGTTATAGGTCAGTGTGCCGGGGTTGGTGTAGCCGGGGGTTACTTCGGTACTTTGGTTGGAGATTTTCTCCCATAAAGCTTGTTGCTCCACAAATGGCGTAATGGGTACAAGCCAGCTCAGGAAGAGACGGTTGCCGTCATAGGTGACATTCCCAGCCATGGAGCGGGTGGTACCAGTTCCGTTTTGTGGTAATTGTTTGAATGAACTGTGGTAATTGTGTACCGCTAATCCAATCTGCTTGAAATTGTTACTGCATGACATCCGCCGCGCAGCTTCGCGAGCAGCTTGGACAGCAGGTAGCAGGAGACCCACTAGGATGCCGATAATCGCAATAACGACCAGTAGCTCAACGAGCGTGAAAGCCGAACGTTTTGAACGCATAAATTGCTTCCTTCATGTTCAAGTGAAAGTGAATGTTTCACCCGTTTTTCAACGTCGGTAGATTCCACTTGGTGCATTGCTCCTTGATTGTCTCTGGCGATAGGAATTGCATGAGGCAGAAGGAGTTGTCGGTTTCTGCCCTGCATTTGCTGACCCAGAGTCATCAGGTTGACGAGGCTTCATGGCTCACGAGTGATGACGGGATGGATCATTAAAGGAGCGGTGCTGCAAAAAGTATCGCTTTGATCTATCCAATTTTTTTGTTTGATTGGACAGCCGGAACATTGCCAGTGTTTTGAGATGGTCTTTGATTGTTTTGGACAAGTGGCAGGTGTCGCTCTGGTGATGAACGCCTCGGTTCGAAGATAGTGATCTTAGTTGGCGTCCGTTGGCGTGCGGATGATCAGATTGCGGATCTCGGTCATGTCTTCGATCGCGAATCGAATGCCTTCTCGTCCTTGTCCGCTATCTTTCATGCCACCGTAGGGCATGTGGTCGACACGCCAAGACGGAACGTCTCCAATCACGACACCACCAACTTCTAGTTGATCCCATGCCTGTTGAGCCTTGTAGAGATCACGGGTGAAGACACCGGCTTGTAAGCCGAACGCACTGTCGTTTGCTTCTGCAATTGCGTCGTCAAATTCCTCGAAACGACTCAGGATTGCGACCGGGCCGAATGCCTCTCTCGCATAGAGATTTGCCGACCTGGGGACGTTTTCCATTAATGTCGGTTCGAGGGTGGACATGTTGCGATGTCCTCCGCAGAGTCGTTTTGCTCCGAGTTGTTCGGCTTCAATAATCCATCGCTCTAATCTTTTCGCTTCTGTTTCTGAAATCATGGGTCCGATGAACGTTGATTCCTCCTTCGGGTCTCCGATCACCAGTTGACGAGTGGCCTCGATTAATCTTTGTTTGAGTTCGTCGTAGATTTCAGCGTGGATGATGATGCGTTGGACACCAATGCAGCTTTGTCCCGACTGGTAAAAAGCTCCAATGATGAGTCGATTGGTGGCGTCTGCGAGATCAGTATCTTGGTCGATGATGCATGCGGCATTACCTCCAAGTTCGAGAACCACTTTCTTTTTTCCAGCTTTCTTTTTCAGTTCCCACCCAACATCTTGTGACCCGGTGAAGCTGAGAAGTTTGATTCGTTCATCGGTTGTCAAGGCGAACGCGTCGTTTCGGCTGGCTGGCAGGATGGAAAACGCGCCTACTGGGAGTTCGGTTTCCGCAAGGATTTCGCCGATTAACAACGAGCCAATTGGGGTGAGGCTTGCGGGTTTTAGAATGAATGGGCATCCAGTCGCGATCGCCGGAGCCACTTTGTGCGCGACTAGGTTCAAAGGGAAATTAAATGGTGTAATGAGCGAGCAGACGCCAACAGGGACGCGTTGATACATGCCGCGATAACCTTTAGCACGCGGGGAAATTTCCAGATTCATCACCTCGCCACCAATGCGTACCGATTCTTCGGCTGCAATTTCAAAGGTGTCGATCAGGCGGGTTACCTCGCCTCTTGCATCCTTGATCGGTTTTCCGGCTTCGATGCAGAGTGCCATTGCCAGTTCTTCAAATCGCTCTCTAAACCTTTTCACGCAGTGGTTCAGGATTGCCTTGCGGTCGTAGGGCGGCAGTTCTTTCACCGCTTGTGTTGCGTTCGATGCTGCCTTCAATGCGACTTCAATCACGTCAGAAGTAGCTAGTGAAACCGAAGCGACAACGCACCCTGAGAATTTGTCTGTTACCTGGAGTTGTTTTTCGGATACGACCGCTTTACCCGCAAGGAAGTAGGGGTATTTGTCGTGGTTCATGATGTCTCCGTTCCGGGCAAACCAAAGAATCGAATTGGTGAGGGAGCTAGATGACGAATCCGATTGATTCCCCGCCTAGGCAATAGGATCGGGATCGGAGAACGCGTGATGGATCGCAAAGTGTGAAATCTGTCTCTAGAAACAATTGGCTATCGCTTGAGATCAGTCGCCGAAAAAATGGTTGCGTTCGGGAATCCGAGATTCCATTGTGACGTCAGAGTGGTTTCACCCAAAAAGTCTTCTTCATCGAGGTAGATTGCTGGATCGCCATCGAGTTTTCCCCGACGATCGATAAAAACGCGGATTCTATATTCTCCAGCGATCAAGTTGGTTCCAGCATTTGATTCTTGTTGATTCAAAGAGTTATCGTCTGCTGGGTAAGAATCACGTCCTGATTCTTTTTCCTTCGGATGAGCCGAGTTTTGATCTTCTCGAACGATCTCGTAAAGCGGTCCATTAACGAAACCACGAGGGGTGATGATTCCTTGAGTAAAAGCGATTGGGTGTTTAAATTCGTTGTTCTTGTGATGGACAAAGAGTTGCACAGGAGTTCCGACTTGGTGAGTCTCTGGGATCTTTGACATGCGAATAATCTTTTGGGTCGGTTTCCATTTTTCAGTCGGTAGTTGATCGATTGAAACATACTTGCCCTGTACAACATCAGCGTAATCTTCGATCCAGCTTCGAATCGACTTGTACGATTGATCGTGCTCGAACATTTTCAAGCCGCCAGCGTGAGATACCGGAAGGATGGAAGAAGCTGGGGATAGTGTTCCATCCTCTTGCTTCGCCGGAACCTTCGAAAGTGGCTTTAAGAGAATGAGGCTTTCTTTGGGCGTTTCGAGATTGATCAATGGCAGGCGATCTTGGTGTGTCTTGCGACTTGCTGCAATCCATCGCTCAAGGGTTGCGGAGGGATCCTTGTCAAACAGATTGATTCTAGCTCCGTACTGTTGCACTAATTTGCGATGCCTTTCCGCTGCTTTTTCGTGTTTTGGATCATCGGCACTGATTTCGAAAGGTGTGTGGCATGGGAAACATCTCATTCTTTGCGACCACACTTCGCGGGTGAATGATTCTATGAGACGTTCTTTCCGCGTGTATCTAACGACCTGATTTGGGAGTCGCGGTCCAATTGCAGGAGTAACCTCCCTTTGTGCTTCGCTCTTCCTTGAAGCATCTGAAGCAACGGTCGCATCTTGATTGCAGGTCGTGACAATCCAATGCTCAAACGCCTCGAGTTCAGCTTGGCGGGTTTTTTGATGTAGTCGTTTGGCCGAGAGGTTCGAGTCTTTCTCGCCCATTCGGATGAGATTCAATATTTTCGATTGCGACGGATTCTTTCGATCAATCAAACCTGCTTGCTCGAGTGCCACGAAGGTTTCTTGGTGACTTGGCAGGATGTAATCCTTGAGATCGACCGATGCGAGATGACATTGAATGCAGCTTGATGGCTTGGAGGATCTGAAAATAGGCATGATCCGTGATTCAAAAATCTCACTTGGTTGTGGGGCAACGGAGATCGCATCGGACGGTGGTTCGTTGCTGTGGACGACGTGGGGGTTGTAAACCAGATGAAAGCTGAGCCACAGAATCAGCGGTGTAATTGAATTCTGCTGACGGGTGATCTGCTGCAAGATTCTGCGATTCATCTGCATGGATTAACCATATGAAGGTGAGTTGAAATGGTGCCCATGCAACGATGTCGCCAGGCATTTTGCTGTTTCGGAGGCGATATTCTAAATCACAGAGGGTCGGTGGGGCTTTGATCGAGTCTCTTTTGGTGGGACGTGCTGGTGGGATTAGGGACTAATCGTCAAAAAAGATTAATTGACATATCGAAATGTAGCGATATATTGAACGTAAGACAGTTCCATGGGAGACCAAGATGACCATTGATTCCGAGCAAGTTCCAGCTGAAAAGCCTTTAGGCGACGTGGAAGCTTTTAAGGATGCAGCTGAATGTCTAAAGACTTTGGCGCACCCGGTTCGTCTGCGTGTGGTGCAATTGCTTTTGCATGGGCGTTACACGGTCGGGGAATTAGCTGCAGATTGCGAGATACCAGACAACGTCGCATCGGAGCACCTGAGGCTGCTGCAGAGGTGCGGATTTTTGGATAGTCAACGAGAAGGACGACGAGTGTTCTATCAAGTTGCTGAACCGCATCTGAATCAATTGATGGCATGTATCGAAGGAAGGTTTATCAAAAAAGAAACTGAGTAAGAGCGTCTTTCCATTTGTCAAAATAGTTCAGCGTCGGATCGGCTCGAGAGATTGTCGATCAATTATTGCTGAGTGTAGGAGAACCAAAATGCAAACCATTTCACCTCAGGCGTTTTCAGAAAAGTACCAAGCAGGCGGCGTCGAACTGATCGATGTAAGGACACCGGTTGAGTTTCAAGAGGTGCATATCAAGGGGGCCCAGAATATTCCTCTTGATTCTTTGGATATTCAAGCGGTGCTCAATGCTCGGGGATCCAAATCGGGAGATCCCATCTATGTGATTTGTCGATCAGGGATGCGGGGTGGAAAGGCGTGTGAGAAATTCCTTGCGTCGGGTTTTGATGAGGTCGTGAACGTCGAGGGCGGTGTGATGGCTTGGGATGCAGCACAATTCCCGGTGGTTCGAGGTAAGAAAGTGATGTCGCTCGAACGTCAGGTGCGCATTGCTGCTGGTTTTCTCGTCTTTGCGGGCGCCGTCTTGGGACAGTTTGTCCACCAAGCCTTCTTTGGTGTTTCTGCATTTGTTGGAGCAGGTTTAATGTTTGCGGGAATTACCGACTCATGTGCGATGGGAATGGTGATTGCGAAAATGCCATGGAACCAAGTGGCTTCGTGTAATGCGACCTCGTAGTTTGGCTTACTTGCTATCGGATTCATTCATCTTGGTGTAACCCAACCTGCCCTCGTCCATTTCCAGCTTCTGCTCTAGGATGTGCTGAGACTAGCACTGAGTTCGGTAATCCACCAACTTAGCTATGCAACGCAGCATTGAATTTTTGGGTCGGAGCACTTGGCAACCATGTCAGATACAATCGTCATCTTTGGGGCGTCCGGAGATCTCACTAGCCGCAAGCTCATTCCGGCGCTCTTTCAGCTGTTTCTCAAAGGGCGTCTGCCAGAGGAAGCTCGCATCGTTGGCGTTTCGCGAAGTGAATTTACGCATCAAAAATGGCGTGATTTGCTCTCGCAATCGACACGTCAGTATGTTGGCGACCAATTCAATGAAACCGCTTGGAGCGAGTTCGCCAATCGCATTTTTTACCATCCTGGTGACATCACGAACGCGGAATCTTTTTCTACGCTCGCGAAGCTGCTTACTGAAATTGAGACGACTGAATCTTCGTCGCGAATCTATTATCTTTCCACGATGCCTCAGCTTTACGCGGAGGCAATCAAACAGTTGGGCGCAGCCGGTCTAGCTGACGACCGTCACGGTTCACGTCGTGTGATTATCGAGAAGCCATTCGGGACAGACTTGAAGACGGCTCAACGATTGAATGAATCGATCCATGACGTTTTTCGTGAGGATCAGATTTATCGAATTGATCATTACCTCGGTAAAGAGACGGTTCAGAATATTTTTGCGTTGCGATTTGCTAACAGTATCTTCGAGCCTCTCTGGAATCGTCGTTACGTTGATCATGTACAGATCACGGTTGCTGAAGAGGTGGTTGTCGGAAGGAGAGGCGGTTATTACGACGAGTCCGGTGTGCTGCGAGATATGTTTCAGAATCATCTATTGCAGCTCCTGATGATCACCGCGATGGAACCGCCAGCTCGCTATGACGCTAATTTAGTCCGTGATGAAAAAGTCAAGGTGCTTCACTGCATCCGTAAGATGGTTGGGGGGGATTTCGCTAATCAAACGTTCCGCGGGCAGTATGAAGGCTACCTGAATGAGGAGGGTGTTCCGGAGGGGAGTGAAACGGCAACATTCGCAGCTCTAAAACTTTATTGTGACAATTGGCGTTGGAAAGACGTTCCTTTTTATCTTCGCAGTGGAAAAGGGATGTCGTGCCGGACCACACAAATTGTGATTCAATTCAAGCAAGTGCCCCATATTCTCTTCGGGGCTAAGATGCGAGAGCCTGTTGGCAATCGTCTTGTGATTCAGGTGCAGCCCGCCGAGGGGATTCAGTTGCATTTTGAAACGAAGGTTCCAGATTCGGATATGAAGACCCGCACGAGCACACTTGATTTTAGTTTTCAGAATCAAGCAGGACAGACGGATCTTCCCGATGCGTATCAACGACTGCTGCTCGACGCCATCAATGGTGACGCAAGCCTCTTTGCTCGGAGTGACGAAGTCGAACTTGCATGGGGGATCATTGATCCGATCATTGCTGCTTGGGACAGCCCTGCCGCTCCCGAGTTGCATCGCTACTCGACCGGATACTGGGGGCCCTCTGAAATTTCAGATTGGATGCAAGAGCAAGGCAGAGAGTGGTTTGATGTCTGTCCCGTGCTCAATTGAACCTCTGTGGTAAATAAAAATGCAACCGCAGCGAAACCTTCTTCGTGTTCTTGGTGTTTTTCTTTGAGACACGGAAAGGAACGGTGAGAGAGATCGTTCAGTGCGATTAAGATACTCGACTGCACCAACGCTTGCCTTGTGTCGAGTTGTGCCAACTCGCTCGACCTTTTTGTGTTTGATGATGAATCCCTTAACTGTGCAGCCTGTAGCAACGCCTTCAACTCTCGTCGTCTGAGGAGGGGCTGCGAGGTTTCCGTTCTTTCTAGGGCTTTTCTGAATCACACAACTTGCTATTCAATCTCTTCTCAATGAAGGAAAGTCAGATGAAGTTTGTCCTCCCTCTCGCTCGAAGTCTTCGACTTGGTCGTACCGCTTCCCTACCTCGTCACGCTCTTTTGCTGAGTGCGTTGGTCGCTAGTCCGGCGTTGCTCAGTGCTGACGATAATCAACGCCCTGGCGAACGTCGCGGTGGAGAATCTGTGCAGCGAGGTCCTGATGGCCGCGGACCGTCGTTCGGCGACCGAGGTCCTCGTCAAGGCGGCCCGCCATTTGGAAGACCCAGCGGACCCGGGGGACCAAGTTCAGACGGATTCCGCCCCGGAGGTCGTGGCCCCGGCGGCCCAGAAGGTTTTGGTCCCGGCGGTCCTCGTGGTGGTGCCTTCGGCCCAATGGCCGGTAGGCCGGGTGCCGGACCTGAGATGATGATGCGAGTAATGCCCGTCCTGGCTGCCTTGGATGCAAACCGAGATGGTGTGATCTCGGCTGCTGAAATCAACAATGCCTCGAACGCATTGAAGAAGCTTGATCGCAACGGAGACGGAGAATTAACCGCTGAGGAACTGCGTCCTAATTTTGGTCAAAGAGGAGAAGCTCAGGGTGATCGCCCCGCCGGGCCTCCAGCACGTGGTCCAGAAGGTCGTGGTCCACAGGGACGACCGGAGGGACAGGGACGGGGTGAGGCCATGGGAAAAATGTTTGAAGCCCGTGATCAAGATCGAGATGGTTTGCTGCGTGGAGATGAGATTCCGGAGCAGATGGCCAGCAGACTGGATCGAATTGACCAAAATGGTGACGCAGCGATTTCTCGAGAGGAATTGCAGGGAATGATGAACCGTCTTCGCGAGGCTGGGCAGGCCGGACCTCGACCAGGGCGTGGCCCCGGTCCTGGCCAAGGGGGCGCTGGGCGACCTGATGGACGCGGCCCTCGTCCAGGCGGCGAAGTACCTCGTCGACCGGGTTCCGATCGGTAGTCATTGCAAAGTATTCGTGCCTTCGCCGCGTAGCACACCGACATTGTTGGGTGTTACGCGGTTTTTTTGTGCGCCAACTTCTACCGGTACTGACTGAAGTATGAAGACGATGAGCTGCACGTTTGGGGCTATGCTAGGTATGACCCCTACCATCCTCAAGTCTGCTTTGAGCGAACAGACCCGAGAAGCGAAGAAAGTGGACTCGATCGGCAGCCGCCACTAAACTATCGCAAAGAGATCAGGTCCCGAGATTGCCGTGTTTTAGGTGAGGTTGGGGAAGGATCATCCATTGTCTTCGCGGCTCATTGTAGAGGCATCTGCTTTGTTGGTTTTAGGTAAGCACATGAGAAGGCGAGTTAGTCTCATTGGGCGTGTCCCACGCTTGCGTTCTCGATGTGCCATGCAGGCGATGATCTGTTTTGTGTTCATTGCGGTCTCATCGCTTGGTTTAACGCACGCCAGTGATGTGGCGGAAGCAAACGAATCATTATCTCTCAGCAGTTCTTCTGCGTACGTCAACTTTGAAAATGACGTGATGCCGGTCCTGACTAAGGCGGGATGTAATGCTGGGGTATGCCACGCAAAAGCAGGCGGTGGTCAGAACGGATTTGAGTTGTCGCTGTTGGGATTTGAGCCGAGGGAAGATTATGAGCACTTGGTGAACGAGGGACGTGGTCGACGTCTCTTTCCCGCAGCTCCAGATCAAAGCCTCCTTCTGCAAAAGGCAGCTGGAACCGTTCCGCACGGTGGAGGGATTCGCTTGGAGCAAGGCTCGAAGGGGTATCAGGTCATTCGCGATTGGATTGAGCAGGGGACTCAGTGGGGTTCGGGGCAATCCCCTCTTTTGCAACGGATTGAGGTTCGTCCCTCAAAGGGTGTTGTGGAGCGAGGCGGGGAGCAGCAACTCTCCGCGATTGCGCATTACAGCGACGGATCGTCTCGGGTCGTTACTGATCTGGCATTATTTGAATCCAATCAATCTGCTTTGGCGTCGGTGGACGAGTCAGGATTGGTTCGCGTTAGTGATTTACCTGGTAACGTTTCGATTATGGTGCGTTATCAGGGTCAGGTAGCGGTTTATCGTGCTGCAGTTCCTCTAGGTGAACCGGTCGATAGTCAGGTGGCTCGACACAATTTTGTAGATGAACATGTTTTCGAGAACTTACGAGTGCTTGGCATTCCATCATCACCGCTGTGTGATGATTCAACCTTTATCCGCCGTGTGACTCTGGATATTGCTGGTCGCCTTCCGACTTCTGAGGAGCTAGATCATTTTTTAGCTGACGCTTCATCGAATCGTCGTGAAAAGTGTATCGACAATCTATTACGAACCACTGGCTACGCGGACTATTTTGCGAATAAGTGGACGGCTTTGTTGAAGAATCGTCGCGATGAGGCGAGCGATATTACTTCGAACTTTGCATTCCATGCGTGGATTCGGGATAGCCTCCTCTCGAATGTGCCTTATGACCAGCTGGTACGTGAGTTACTCGCGGCCACCGGTACGGTGATCGCCAACCCCGCGGTGGCTTGGTACAAGCGAGTCAAAGAGCCAAAGCAACAAATGGAAGATGTTGCACAGTTGTTTCTCGGGGTTCGAATGCAGTGTGCGCAGTGTCACCATCATCCGTTTGAGCGTTGGAGTCAGGATGACTACTACGGGATGACCGCTTTTTTCACTCAGGTCGGTCGTAAGCCGACTGGAACTCGCGGTGAAGACATGATTTTTCATCAGCGTGGGGTTGCCGAGGCTAAAAACATGAAGACCGGACTGTCCGTCCGCCCTGCCGCGTTAGGCAGTGGTGTAGGCGAGATTCGTCCAGAAGAAGATCCGCGTCTTCGTCTCGCTAACTGGCTCAGTGAGCCAGAGAATCCTTACTTTGCAAAGTCTTTAGTGAATCGATATTGGAAACACTTCATGGGGCGTGGGTTGATTGAACCGGAGGATGATATTCGTGATACCAATCCTCCTTCGAACCCTGAGTTGCTCGATGCGTTGTCCGAATCATTTATCGCAAGCGGCTACAATCTGAAGGATTTGGTGAAGACGATCACCATGTCAGCGGCTTACCAGCTCAGTTCGGTACCAACTGAGCAGAATCAAGTCGATTTGCAAAACTTTTCGAGGTACTACCCCAAGCGACTTCAGGCGGAAGTTTTGCTCGACTCCATCGACGATCTCACTGGAGCAAGAACCGATTTTGCAAATTTGCCACCCGGCACACGTGCAATTTCGCTGCCCGACAACAGCTACAACAAGTCGTCTGCATTTTTGCGGGTCTTCGGTCGACCCGAGAACCAAAGTGTGTGCGAATGCGAGCGAGTGGAGACCGCAAGCCTCGCACAAAGTTTACATTTGATAAACGCTGCAGACATTCGAACCAAGATCACCTCAGCAAACGGGACCGCAAGTCAACTCGCCGCTGAGCCAGAGGCGATGGCCGACCAAGTTCGAGAGGTCTATCGTTTAGCCTTTTCACGTGAAGTGACGGAGCAGGAACTTTCCGTTGCGGTGGCATATTTGGGCGAGTCGCGTTTTGACGCTGAGGGTAAACCGCTAAGCGAAGCGGTCGCACGGAAAGAGAGTTTTCAGGACTTACTTTGGGCTGTCATGAACACAAAGGAATTTCTGTTCAATCACTAAGTCTCACGACCTTCCGTCTCGAGACTGACTTCGCGAATGATAGTTGATTCGAAAGTCAACGCGAGCAGGCGTGCGAGTTCCGATCAGGTTGGTGATTCGTTAGAAAAATCGAGTGATATGAAGAATAAAAAAATGGTTGCAGTCAACTCAGCGAACCGACACTTCATGCAACGTGTGATGGCTGTTGTGTGTCTCTGTTCTATCCTTGTAATCGGTGGGACGGCGAACACTCTGGTTGCGCAATCGGTGATCTTGCCGATGCCGCGTTTGACCACCACGATGCCCATGGGGGCACAGATTGGTTCAACCGTTGATATTAAGATTGCGGGCGAGTATCTAGATGGCCCCCGCACATTGTTTTTCTCGGATCCATCCATCTCTGTTCAGACCGTGACTGATGGAGAGGGTGAGGTGATTGATGACCAATTTCGCGTTACCATTCCTGAAACCTGTAAACCCGGGTTAGTGGAGGCAAGGGTTCGTACTCGGTTAGGGGTGTCCTCGCCAAGAGCTTTTAGCCTCTCCCAGATCCCAGAGGTCACGCAAGCGGTTCCGAGTACAAGTTTGAACGATGCGCTGATGTTGACTGTCCCCTCGGTCTGCAACGCCGTGATGCCAGCTCGGTCAGTTTGTTATTACCAAATTGAGTGCGATCAAGGTCAGAGACTTTTGATTGATTGCGCGGCGAAGGAAATTGAGTCAAAGCTTAATGCGGTTTTGATCATTGCAGACTCCCAGGGCCGTGACTTGATTGTTCAGCGACGCGGTGACCGAATTGATTTTACGGCGCCAGAGCAAGGTCGCTATTACATCAAGGTTCACGAGCTGACCTACAAAGGTGGTACGGAGTATTTCTTTCGCTTGACGCTTCAGGAGGCAAACGAAACGACACTCGCCACCCCGACGAGTGGTATTCGAGCGGTGAGTGCGTTTTCATGGCCACCGGAAGGTTTGTCACCGGATTCGCCGCTGAAGGAAGTAGAGCCAAACGATACCTACGGAAAACCACAGGTGATTGATTTGCCGTGCGATCTGTCAGGTGATTTTGCCAAGGCTGCGGATGTTGATCTCTATGCATTTGATGGGAAGAAAGGTGACTCGTGGTGGCTTGAAGTAGCATCGGAGCGTCTCGGACGCCCAACCGATGTTACGGTGTTGGTTCAACGCGTGGTTGAGTCTGAGGGCGAGGTCAGTTTCCAAGACGTGGTTGAATTGAACGATATACCGAGTCCCGTCAAGGTTTCCACAAATCACTATGCCTATGATGGGCCTCCTTACAACGCTGGAACTCCGGATGTTTTGGGTGAGATCAAGATTCCGGAAGATGGTCGATATGTGATTCGAGTCGTGGATCTTTTTGGCGGTACGAGAAATGACCCCCGAAATCGCTATCGCTTAATCATTCGTAAGGCGAAGCCAGATTTTGCGGTCGTTGGCTGGGCCATGCACATGGAGCTTCGCAATGGAGACCGAAATGCGGTTTCGAAGCCCATTGCACTGCGAAATGGATCCACCATGCCGATTGAAGTCGTCGTTCTTCGTCGTGACGGATTTAACGGTGCGATTGAGTTGTTTCTTGAGAACCTTCCTGATGGGGTTACCGCGGAGGGGGTTCGCATACCGGAAGGTCAAAGTCACGGCATGATCCTTGTGACCGCGGACGAGGGAGCACCGGCGGGTGGCAGTGAGGCGGTTTTCGTCGCTCGTGCTGAGATTGATGGCGAGCAGGTTGAGAGGCGTGGTGAGATCGCTTCGATGGCTTGGCCCGTGAAGGATCATTGGCAGGAAATCCCAGCACCTCGGCTGCTGAAATCGGTTTGGGTATCGGTTAGTGGAGAAGAAGTTGCCCCGTTGTCGATTGAGCCGCGGGAAGAAAAGCGATGGGAGGTCGATCAGGGAGGAAAATTGACACTTCCCTTGATCCACGTAAGACGCTCGGAATTCTCTGGCACCGTGATGAATGCAAAAGCTTTTGGCAAAGGCTTAGAAGGTTTTCGTACCGAGATCCCTCTCGATGTGGATCACTCAGAGGTAACCATTGATCTTGCAAAGTATCCTCTTCCCGTGGGAGATCATGTCATTGCTTTCTACGGAGGAGCTGTCGCCAAGTATCAATACTATGTCGACTCGATTGCCGCGGCCGAAGATGTTTTAAGTCGTCTACGAACCGAAGAAAGTGATTTAGCCAATCGCCTCGCTGAGACCAAAGAGCGAGTCTCTGCGACGGTCGATAAAGAAAAAATAAAAGCGACGGAAACATTAGCGACGATAGAAGCTTCGCTTAAGATGATTCAAAACCAGATTGGTACTGCGGAACGAGAAGTTAAACGCTGCACCGATCGAGCGAAATCGACAGATATTGTTGATATCGTGGTTTCGCAGCCGATCCAAGTTCGCGTGATTGCAAAGGATAAGCCATGAGTGATCCGTTTTATGCGTCTTCAGTGCGTCGTGGCCCTTCACTAACCCATTGTCCTGGGCCGATTTCCGAACAGCGTCGAGGATTCTTGCGAATGGGGCTGGCGGGGTTTGCCAGCCTCAGTTTGCCCGGGATGCTGAGGCTGCGAGCGGCGAATCCAAGTGATTCTGCTTCGGGTAAGGAACGGACTGCCGTGATCATGGTATGGAAGCCAGGTGGCTGTTCGCATATTGACACTTACGATCCCAAGCCACAGGCCGAGAGTGAATATCGAGGCCCGTTTCGAACGATTCCCACCAAGGTGCCCGGAGTGCATTTTTCTGAGTTGTTGCCTCGTCAGGCGGCAATTGCAGACAAGTTCTGCGTGCTCAGGTCAATGCATCAGACGGCAGCGGGGCATCCAGCAGGATCAATGCAGATGCTATCCGGTGACCCCGACACACGTGATAAGCCAAAGCCCAAGTTGCCAGACTGGATGTCGGTAGCCAATTACTTGAGAGCTCAGGAAGGCCCTCGTAATCATCCTTTGCCGCGATACGTCGGCGTGAATCCACCGACGACCTACAACGGGCCAGCTTATTTGGGTGATGCTTATTCACCTTTTTCTGTGACTGGGGATCCGAGTCTACCCAATTTTAGCGTCCCCAATATTGGACTCGCTGATCAACGGGAGATGAACCGTATCAATCGCCGAGTGGAATTGAGAAAGAACCTTGATAATCTGCAACGCGCATTCGATGTCTACGGAGAACTCGATGCACTGGATCAATTCGAAACTCAGGCACTCACGCTTCTCACTAACCCGAAGACAAAGGAAGCGTTCGATTTGACTAAGGAGGATGATCGAACTCGCGATCGCTATGGTCGTAATTCTTGGGGTCAGCAGCTTTTGATGGCACGACGGTTGGTTGAAGCCGGGGTCGAAGTCTTAACAACGAGTCTCCGTGGTCCGCTGTGTGGACGAGTCAATAACTGGGATGACCATGCGGTAAATCATCATGTGTTTGATGCGATGCGATTCCGTGCAGAAGCTTATGATCAAGCCGTGAGTGCATTGATTGAAGATATTCATGAGCGAGGCTTGGATCAACGCGTGTTGGTAGTGGTTACCGGTGAGTTTGGGCGGACACCAAAAGTGAATTACCAGCCAAGCACCGGAGCGGGAAATGCGAGTGCCGCCGCGGGAACCAAGCAACCTGGGCGAGATCATTGGCCGCGGGCTTTCAGTAACCTTTGGGCTGGTGGTGGGATCACACCGGGGCAATGTATCGGCGCAACGGATCGACGCGGTGAGGATGTGATCCAGCGGCACTGCGATGCCGGCGATTTTCTTGCGACGATTTACCACCACCTTGGGATCGATTCATCCAAGGTATTCATTGAAGATCTCAATGGTCGTCCCACGCCGATCGTTGATCATGGACGACCGATCCCAGAATTGATTGGTAGCTAAACTATCACCGAGGATGACAAGAATAGGTGAATCACATCTAAGGTGACTTTATTTGTACCTTAGTGAGTTATCCTCTCGCGTTAGCGATTCTATTTCGCTGCGCGCGTCATCGATCTGACTCTGCGAATGCTTGGTTAACCATTATGAAATCACGTCGGTTCCACCTTTATCTTTATGGACGCGATCGTGATCCAATCAAAACCAGCTTTGATGCGGCCAGGCTAAGGATGGAGCAATTGCCCAGCCTTTGCTTTGAGCTAGACGGTTCATTTGCTTGGATGCGCGAGCCTGGGACTGACGAGATCTATGGCATCATCTACGATGCGGCGCAACACATCCAATATGTCGACCTTCACGGATTCTGCACCAAGGAGACGTTTTTGCAGCTTTGCTCGGCGATCATCGGTCGGGAGGCTGAGGAGTGTGGTGATTTTGAGGTCTTGCTGCTACCCGAGCACAAATTGCAAGAGTTTCAAGAATTTGTAGCGATATGGTGTGATGAATGAGATCGGCGTAGGTTCTTTTTGGTTCATGCCTGCGATTTGCTTGGCGTGATTGGGGAATTTGACAAGAAAACGGGTAACTTTTTGACAGTTGTGCTGATTGGCACGCTGATTGCTCTTTAGTTCGCCCGTTAAGCCAACTTGGGCTTAATCCTGAATACTCAGGTGTTTCCCCCCGTGTTTCATGAAGGATTTGCAGCCATGTTAACCGCAATCAAAGATCTATCGTCGCTAACTGAGACAACTTCGTCGCACAATGAGACACTTCCATCGGATTTGGAGATCTCACGAAGAGTGCGTGTCATTCAGTCCCAATGGTCAACGCAGGAGCGAAAGAATCGACGTGAAGCAGCCCAGCGGCGCTTGAATGAGCTTTTGGACACACTGACAGGTCCTGCAGCCTAGTGAGTGCCAAGACTTTATTCGAAAAGAAGCCTAGCCAAATGACTTCCATTAACGGTCTTGAGGTGATCGCGAGTGATTTGCTTCAGCAAATGATCGTTTAGATAATTGAAGCGTCGGTAGTATTCTGTCGACGCCAAAGACTCGTTACGCGTCGAGTCCTTGACTGTCCTGCGGTGGGGCATCCGCATCTTCACCCGGCGTTTCTTGATGGTATCGAGCGGCTTCAATAAAGGATTCTAAGAGGACAAGAGCAGCGACTGCGTCGAGCCTTTTCTTTTCTTTTCCCCTCGAGTATCCACCTGATTGCATGCGTCTCTTCGCATCAGCAGTCGTAAACCGTTCATCGAAAAGACGTACTGGAATTCCAGTCTCTTCGGAAAGCCACTTGGCAAACTCACGGCACTCGCCACTCTTTTGGCTTTCGTTGCCGTCACAGTGGATCGGAAGGCCTACGACAAAGCCTTGTATCTTTTCCAGCCGAACCAACTCGCGAAAGTATTCACCATCATCTTGCCAATTAGCTGCCGAGTGAATTTCGAGCGGACTAGCGAGAATGCGATCTGGGTCACAGATTGAAATCCCAATACGCACTGTGCCAAAATCGACTCCAGCCAGTCGCCCCGTCTCTGGAAAGCGAGCGGGGTCAAGAGATGAATTCGTCATGATAATTCTCGTGAGTACGATCATTGGTGTCGCACTAGATGGTGCTGCACCAAAGGTACTCAAGAGAAGCTGGTTCGGATAGGTCGATGGTTATGCATCTAGCGCTGCGAGACTGGGTATCGCGTTGGTCTTTTCGAGCGAACGCCGCTTTCGTCATCCAAGATTGGATACAGTTCCCAAACCTTAATGCGATTTTCCTCACCCAACGTCGCAGCAAATGCAGGATAGTCTCGGCCTGGATCAGGATCAGATAGAGCGACTCCGGCAATTGGTCCGGTGTGCGCGGGTCGATCCGTTGATTGCTCGATCATGTCTCCTTCAGCGGCAAGTGCACGCTCCGTTTCACGATCGATCGTGACTGAGAACTTTCGGCGTTTGAGCAAATCCCAGACATAGGCACGTCCACTCGCATCACCGAGCATCAACCAGTGACCATCGTCTGAAACGTCATGAACGGGTGTTGTTTGCCGAGAGGTTGGAAACTCGATGGACTCTTCTGCCTTCGCAGAGTTCATATTGATTACGGAGAAGTCATTGGGCGTCATCGCGAGAATGCGATACTGAGTTCCTCGATGGATGGATGCTGCCACCTCGCCACTGGTCTCAAGTGTTGAGCGAGGGTTCTCGATGAACCAAATCCCACGTCCCCGCGAAGTGTCAATGACCGGGCTTTTAGCATCAACCAATTCTTTTATCGACTTGCGAGTCTCTTTGATTTTCGCGTCATCCTCCCAGATAACATTCCAACGATTGAGTTTATATCCATCTTTGCCGTATTGACCATGACTCAGCAACACTTTGTCATCGGATGAGAAGACGAGTTGGTCAACTCCGAGGGTCGCAGCGCGTGATGACGTACTGCGACGCGCCACCGATTGGGGACTGGGGCGGGTGTTGGAGGTGATTTCCGCAAAGGTTCGAGCGATCGCTGTATTCTCTGGGGATTGGATCCATTCCGTGTCGTGTTCGAATTCTTCGACCTGGTACAAGCTATTTCGCTTAGGATCCGCAATAACGATTCGGTGAGTCTTTGGGCCACGGACCGCGAAAGCGATATGGTCAGATTGATTTGCAAATGCGATTGCCGTAACGACCTCATCGTAAGCTTTATATGACCAAACTGGCTTGGCGCCCCGAAGAGGTGAATTAACGGAGAGGTCGTAGATTTGGAGCACCTCGTTTTCTAGTCGAAATCCACTTGCCAACCCTTTGGCCAACTGTGTTTTTGTTGGATTACAGGCCCAAGCAGTGGAGACGCCTTGGTTTGAAGCAAATCCATTGAGATGAAATTCGGTTGTTGTTGGGATGGTGATCGCCCCGAGTCGGTTGTCCATCGGGACGATATTTTGAACTTCTAATTCTTCGAGTCGCCAGTCTCTCAGTTCAAGTCCGGTGTAGGCGTAATCCCACGCCTGTAATCTTCCGAATCCATTTAACTGCTGCACTGAATGATTGCTTGCTGGGCGACGATCTTTAAGTGATGAACGTGATGCATACAGTTTGTTCTCGTCGAATTGTACTGCTACTGAGCGATCAAGATCGTCTGGTTCAAAAGCGTAGTCGGTTTCACTCTCAAAAATCTGATTAGTGAAGTTCGTTGGAGGCGAGATTCGATTTTGACCGGTTCGACTTGCTTGGCGAACTTCCTGCTTAAAGAGTGCGAGTTGACGTCTCAATTCCGAAATCATCGTTGGGTCGCCGTCCGGTGCTGCAAGCAATTTCATCAGTTCACTGGTGATCGATGCCGCTTGCTTGATTGTCGCTACGTCTCCTGTAATTAGTTCTATCGATTGGGCGGGAGGGCGATTTTCATTAATTGCTTGTCGTGCAAGTATTTGAGTCGGCTCGTCGGTCTGATCCACATTGGGAATCCGCTGGATTTCACTCGTGTTCATCACCATCTTCATGGCTTCTCGGCGTACTCCACCCTCGGATTCAAGCGGTGTCCCCGTCAGATCCAAAGCCATGATCTGATTGTCTTTACCGTAACTAATCAAAATGTTTTCGTCGATAATCTCAATCTTTTCCACAGACAAACGATGACCGCTAATCGAAGCCATCTGCTTCCCATCGGCGATGCGTAAAGCTGAAACGCCACCTTTATCCAATCCGGCAAACAGGATTTGACCATCTCGCGATATTGCAGCCGACTTAACCAAAGCTTTTGACGCAATGGTGCTTAATGGCTCAATTGGTGATTCCGAGGGCAAGATCTGTGAAATTGGCCAGATGCAGGTTGATCGGTAAGCGTCCTCGTAGGTGACGATGAGGTTTTCGCCTGACTCATCGATGCAGCAATGTTCAATGGGGCCTTCGATACCTGCAAGACTACAGAGAGGATTGGCTAGATCCTTGGTGTTCCAAATTCTAATCTTGCCATTTCTTGAGCATGCGAGAATCCAAAGATCATTGCTTTTCTGGATGAATTCTAGGCCAACAATACCGCTCTCTTCGGTGGTGATACTGCTGTTTGAACGAAGCGGGTGGAGACGAATCTCGCCGTCTGAAGTGCAAACAAATAAGCTGCTGCCCTGTGGGTTAAATTCAAAGGACGATATCTCGCTGGAAAACTGCAGCGTGGTGACAGGGGATAGGGTCGTCGCATCGAAAACGGCAATCGATCCGTCTTTGAGTGCCGCAGCGACTTGATCTCCTGACTGAGAAATACAGACGTTGGTAGCTTCTTGTGAAAGTTGAGTGTTTCCTGAAACCTGACCCGTCCGACTGTCGATCACAACTAATTCAGAAGCGTCCAAACCTTCAGCGGAAGCTTGGATCGCAGCTACTTTCGCAGGAATGACTGCGAAATTGGTTACCCCGTTATCGAGAATCGTCTTGGTGCTAGCGGTTGGAGAGAGGCCGGTTTGATACAACGCACCAAAGATATCAATCTGGTAGAGGAACTTTCCATCGGGTGAAATCGTTGCCTGAGCCGAGGGTGTTAGCGTGGGGTTCGTTTTTAAGCTCCAAAGTACATCTGTTTCAATGAATTTTATTCCCTTTGCTTCGTCCTCGAGGATGATTAGATCTCCATCGGTTGTTTGGCCGGCCAAGGTTTGATTGGAAAGAGAAGCCAAGTCAAACACCATGTTCTCATCCTTGATCTCAACGCTTATTAATTGCCCATCAAGATCGACGGCAACGAGTGCGTCATAAGCAGTGAGGTGCTTGAGATGGTCAAGCGATTTCTCGCTGACGGAAGAAATCTCGGAGACCGTTCCCATGCGGTCAATCAACTGGATGTCCGCGGTAGAGGTGATGCAGGCCAGAAGATCCTTGCCGTCGAGTTGAATTAGGCCTCGAGGGTTATCGCCGTCGAGATTTAACTTGCCTGTAGTTTTTCCAGTGTCGGGGTCAATGAAGTGCAGTACGTTGGAGGAGTTTAGCCAGCCGATGGTTTTTGACGTCGAGGCAACGCTAAAGGCAGCGTCTGACTCGTCTGTGATACTCCAATTCACACGTGGGAAGACGAGGCTGCGAAGCTGATTCTGATCATCCACAAACCAGAGTTTACTTTCTGAACAGGAAATAATGTTTTTAACGATTTCCGGAGAAATGTATTCTGCGGTCACTGACTCAGAGATTCGACTAATCACCGCTGTGCGATTGCCATTTGAAACGATCAATGAATCACCGCTATCGCACCAACGCATGAGGGTGATGTCAGTGAACGGGAGCGTGATCTTTGAGGAATCATCTGAGTCGAAGTTTCGAAGGGTCAAAGATCCTTGATTGTCTAGCTCAGCAAGGTACCTGATGTTTTTGTCAACTGCAGTAAGTTGCGTGGATGTTGATAACTCCTTTAAGGTTCGTATGGTGATTGTCTGTTCGCCAGCATTTGCATTGCTCAAGCGGGCAATCTCTAAGTGGTCATCGTAGATCGCGACGAGTGAATCACTACTCGCAATGATTTGGGATGGATTGGAGCTAAATGCAACGTTTGATTTACTTGTTTCACTCGCCGCTTCGGGTTTGCTTGGTGTGCTGTAAAGGTTGCCTGACCGATCCGCAAACAAGACGGCTGGGATCTCTTCATTTGTGAGTGTCATTGCCCGTATCGGCTCGGCCGAAGGGGTCTTGGAAAGTTTGATTAGTTCCGCATTTTGATTTTGTGGAACGAGGTAGATTTCCCCAAAACCGGTTCCCACGAAAACACTATCTCCATTCAAGCAGATTCCCGTCCCCATGTTTCCCTTTAAGTCAACGCTCTTGCGAGGTGCACCAGTGACAGAATCGAGCACGTGGACATATTCTTGGCTGAGGATAGCAATCGCATCGGCGGCCTGTGAATAAGCGGCGTCTAATACTTCCACCGTCGATACGACTTGAGGCATTGATGGGAAACTGATGACGCCGAGGTTTCCTCTGTCGGACCAAACTGCAAAGTCACTTTGACGGGCAGTGAGCCTTTGGATGGAATACTTGTCTCGTGATGGAAGATTCGCATAGGCAAAGGTGCGTCGGTCCGCCGTTTGGAAATAGATTTGCCCCTGTTGGTTGACTAACCCGATCACCTGTCCATCACTGGTAAACTCGGCCGAAACTAGGTCACCTGAGGGAATCGTGTGCCGACGGTTTGCTTGGCCAGTTACCTGCGAGTAGAGGTCAAGGTTATTGCGGCCACTCGGGACAGCTAAGAGTTGGTTGGCTTTATCCTGAATAAGCCAAGGGATTGATTCATCGACAGTGATTTGTGGATCGTTATTCAGAGGGAGAGGCCACTGATTGGACAGGCCGGATTCAGACACAGCAAATAAACGATTTGCCGATTCGTCGATTGTCAATGCTGCGACCGCATCAGGGAATGCATGGATGATTTCTGGTCGGGAGTTCTCTCCCTGGTTCGTTGAGCAATGTTGAATGCGTCCATCAATTAATCCGATCACGATAGTGGAGCCGTCTTGTGACACTGCTGCGGATTCAGCTTTTCCAGCTATTGGATGATTGTCGAGGGTTCCTGGCGTCCACACATCACGATAGACCCAATGTCTGATCTTTTCGTGGCCAACGGCAAAAAGTGATGTTCCGGCGGGTGACGTGAGAAGTAAATCTGAGCTGGTCGAGCCAGCGGATTGCAACTCTTGATTCTGGTTTGACGAGTCTCGCCATAACTTAATTCCGCCGTTAATGTCTCCAGTTGCGATCATTGGCCCCACTTCGGTTGTGGCGATGGCAAGGATGGCGGCTTCGTGAGCGCGAAAAGGTTCGCTCGCTTCTTCCTTGTTGATTTTGTCGAGTTCGAAGCGATCAAGCAGGGTTGAGGGGCCGATGTTTAGTTGTTTGAGATGGCCATCGGCGCCACCGATAATCAGCTGGGATCCACTCGAGTTGAAAGCCATCGAGGTGGGTTTGAGGTATGAATTCTTCAGTGAGAAGGAGAGCGTGTTGAGAAGCGAGTTGTAAACCTCAACGGTATCGTCCGATACCGTGTGTGCGGCAAGTGTACCGTCACCTGATAATGTAAATACTTCTTCCGGAATTGGGGTGGAATTAGGATCAGCCGCGGTCTGTTTCGCAGAGCGGCTTGAGGGTTCGTCGTCATCGTCATCGCGAACGATTTTTGTGCCCGGTGGATACTTTTTATTATTGCTGTTTTGCGAGGGGCGAGCGTTCTCGGGAGCAGGGGTAACCGAATCTTTCTTCTCTGCTGTTAGGTTTGTATTGCCATCGGTTTCGTCATCTTGCTTTGACGTTGTATTGGCTTGGTTCGACTTATTCGTACTTGGGGTTGCTCGCTCCTCTTCTTCGTCCTCTGCCTGTTGCTTATTGGCAGCAGATCTTGCCTTGGCCATGCGAAGCATTTTGTCTTCCACAGATTCACCACCGATTCCACATCCGGTCAGTAGTGAAGTAAGCAAGATTAAGAGGAGCGATTTTTTCATGGGTTTATCGAAATCGGTGAATGGGCATTCGTCGAGTAAGAACAAACGTCGCCAGCGTCTTGGAGCTTTGATGTTGGTTTAAATCACATGGCTCATGTGGTCCGCACAGACAATCGGCCTATTTACCCACCATGATTCGCCGCATCCATTGATACGTCTGGCATGCGCCGCCGACACACCAACTGGAGTTTGGCCGGAACGGGTTTTCTTGCTTCATCGCATCGTTGTACATGGTTGATATTCGAGAACGCAGCGTATCCAAGCTTGATTCGATCGGCAGGTATTGTTCTGCAACACGGGGCAGTTGGTTCGGGGCGAACTTGATCTTCTCAGCATCCGCACGATTGACCTTGGCGGAGGATGCAAGCTGAAGCGTGATGTCATCACCTCCGGTTTCAATACTCCAGCTCCAATGTGCCTCAGCAGAAACAAGGATTAGATGTGTGGTTGATGCTCCTGCATCTATTAAGCAGATCGAATTGGACAATTGATCTTGAATAGAATCAAGGTTTTCGTCTTTCAACCCTTCAATGCTGGGCCACATTCCCGAAAATTCATAATCAACAAAATTCGTTAAAGCGATCGTATCTGACTGCAGCCCAGCAAGCTTTAGGCCGAGTGATTCCAGTAAAGTCATGCGACGTGTGATGACTTCTTTTCTTGCGGTGGCTGCCATCGCTGGTCTGCCCATTGTGGGTAGGCGTTTTCCTGGGCAAATCCATTTCGCTACCACAAGTTCGTCGATCGCAATGGGGATTTTTGATTCAATCTCGCGATCCAGTAAATTCAGAGCGTCCTTGGTTTTTACTGGTGGCAAACGAACGAATCGGTTCACTGCATGTGACCCATTGAAATTTACCCAGATGGGCTCGTCGTCCGAATGATGCGAATCGAGAAATTCTTTGATGATGGGGGCTAATCGTTTTCGTTCTTCGCTCGGATCCTTGCCTCGCGTAACTGATCCCTCTATCTGCTTATAGAAGCTGTTGGTGAGGGTTACCTGACCATTTTCCGCATTTAGTCGCACGGCTTTCACGGAACCGGTTCCAATATCGAGTCCCCAAGCGATATCTGATTTTTTCTTTCCCGAAGAAAAGAGCCCCTTTTTGCGGATGAGGAAGTCTTCCTCTACTCGACTTCTTCCTAATCCTTGTAAGGCTAAGCCAATTGCAACACTAAAGATGCCAGGGTGTTTTTCAAAACCACAGTTGTTTTGGTAACGAATATTTTCAGGTCGGGATAAGCGGTTCGCTTCCCCACCCATCCAGCTTTGGTTTGATCCTTTCCATCTGTTTAACTGTGAGCGATTCACCTGTTTTTTTGCAGTCAGGCTCTGCTGTAGTTTTTTTTTCACATCGTTGAGGAGTTGGTTTTCGGGATATGTGTCACACAGACGTGACGCAAGTCGCTCCAAGGTAGCCGAAGCAAACGGCTCACTGTTCAGTTCACCCCAGATCCAGTGGTCCGTTGTGGCATTTGACAATGCCTCCTCAATCGTCTCGGTCTTCTGGCAATCAGGAATGCACTTGAGCTTTTCCAATGCCCGTTCGTAATGTCCCTGTTTCGAAGATCGCTTGGATGAATCGAGTAATCGCTGCGTGATTTTTTTTGCAAGACGTTTTGCTGACTCATGTGAAGGGTTGAGTTCAAGCAGTTGTTGGACAAGACCGCCCACGATCTCCCAGTTCTTGTTATTGATTTCCCGTTTTAATTCGGCTTCGAGTTCTGTCTGTTGAGAACTTTGAGATTGAGTCGTTCTTAGTAGGTGCCGAAACTCATCATCAAGTAAATGGTCTGGTATTTTCTCAAGGCAGCGGATCACCTCACTGTTGTTGCCGGCTTCGTTCGCGATGCGTGCTCTCTTGCAGGCTTCAGCAACGGTTGTCTCCGTTTTGCCTTCAATGTCGATAACTTTGTTTAATGTGCGATTTGCAACCTCGGAAATGCGTTTGAATCGGTAGTCTGATATCGCCGTGATCCGATTCAAAATTTGGCGAGCCTCGACGTAGCGATATTCGGATGCCGCCTTTTTCGCATCGGCCAGAAGGTCAGAGAGTTTCTGCTTCCGAATCTCAACCAGTTCTTTGAGATTCGCTCCGCAGTCCCCACAGTAGGTTTGCGTTAGATAGACTGGCTTCGCACAGTTTTCACAATTCTCGGTAAGAGATTGGCCGCAACCGCCACAATACTTTGCGTTTTCACCATTTGCCATCGTGCATGAACCGCACGTGCCGTTTGGGACTGTAGCAGTCGTTCCCAAGGTGGGTGTGTTTGTTTCCTGCGACATTACTATGCGAGCTTAATCATTGTTATTTGGATGAAGGTACAACCACTCCGTGGATAGGGAGCCAGTTGGAGAAGTGATCGTCGTTTGGGTCTCCTACTTTGACAAACCCTTGCTTGGTGGAATTAAAAACCACAAGCGGACAGTCTGGCGGCACGGTGATGGACAATCGGTAATTGCCAGCACGGGATTGCTTTTCAATTTTTGCGATAAGTTGTTTTGGTTCGTAATCAAGTATTGCGATCTCTCGCGATTGATCACCATTCACACGGCAGTTCAAATGAAATGACTGTTCCTGACCTGCTTCGATCGTCCCGATGTCCAAGCCATCGGTCATATGTAATGCAGGTCCCTGAAAAGTAATTGGGTGAGTCACTCTTCCCTTTAGAACAATTGGAGTTTCGATTGTTTCACCCGAATCTCCCGTCGCAACGATGGTGATTTTCTCTTCGTGCTTGCCGTATTCAAAGCAATTTTGAATCAGGGTTAGATCAACGCAGGATGTGTATTGCTCACTGGTTGGCTCGGTTGCAGACGCATGCCAGTCGAGTGTTGCTTTTGATTTCACATCGGTGATTTCAAATGATTTCCAGAGTTCGCTCGTGAGTCGAACTGTGGCCTGAGAGACCTCGCCTACATTCGATGCCGGAAGTGACACGGTCTGCGGCATCATGATTTTTGCTTTTATGCGTCCGCGGAAGGTGATCCTGAAAGATTCTTGCAGCGGGTCATTCGACTCAAAGATGGAATAAAACTCGAACGGGCCAGGGGTTGTGTTGCTCGTCCAAGCAACCGTAGCGATGGCCTCTTGATCTGGTTGGATTGTCTGGTCGCTAAATTCAAAGCTAGCGCCATTTGATGATCTGGAGTGGCTAATTGTTAATGGCAGATGGCCATTGTTCCTGATCGAGAAAGTGTATTGTTCACTAGATTGGTCGGGTCTTGGTCCAAGGTCGTAAAACGACCGAACGAAAACAATGGGCCTGTCTTTGCTTTCCCACGAGGTGATCAATTCGTTTCGCTGCTCCATCGCAACGATCTTGGCTTCATATTTTCCTCTGAGGACGTCGGGAACTCCCCAAGGTTTGTACTTGACTAAGTACGTGGATCCCGCGGCGACTGCTATGAAGACAGTGGTACTACTCGCAAGAAGCAACAGGTTTCGTGTGAACGAATTCATCTATCTAGCGATCCAAGTTGGTCGTATTGCCGTTTTACTTGTTAGTTTCAACGGACGGTGTTTTGATAAAAGCAGCGGCACTACCGAGACTAGATCTCGAGTGCCGCTGCTCATTGATTTCGTGTCGCAATTGACACGGAAAACAGAAGTTACGGATTCGAGGATTCGAACGCACCCTTGAAGTAGGTCTCGTTGACGAAGACACCGTTGAACATGTCCGTCGGAGCGA
>JBMHCO010000058.1:0-65350 GCA_049889895.1 Rubripirellula sp.
ACGGCCGTTCGACAAAGAAAATCTTGCTCCATGCAACAGCACTGCAAATGCCAAAACGATGATTGAATCAGCTAATTCCTTACCCGACCTGCTCAACTCATTAACCTCACTTCCACTCGCAGAAGCCTTAACTGAGGCAGCCAACGCAAGCTCTGGCGAAGTCAAAGAGGTCCTTTGGTCGCTACAAAGTCTCTTTACCTTGGGAATGCTCGTGCTATTGCAAGCAGTGCTTGGTTTTGACAACTTGCTGTATATCTCGATCGAGAGCAAACGAGTTCCTCAAGAGCAACAATCTTTGGTTCGCAAATCTGGGATTGGCTTAGCGATTGTTTTTCGCATCGCCTTACTTTTCGTTGTGGTCAATCTTGTTGACCGACTCCAAGGAACGTTCTTGTCGATCGAATCCAAACCATTTTCCTTCAAACTCTCAGGTCATAGCCTCATTGTGATTGGTGGCGGGGCATTCATTTTGTGGACTGCGATCAAAGAGATCTACCACCTACTCGCTGTACCAGACATTTCAGAAGACCCGAGCAAAAAGCAAAAAAGCACGCTCGGAAAATCGATCACCATGATCGTGATCATGAATCTCGTCTTTTCGTTTGATTCGATTCTCAGCGCAATGGCATTAACAAAACTGCTGTCGATCATGACGGTAGCAATCGTCATCAGCGGGCTTCTAATGATGACTTTGGCCGATAGCGTTGCAACTTTCTTGCAAAAGAACCGTATGTACGAGGTTCTTGGCCTGTTCATTCTTTTTATCGTTGGAATCATGCTTGTCAGCGAAGGCGGACACCTCGCGGAGGTCCAACTCTTCGGCACTCACGTCACTCCCATGTCCAAAAGCACTTTCTACTTTGTTCTAATCGTGATGATCTTGGTTGATGTGGTACAGTCGCGATACCAGAAGAAATTGCTCGCGGAGCAGGATCGCCTTGTGAGCGACAAAACCTGAGCAGACACACTGCATCTAGAAATACAATTACCGCGAGAAATTGCTCAAAAGGATTCTCAGCTAATCATCACCAAGCAAATCGATCGCTCGATCCACTTGCTGCTCTTCAAGATCAGACAACGATACAGAATGATCATTTTCGATCGCCCCACTTTGCAACAAGTCATTGGCAAATTGCTCAATGGTCAAGTCGACAGCAGGGGAATCCCAAGATACAGTCCCCGCGGTGAACTCTCCCTCTGCTACCGCTGAAAGACTCCATCTGGAATCTCCTAGCTCCGAATCATCTTCAGACGGCGACCGAACGGAATCTTGATTGCCAGAAATCTCAGTTCCCGATTGGGGACTGTCGGTCGGAGATGCGATTGTCGGCGACTCCGCCTGGGCCTCATCCGAGTTGACTTGTTCACCTTCGCTGACCGCTTCACCCCTCAATCGCTGACGATTGATTTCATTAAGCACCAACAGAACATCGAGCGATGTGACTAATTGGTCTGCGTTAACGTCATAGGCGTAATCGTCATCCGTACGTCTGATGGGACCAGGCCCATAGACATTCAAGTAATTGATGATGGCCAATGCATCGAGTGCTGTGACGCTACCATTTCGATCAACGTCGTAAGGATTCTCAAGATTGTGATGTGGATTTGCGTTCTCAGTGACCTCGATCACAAAAACTTCGGAAACCAAGTCAAAGACTTGCTCGCGATCCGAAACAGAGATCTCAATTTCAATCTCGGTCTGCGTATCACGCTCAACCATTATCTGATCAAGCAATTTCAGAACGCCGTTGACCACTTCGAATCGGGAATCATTCACCGTCAAATCAAAGCGAGACGACGGAGACCCACCATCGACCAGCACCGTCCCAACGATTGCTCCGAAGATATTTTCCGAGACATGGTTTCCTGAGAGGCTTAACCTTTGAGGCTGTTCGGGTACATCCATCACCTGCACCAGCAGGGTCTCACGAACCGATACACTCGGGTCGTTTTCGCGAGTCGCGGTTACCACCAGAATAATCTCGGGTTCCGTTTCAAAATCGAGGTTAGCTCCTGCTTTCAGATAAAGGTGGTTCCCCTCAACTCGGAAACGGTCATCATGTACCTCCAAAATATGGTCACCGGCGTTGTAGGAATCCTGCACTGTCAGCAAAGTCAGCAGAACCTCCTCACTGTTCTCATCCACTCGAATCGCATCGGGATAAACCCTCAATTGAGGACCATCCGGGTCTTGCACTCTCAGTTGCAATGTCTCGTTGACGGAGCCTCCAGCATCCGGATCGAAGGCAGTGATCACCAAGTCGATGACGGTGTTTGTCTCAAAACTGATCTCACCACCGACAAATACAAGTTGCTCACCCACCACATCGAATCGTGAATCATCAACGACGAGGTGATGCTTCGTGGAATCAACGCCCGAAATCTGATCGGGATCTAAAACTCGGAAAGTACCGACAATTGATCCCTGACTAATCGACTCGCTTACATCTGCCAGCATCCCCTGAATTCCACTCGGGAGATCTGCAACCGGCGTTACCTCGAATTGGACGGTTACCGTTTCGGAGAGAGATGCACCATCGTGAACACGAAATTGAACCTCATCGACACCATAGAAATCTTGATTAGGCTCATAAGTAAGCGAACCGTCGAAACCGATCAAAACGGTTCCATTCATTGCATGTCCCTGCTGAAGGACAATCAGTTCGTCGCCATCAGGATCGTATACCCCAGACATCAATTCGGAGGCACTGACGACTAAGACGGAATCCTCTTGCAATGTCCAACTCAAATCTGCCGCGACTTCCGGTGGATAATTGTCTGAAAGAGGCACAACTCCGAAAGACAAATCGTCAATCACTCCATCCGCTTCAACAGTTACCGTCAGTGAATCGGCATTGCGAAGATTGATTTCTAACAACCCATCAGCACCCAGAAGGAGCAGTGAACGGGAATCTTTCCAGATGAGATCGCGTATCTCGCCAACATCAGATAGATCCACGTCAAAACTGGCGAACGGTGCACTCCCCAACGCATCCCAAAGATCCAACCGATCGTGATCACTGCTGATGGTTGCTAGGCGTCCGTTAACTGAGTCGTATGCAATCGGCTCGGATACATTGCTGATCTGATTCAGCAATGCAAAATTTGAGTCAACGTCGAACACAACAACAGAATCACTTGCATCCCGCGCAAGCAAGATGCCCGCTGCATCGTCGAATCCGAAAAAGCGATTCACGCTCGATAGCTGGTGCGTAGATCCCTCGATCACTTGCCCGAGCGAATCACTCCAAAGAGACACCGCGAAGTCACCCTCAACTTGCGAAGCCAAAACACTCCTTGGACCAGATGACGATGCCAAAACCATTGACCCAGTGGCAAGACTCGTGTCAGTCGCGACAATCGAAAACTCACCGGCATCCGAGTAGTCGATGAGGTGAACAATGGATTCACCCACAGTCTCGCCCAACAGAATCCCTTGACCGTTTTGATCAATGGAAGACTGCCCCCAAGCAATCAAGGATTCTTCGACCGCTAGCCCCTGTTTCGTTACCGTTCCATCCGAAGGATTCAAAAGCCAGGAAGCTGCCTGCCCCTCACTGGCACCCAAAACCAAAAGCCTTCCGTCTGGCAGAAGATGAAAACGGTTCGCCGTACCATCGAGGGCTACCTGACTTGTTTCGCTCTGCAGGAAGTCGCCAGATACAACCACTGCACCGTCTGAATCCTGCGAGCCGCTTGAATCAGCCGACCCTGTAGAAAGTGAAAACCAGTATTGATCTTGAGTAAGGATCGACTCCGCTTGGCTCTCACCGACCACAATCACACCAACATCAGCGGTCGCGGGGATCGTTTGAGATTGCCTTGCCCCACCGAGAAAAATCTCCAGCGAATATTCACCGGCATCAATGGCCTCGAACCGAAACTGACCATTGGAGTCAGAAAGAGCAATTGGTTCGGCAGCATCAAGAACTTGATTCTGGTTTAAATCTGCAAAAACAAGTCGGTTCGCGAGCCCAGCTTCATCAACTTCGCGGCGGAGAGTTTCGTTGGAATCACCGAATATCTCCCCGGCAATCGCAGCCAGCACACAGCGATCGGTCAGTCGCTCGATAACAAGGCAACGACGAATTGCGTTTTGTCGTCTAGGTCGAAAACGACGCTGCGCCATACCAAAACCGCAAGTAAGGAAAGTGGATAAGTCGTATCAACGAGATCAATACGACCGATAGGGTTGGATCAGGCTACAGCTGAAAAGTTCCTCAAAAACCGTCCTAGCGAGGAAAAAACCATGCCTGGATGGCAAGATTCGAAAAAATCTTGTCCCACGGCCTCATGCGTACTGTCTATCATACGCTCGTTGACAGATTTTTCGCCTTCATTTTGTAGGAATTATCTTATCGCAATCCACAGGCCGCCTGCCGGTTTAACGCACTAATCGCCTGCGGTTCAACAATTTGTCTTGTCGAGTTTGTAAATCCCCCGACAATGGCCGTGTCCCGAGCGATTTGCCCAAAGATGTTTGGGGATCATTTAGCGATGAAGGATTGTAAAAACAGCGCAAAATCATTTACTGAGTTTGCTCTGAACTGAGTTCGACAACTGAAAAACCAAGTGTCCAGAACACACGGCGTGCAGTAGCTCGCTGTGACCGACCAACATTCACATTTTCAATTGCCTCACTTCAATTGACAAAAATCATGAAACGATTTGCCCAGTTGATGATCCCCGTTTTTCTTGGGATTTCCTGTTCGGCTCGCCTCGAAGTTCATGCGCAAGGACTCAGTGGCGTTCCCCAGCGATTGGACGAAACGCTTGGACGACAACAGGTGGGAAATCAGCCATCGGGTAGTAGTCAACCTTCAAGCCAACAACGCCGCCAAGGCGGACCTGACCCGAGCTCTCTACCGGGGTACGGTGGCGGCTCGAGTGCCCCTCCAGGATCGGGCGGTTCTGGAGAGCAAATGCGTCGAGGCGGCGGGCCCGGTGCCGCACTTCCCGGATATGGAGCTGGTGGTTCTAGCTCTCCTCCGAGCGGCGGGCAGGGCATGAGAGGCTATCCGGGTGGCTCAAGCTCGCCACCCGGTTTAGGTAGCCCACAAGCGCCGGGACTCGGTGGACCACGAGGCATGGGGCCATCCGGGTCGGGCGGTGGAAGACAGGGATACGATCCTGGAATGGAAAGTGACCCCGATATGCAAATGCAAGGTGGCTACGGAGACGAGTATGGATACGGCGGACAAGGACAAGGCGTTGGTGGCCCAGCGGGAGGTGGAGGAATGAGTCCACTCGGCCCCGCTTTTGCATCGATGTTTGGTTCGATGGATCTGTCGCGACTGTTTTTTCCGTCACAGGATATCAACATCCAAGCAGGCCCAAAACTTAGAAACGAGGCAGAACAGGCGTTTCAAGCAGGCCACTACCCAATGGCTCTCGAGCTGATGTTCGCTCACATGGCGACCGAATACGACGACGCCAATGTTGACCTTCAAAATGTAAAATTCAGCACATTACTCAAACGCCCGGTTTGGAATGTGCGTTGGGGTGTATCGATCTCGGTGCGAGGCGATGATGTCGAAGACGCCTCACCAATCAAGGAAGGTGCCCGCCCCGCTCAAGGACTTGCATTTGGAGGCGGCCGTGGAGCTGGCCGCGGTGGTGTTGGAGACTTGGGCGGAGGCTATGAAGAGTCGATGGACCGCGATGAATTCGCGGGCGGTGATGAGCAGATGCAAATGCAGATGGAAATGGACATGCAGATGCAAGGTGAGATGGGAGGCTTCGGTGGGCTCGGTGTTCCGGGTGCACCCGGTGGTCGCGGTGGCGTCGCTGGTGCAGCACCTGCAGCTCCCAGCATGCCGGAACGCAAAATGCTTTCCGATTCAGCAAAGCAAGAACTGAACCAGTATCTCGGCTTGGTCGAATCGGTTGTTGCTGATGAATTCAGTAAGCGATTCTCACAAGGCGATTTCGGTCCTCTGTTTACCACTGTCTCTGCACCGGTACAGATCGATTTACCGCAAACCAACGGATTCAATACCCAAGCAGCCCCTCCCGCTGCGGCACCTTCGATGAGCGTAGAACTCAATGACGCTTTGCTTGACGCCGGTGATCCTCTTCAACCCATGTGGTTACCAGGTATCTCTTATCTGGGGGAAGTGGATTCAAGCGAAACTGCACTCGAAATTGCAGAAGATCTACAGCTTGATCTCATTCTTCATTTCGATGTCAGTCTGAAACAGATCCGAGAAGGTTTGGTGCAGAATGTCTCACGTTGTCGCCTTCTACAAGTCTCACCTCCGGCGGATTCACAAGGTCGAAAGCGACACCTCCTTATCACATCTAAAGGGATGGACAACATCGAATCTCAGCAACTTGCTGCGACCGACCGCATGACCGAGCGAGAATATGTCAATGAACAGCTCAACTCGCTTTGGAATCTAGTAGATCGAGACATCAAAGTCGTCGATCTACCGCAACTTAGCGCAGAGGTCGCAAAACGCCGTATTTCTAGTCTGCTCTCCGGCCCGTCGAGTCGGTCACTTCGAACCTTAGCGGAAGTCCGCTATTACCAGTCAATGAACTTGATTGATGCAACGGACGTGGAACAACTCTTCCACATTGCTGGTGATCAAGACGGCTTGGTGCTCCTTTATGGCCCACTCGATCAACGAATCGAAATGAGCCGCAAATGGGCGGTAGAGGCGACTCGGCAAGAAGAATAGCCCAATTGTCGCCTGATCATCTAACAAGGATAGAGTTCTCCTGAGACTCAATCGATTGATCACGACTGGCGTCGCAAATTAGAGCCAGATCAGAAGCTTTGGCATCAGTCACGCGGGACTTGGATACTTCCGAGCAATCCGCGAAGCTCTTCATCAACGGAACGGCCTTCAATCTCCGCCTCAGCCGTTAACTGCACTCGGTGACGAAGGGCAGGAATGACGACGTCCACCACATCATCGGGCACTGCGTAGTCGCGTCCATTGAACGCCGCCAAAGTGCGAGCACTTTGCATCAACGCCAATCCTGCACGTGGGCTCGCACCGAGGTGAAAAGATGGCCAATTACGTGTGGTTCGAACGATCTCATTGATATAGCCAACCAACGGATCCTCGATCAAAACCTTTCCGCACGCAGACATGACCTGAAGGATTAATTCGGGCGAAGCAACCGTCTTGACCTCTTTCTCGAGTCGATCATTGAGGTCGATCTGCAGGCTGTGCATTTTGAGAATTTCTGCTTCCTGCTCGGCAGTTGGGTAATCAACCTTGAGCTTGAACATAAAACGATCAAGCTGCGCCTCGGGCAGACTATAGGTTCCTTCGCTCTCCAGTGGATTCTGAGTCGCCATCACCAAAAAGGGACGCGGCACCACATGGCTCGTTCCATCGACGGTGACTCGATATTCCTGCATGATTTCAAGTAGAGCCGCATGTGTCTTAGCGGGTGATCGGTTTATCTCGTCGGCGAGCAAAAACTGAGTGAACACGGGCCCGGCACGAAACTGAAACTCGGAGGTCTTCATGTCGTAGACAGGAGCCCCAGTGATGTCCGACGGCATTAGATCAGCGGTGAATTGAATCCTGCCACAATCACACCCCAGAACTTTTCCAAGGGTTCTAACAAAGAGCGTCTTTCCCAACCCAGGAACCGACTCGATTAGCACATGCCCGCCAGAGAATAGAGCCGTCAAAGTTCCTTGCACTAACTCATCCTGTCCAACGTACAGCTTAGACAATTCATTCGTGATCACCTCATAGAGCTGCTTGATTTTTAACAAAGTCTCTGGAGGGATCGCAGCGGAAACAGACGCACGCATCTCTTGCGGAGAACTTGCTGGAGGATTTCCACTGTTTTGTTGAGTTTCGTCGTTCACGGCCGAACCTGCGTGATAAATAAATGTTGAGCAGTCACCAGTCTAAGCAATGAAGCTTTACCTCTCTACCAATCGTCCGCAGTTACTTCGAACTTACACCTAAACGAGAGAGATCATGAGGGAAAACATCACGAGCAAAATCTAACTCTCTAAATATCCTCTGAAATATCCCCTGCTGCTTTATCGGTAGATGCACTAAGAACGTTAGCGTTATCAGCCTGCAGTGATTGGGCATACTCCTTTAACCTTCGACGAGCGTAAGTTTCACCTTTGGCTTTCTTGAGCAAAGCTCCAACAGCATCAAGGTGATGGCCGAAGTCAGATGGTGACTCTCGCTGAAGTTTTTTCGCGCGTCCAAGAATTGGAATCATGATCAAGCAGACCACTCCTCCGAGAAAAATCCCGTGCATTGTGATGAGACTTAGCGGCCATTCGGTCAACATCTCCATACCTGTTTTTACTGGACGCATCGAGACATTATTTGCAACCGCTATCGGTACCCAGTCACTCTTTAGAAATCCAACCACGGGAGCGTCCTCCGTACTAGCACGACCCGAAAGAATAATTTCATCAGCAAGACATCGATTCCAAGGTCTTGATAACGCGTAGTTGGTGAGCAGAGATCCGCCGGCAACCACCAAAATCTTAGAACTACCCCAGTTATTTGACCGAACCTGCATCACGATGGGTTCCCGCCGACCGGTTTGCAGTAGTGGTTCAACGATCACTTTTGTTGTCGTGCGTGGCGCGCCCCAGTCGGCCATCAACTCTGAACCCTCCGCAGTGAGTGAGCCCGGCCCTGTTTCCCGAAACTGAATATCGCTGTTCCATGTTCCACCAACCTGTTGCGAGGAAGCCGTCTTTGGACTTGATGCCTGGACGCGATACTCGATGAAACTCGTGTGAGGTGATTCATAGGAAACACCGCCAGACGGAAACGAGGTGGGGGAATCAGCAATGGCAAGCATATCTTCCTCTTGCCCGAGCGAATTGTTTTCATCGAGCCACGGCCCTGTGAGTTCGCCAAAACTCTCGCCCCAATCCAAAGGCATCACCTCAAACCAGCCGTTGGCGTCCCATGGTTTACGATTGAGACGCCACTGTAGTTGCTGGTTTTTCCCTCGAACTTCTCGACGACGATACTCAACCAATTGATCAGGCGGTGCTGACCCCGCAGCTCCCGACCAATAATCCACCTCGCTGCCACTGTCCGGCACGACAAAAACAAGCGTCCGGTCGCCTTGAGATAACCAAGACTCCATCCACTGGGTGACATTTTGTGAGATGGGATGAAAAACTTTCGGTGTCCAAACAATCACCTCTGTAGCTCGTACGCGATTGCTGAGCCGCGTGATATCGCGACTTCGATACCCCGCATTTTCGTATGCCAAGCGATAACCAGCGAACCCATTCAAACTGGATTTTGCCACCGCTCCTCGCGATTCACCATACTCGGTTCTTAGGCGATCACATCCGCACAAGCCGATCAAAAAAACGAACGCTATACTCCATCGGTTCACCCTGCCACCTCCGTTCTTTGCGTCAACTGCCGCTCAAGCATCTCATTCTCCTGCCAGCAGCGAGTAAAATCAGACGCCTCAATGACCCTCCGGCCAAAGTAGCTGCTTTCAAACAATTTGATGACGCTCGCAAACCATTCCGAGACCTGCGGATCAGCAAATCGAGTTTCTTTCAAATACTGACGATTCGTTTTACCTCGATTCAAACGGAGACAAGCAGAACGATCGAGAATGAGTAATTGGTATGCAAAAAGGAGCACAATCGCCTGCTCAAAATCACCTGACTGCATCATCCGCTCTGCTTCTGCGCGATAGTCTAGATTCTCTCGCTGTAATTCTTGAGGAAGATGCTGAACTCGCTCCAACAATCGCTCGTCGGAAGCCAAGGACTGATCAACCTTACGACGCCCCCCAGCTAATCCGTCCTTTCCCAAAATCCATGCGACCCAGACCCCAGTACCAACCACCAACGCGGCAAGTAAGCACCAAGCGACTAGGTTGGTGTAGGTAAATGCCTTTCCAAAGAAATTGAAATCTGGAATCGCACTAGGGTTAGGTGCGTTAACTGATTTGGGTACCGGTTCAGCCTGAGGTAACCAATCGCTATCGCGATGAATGGAATCGTCCTGTGATGTTTTCACCTCAACAGCAACTACTCGATCAACTTCACCGTCATACCAAACCGAATCAGAAAGCACGTCCGAGGATGGCGACTGTACCACATCAGACGCAATCCCCTGACTCCCATCTGCTGCCGGCGTTCTGTGAGCAAGAGCAGCCATTAGGATGCACACACCAAGGCATCGCCAAAAGTGACACCAATGCCTAGAGATGCATGAGTTCATCTTGCCCCCTCCGCTTCTTCGTTTCTTTCACTGCCTGCTCGCGTCGATCCACTTGAGGCAATGAGCTTTGAAATTGCCGTATCACCTCTGCTCGGATCAACAATTCCACATCCCAACCTTCCAAACGCAATCTTGTGTCTAAATAAAACAACAAACGAGCAACAACACTGATGGCAGAAACCATCCACAGACCCGCCGGGAAAATCATCAGTAACACGGGAAGATTTAGAAAGTCCCAACGAAGAAACAAGACACCCCGAAAGGACATCAACGTCATGACCAACGCGATGCTGAGCACAAAATAAACCACCCCCTGAATGAAAAACCGCCCCCCATTTTCACCGGACGACTTCCGGTGTAGATGATTCGATCTGGTTCTCAGCGTGATCCCCAGATTGCCACCTTCACGAGATGCGTTACCTCGCACGGGACATTTCTCCAGTAAAATAATCTCAGGGACGAATGGATTCATTCCGCGTGTGAAAAACAAAACAAACAGCACCAGTACCGGAAACAGGTAATCCCAAAAAAACGAAGCGGGTGAGCCCCAGCGAATCAGGAGCAACAGCATTACCGGGAGCACCAAACTCCGCATCATCAGCACCCAAAAGATTGCGCTGCGTAGCTTCCACAACTCTCTGATGACCTCTGAACAACGAAGTCTCTCTTCAAAGATCTCACGGCCGAGCCAGAGTGTCACAAGCGAACCGGCTACCGGTGTCTGCAGAGTCACCAAGACAGCCATCCAAGTTAAGTAGCGGTAAAGTTCATAGGTCGCCTCTTCATCAGCGATACCCAAACGTGCCTCACCAATGGGTATCCAAGCAAGAAGAGCCAGATCCATTGCGACCCAGATGGCTGCACCGGTCAAGAATCCGATAATGATGGACCGCGGATGCGTCCGCAACATTGCGAGGGTCAAATCCCCAACTTCCGACATCGAACGGGGACGCATCACCAATTTGGCTTGATCAAGTTGCATCCCAAATCTCCGACTGGTCTTCGCGCGGAGCGGGAAGAGTTTGGGAATCTGGAAAACCAAGGATCACGAAATAGAAACTGATCAAACCAGATGAGAAAATCGCCCAAAAGGCTTTAATGACATAGGGAGCCGGGGACGGAGACAAGAACCCCTCGGTGAATGCAGCGAGAACAAATAGCATCGCCGAGGCCGCCATGATTGGTACGGCACGTGAAGCATTTTGCCGAATCGAGTCCATTCGAGTTAGACCACCGGTTCGAAAAAGTCCCACACCAAGTCTCAGCCCTGCACCCGCCGACAATGCAATCGCAGTTAATTCGAAAGGCCCGTGAGCTGTGACAAACTCAAAGAAATGGTCACCGGCAGCCCCATCGGACCTCGCCATGTAACCAAAGACCGCTCCTAGCTGGATCGCGTTAGAGGCGAGAACATACAGACACGGAATCAGTAAGATCCCCCAAGCAAAACAGCGCAAGCCAATGCCGGTATTGTGCTGAATGTAGAAGCCGGACATCGTCACATAATGATCAAAGCTCGCATTAAGCGGCTGCTCAAAACTCTCATCCGCCTGCTGCAAAGCCTGCTGACCGGCAATCATTTCTGCGTAACCCGGAAAGAGTTGATCTTGGAAAGCGAGGTACATGGAAAGACAAAATAAGCCGAAGAAAACGATTGCTGAAACTCGGACGCATGGGTCACCAAAAATCCGCTTCGGTGCTTCAACAAATAGAACCTGAATCCAGTCGCTCCACTCAATACGATGTGCCCGATACAGTTGATTATGAGATCTCGCGACTAGACGATGAAGGTACGCAACCGTTGCTGGCGGCATTTGGTAAGCATCAGCCAAAGCGAGATCAGCGCAGGCAGAGCGGTAGAGAAAAGCAAAACGTTGAATCCGCTCCGCGCCTGAAACCTCACGATTCGCACCGCGGCGAGCCTTACCGGCCAATTCCAATTCATCGCACAATCGCTCCAGTTCTTCCCACGCTGGCTGGCGATCCTTCATCCGCTTTGCAACTCTCACTGCACCACCTCCGTTTGGTCACTTGATGGATCATGGGTAACATGATCCAGACGATCACTCTGAGCTTGATCTTTACTGATTTCAACGGCAGCAAACTGACGCAGGGGGCTGTAGCCACGCAGCGGCGAAAGATCCACTTCATGCCGATTTTCGCCGCTGCAAATCTCGGTTCTTAGGAACGCTTGATAGTACAGCGTATACATCATCAAGTCGGGATCGATTTCCGGTCGAAAGCCAATCTGATCCAGCACGGGTTCAATCAACCGCTTGGCAATTTCTCGACGACGCGTCGAGGTCATCTCGGTGCGACGCTCCACATACGCCGCGAGGGCACGTGCCATGCTTCTTGAGATCCGATAGTCAGCGGGAAGATAGGTAGCCAGAGCCGGAACTCGCTTGTCGTCTACCTCATCGATTGGAATGCGCCAACGTTTTTCGTCAACAACTACCATGGTGCCCGCCGCAAGATCACCCAACCTCTGCATACGCCTCGTTAACATCATCGTCGAAAGTCCCACCAAGCCAGTGGGCACCATGTAAATTGGCGGCACTCCCTCAGCTAGGTTGCTGATCGCATACATCGGTGCGAGATCAGCGATTCTCAGGAGATTACGCAGCAAGGCACCGCGACCGGTCACCGGTCGACCGGTGACTTCAATTACTCGCGTGCCAGTAACCCATTTCCCAATAGTTCGACCATTGAAATAAGTCTCCATCAGTGTCCCGTAAAACCAACTGATCACGAAGTAGACCAAAAAGGTTGCCGCAATCAAAAACGGACCGACCGAAAACACACTCAAGAAGAAACCGGAGAGGTAGACCGGCAAAAGGATCAAAAAAATGAGTGCCCAACGAGCAACAAAGTCAATCAGATAGGCGGGCAAACGCCGAAAAGGACCCGCCAACTGATAATCGAACGCAATATTCTCTGGCGTGATGACTTCGATCGTGGTGTCGAGAGGTCGATAGGCAACCATGAATGGAGTCGCATCCAACTGAGTCAAACTAACCGCTAAGGACCAACCCACTGCCGCTTCATCGGGTTCGAATTTATCCTATCTGTATGCTAACCGCGAACAACGAAGTAATGGAGATTGAGTCTCAGCGGAACGTCCAACTTTTCAAAAAAGACCAGATATTTTGTCGATGAAGGCCCATCCCCCCGCCAAGAAAAGGCCAGCACTAGAAACCCACAATCCAAAATCCCAACCGAGAGATGGCATTAACCGCTCATCGCTTCGACGATACCGGAAATACAAAGCCGCTACAGCTAACATCGGAAGCATGATCGCCTGCATCAATCCACTGGCGAGAACGAGCTGTTTTGGTGCACGCACAAAAACATAGACCGTCAAACACAAAAGAGGTAACAGAGCGCAATAAAACATCAACCAGAATCGTTGCTTTCCTTGAGTTCCCGCCGAGCATCCGAACACTCGCATCGCATCGGCACACACTCGAGCGTGAGAAGCATTTGCGACAAAGAATGTCGAATACAACACAGCAAACGCACCGACTAAGAAAATAGCGTGTGCAGCCTCACCGAAGACAGGGACGTACATTTCCGCAAGTGTACGAACCATCTGAGAACCCTCGGGATTCAGCCCCGCTCTCTTGAGAACCGCGGCACCGAGCAGATAGAAAGCGACGGTTGCAAACGTGTAAACGATCATCGATGCCCATGCATCCCACCGCATCACGCGCAACCAACCACGAGCCCGCAGAGCCCAAGCGTCGGAGCCATCACGTGGCCCAACCCACCGCGCGTAACCTTTCTCCAAACACCAATACGGGTACTGAATCAACTCCGTCGCTCCAACACCGATGATCCCAAAAGCCATCAACGCAGTGGACAACCCAGCAGATGTGCTCGGGAGCCGAAAGCTCATTCCGTAAACCACATCATCCCAACTAACTCGCCACTCGGGAAGAGTTTGAAGATGAACCAGATTTGCGATCGTCACGAACGTAAATCCAGCAACCAAAACCGTTGAAAAAGCCTGCACCAAGCGATAGCGGCCCAACACAAGAAACACCATGCTGGTGAAAGTGATCAAGGTCGCCCACCAAACCTCATCACTCGCTCTAGGAGGCCCCCTAAGCTTGCGTTCGGTAGCGGATGCTCCTGACAACCAACTCTCCGCTTGGGCCAACCGCACTTGATCGCTAACGGAAGCCACTTCTTGCTCTCGATCACGTATTTGCTCACGTGCAACACGAACACTCGCGGTGGCCTGTTCTAAGTCAACCGCTGCTTGCTCGTACTCTGGTTTCGCAAGATAGTCTTTCTCGATTACTTCAATCGCCTCGGACAACTCGTCAAAACGTTTTTGCCAACGAGTCACATCCGCACCAGCCTCATCACCGAACTCTTCACGCGCTCGCGAGATCAAACTCTCGGTCACATTTTTCTCAATCAATAAATCCTGGTAATGATTATGTAACTTGCCTGCTTTGGTAATCGGAAAACTCATGGTGACTGCCTGACCAACGCCACCAACAATCCCTCCAAGTTGAGCGAGGGAAACCAAAAACATCACAAGCCAATACCAAAGAATCCAATTCACACGAAATCGAGGCCCAGGCACCTCGTTCAAGCCGTCCAGCGTCGTCCTGCCGTGCACGAGGGTGTAACGCCCAAACTCAACCTGTGCGAAAACCTTGATCATGCAGCCCACAATGATCAGCCACATCAACGTAAAGCCCGCTTCAGCACCCACAGCGGTCGTAGCAATCAATTCACCCGAACCAACAATCGATCCCGCGATAATTAAACCTGGCCCGAGCTGCTTGATAATTCCCACAGTACTGGTTGGTGGATCAAGGACCCCAAGCGATTGCTCCACCAAACCGCTCTCACCAGAAGAGAACTTATCCCCCGTCAGGCCCGAATGATTTCCACTTTGATCCATGCAACCCTCGGCAACTGATACACCCTGATTTCCCAGCACTCGTTTCCCAGCACTCGCATCATAACTCATTACAACACACCAGATTTCCAGTGAACATGCATTGAGATATAACGGGAACAATTCAAGGAAAAACGCACGAGGCGAATCGCAATCCTTTCATCTCCGATTCGATACATCGCACCCCAGTGAACTCTGAGACCCGAGGAATTTGTCAACGTGATGCGAAAAACAGTACGATTCGGGATTCTCGGAACGGGGCGTATCACACGGCGTCTGATCGCGGACCTACAGTCGACCGACGGCGTGGAAGTGAGTGCAATTGCAAGCCGAGAGATGAGCCGAGCACGGTGGTATGCAGATCAGCATGGAATTCCAACCGCTATTGAGGGATATGAAAACCTCTTAAAACGCGAAGACATTGATGCAGTCTACATCGCGTTACCCCCAGCCCTCCATCACTCACTCGCCTTGAGCACCGCAGAAAACCACAAGGACCTGCTCTGCGAAAAACCTCTAGCAGTAAACCTCAACCAAACAGAAGAGATCGAAAAAGCATTCACTGAGAACCGGTGGCTTGACGCCACAGGATGGCTCCATCACCCGAGAACCGATGCTTTTTCAACATGGCTCAGCGACGGTTCGCTAGGCCAGATCACACATCTCAGTGCTGCATTGTCCTTCCACCAACCTTTCGTCTCGGATGACCACAGATTGAAAGCCGAATTAGGCGGAGGCTGCCTCCTTGATCTAGGCTGGTACGTCTTTGGATTTGCTCGTTTCTTCTGCCACAAAAACCCGATCGCAATCTACGCGGATGCTCTCAATCAAGCCGGCGTACCTCAACGCGTCAATGCGATGCTTTGGTTCGATGACGATACAACCGCTACCCTATCATGTGGATACGATACCGCCACACGAAAGTGGTTTGAAGTTGCGGGAAGTGCCGCATCCCTCATCTGCGATGACTTCACCCGCCCTTGGCATGACAGACCCACAAGGTGCTGGATTCACGAAGCGTCTGGAAAAGTCCAAAGCCACACCTTTGAGGGGAACCAAGAACGCAAAATGATTGAAACTTTTATCAGCGAAAAACCTCTGACCCGCTTCCATCAACAGGCAACCGACACGGCGAGGATCATTCACGCAGCGTCCAAATCCATTGAACGCGGAACAAAAGTATTACTCGCTGACTTGGGACTATAATTAGCAAATCCGAGGCTGCTTACGTTCTCAGCCGGTTACAATTGCCGATAGTCGTTTTCTGCTGAGATACACAACGGTCTCATTAAAGGCGTTCGTTTTTCATTCGCCAGCGTCAATTGCTCACTGCTACCTATCCCCACCCCGACACAAGGCGAATTCCATGCGAGTTCTAGGACACTTGCTCCAAAGAACGGTGCGATGGGGATGGCTATTCTTTCTTATCCTGATTGCATTTCGCCACCTCACCTCGGGCTTATCCGAAACGCCCGCGTCACTCGAAATCGTCGCCCTGACCTCGAATCAAGCCAAGCCCTCAACAAAGTTGATCGATTCATCCGTCGATAGCCTTACAGGTAAACCTGACAGCCTATCAGGGAATCTCTGGACGGAAGACGATCAAAAAGACCTGCATCTTTCAATCGAAAACGCCAACCGGATCCACGACACCCATCTTCTCGCTCTCGGCTTACGAAAGTCAGGGGTAGCTGATTGGCTTACCATCTGCCGAAGACTTTCACTAGCGTTGGTTGGAAGCGGTCTGTCACTCGAGGAGATCCGTGAACTTGAGAACTATCCAACTGAACAGCGAGAACGGGTTCACCTGCAAAACCTGCTCTCTGATTCAAGGCACCACCACTACTGGGCAGAGCGGTGGGCCAGATACTTAGTTGGAACTGAAGGGGGACAATTCATTGTTTATCGACGACGAAGATTTCGAATCTGGCTCACCGAAGTCATTTCTGAGAATCGCCCCTACGATCAAATGGTTCATGACCTACTGACCGCTGAGGGACTATGGACCGATCGGCCCGAGGTCAACTTCTACACTGCAACCTTCGATAGCAACGATGGAAACGCGGACCCAATCCGATTGGCAGCGAGGACTGCTCGCGTTTTTCTTGGACTTCGAATTGATTGCCTACAATGCCACGATGACTTCCTCGGGAATGTGAATCTTGGCGACGCCGACCAACTTCGGGAAGGAAAGCAAGAAGACTTCCATCAGCTCGCTTCCTTTTTCACCGCCGCAAAGACAAACGGCCTCCAAGGAATCAAAAGTGGTTTCAGCGATTACAAATATCAGTACTTGGACGAGAACCAAGAAGTCACGGTAGAGCCAAAGGTGCCATACGCTGAACACCTAATGCCGAACGTCGACGATCCTCGGGAAAGACTGGCCGGTTGGATCACGCATCCGGATAACAAACAAGCGGCTCGTTCCGCGGTGAGCCATATTTGGGGACTGCTATTTGGACTTCCAATCGGCAATAGCGTTGACAATCTGCCTATTGATGAAGAAGCCCATCCTTTACTTGACGCCCTAGCTCAGGATTTCATCGAACACCGATACGACATGCGTCGTCTTATCAGAGTCATTAGCGGACTGGATGCCTTTCGATTGGACAGCCGAGCTGACTTTACCGTCACCCAAAAGCACGAATCGGAGTACGCGGTTTTTCCTCTCGTACAACTTCGCCCCGAGCAGGTCGCTGGGTCGATTATCCAGGCATCTCGAATCAAAAAAACCGATCGCGATTCCTCGCTCTTACTACAATTCCAAAAGCTCGCTGCGACCAATGAATTTGTGCAGCGATTCGGAGACCGTGGCGAAGATGAACTAGAATCCGAACATGTTACGATCACACAACGCTTACTAATGATGAACGGGAAGATGGTTCGTGAGAGCGTCGAATCAAACCCGATCCTCAACACGACCGCTCACCTATCGATGTTTGCAAAAGATGACTCAATGGTTGTCGATAACGCCTACCTATGCGTCCTGAATCGACTTCCAACTCAAACTGAACAGGAACGCTTCCTTCAACGCTTGAAAGAAAGTCAAAACCGTAGCGAAGCGATAGAGGATTTGATGTGGGTACTCACAAACAGCAGCGAACTCACGTGGAATCATTGACTTTCGGAACGCGTCGATCAGAAAAAATATTAAAGGGTGTACACAAGGCCATTGCAGCGACTTCCTGCGTGACAGTGACTATTAATCCTTAAACTCGCTGTGAAAAAATGCACTCACTTACAAACGCATCAAACATCAACGATTCACGCAAGAACAGCACCATGAATGCAGATCATTCGTCGCCACTCTGCGATATACAGACGCACCAAATTTCGCGACGGATGCTCTTAGCATCAGGTGCCTCAACATCATTATTAAGTTCGATCTCACGAGCATTTGCGAGCGATGAGAACACACGCAAGAACCAAGTTGAATCGCCCAGAAATGTCATCTTGCTGTGGCTAGAGGGAGGACCGAGCCAGTGGGAAACGTTTGACCCGCACCCCACAAGTCGCTTTGGCGGCGAAGCGAAAGCGATACAGACAACAGTCAAGGATTTAACGATCTCTGATCTGCTGCCTCAAACTGCTGAGATCATGCATCATGCTGCGTTAATTAGAAGCCTGACCAGCAAGGAAGGGGATCACCAACGCGCAATCTACAACATTAAGGCAGGTTATCGACCTGACCCAACGCTAATCCATCCCGCTATTGGTGCGGTGCTGTGCCATCAGGATCCGCAGACGGTGGATATTCCGAGACACATTTCAATCATTCCGCAGAACAGCCCCGGACGTGGTGGCTATCTTGGCGCCGAACACGATGCATTCAAGGTCAACGATCCGGCAAGCCCCGTTCCCGATGTCCGCAGCAGCGTTTCTAAGAAGCGAGCAGACCAACGAATCACGGATCTCTATTCAACAGTTGAAAAGGAATTCCGCAGGGGACGCCTGCAAAAGCTAGAAATGGAACGGACGCTCCACAAGACCGCAACAGATGCTGCGTTGCAAATGATGTCAAGCGATCAACTTGATGCATTTGATGTGACCAAGGAGTCCGCTACCCTGCGTGACGGGTTCGGCGACACAGCATTCGGTCGCGGCTGCCTTGCTGCGGTAAGACTCATTCAAGCGGGGGCACGTTGCGTCGAAGTCACACTCGGTGGATGGGATTCCCATGTGACCAACCATCGACTTCAAGCCGCCGGCTGCGCCACACTAGATCCGGCTCTCGCATCACTCATCAAACTACTCAAGGAGCGAGACCTTTTCGAGTCGACACTCGTCGTCTGTGGCGGCGAATTTGGGCGAACCCCTAGAATCAATCCAGCCGAAGGCCGTGATCATTGGCCACACGGATTCCCAATGCTGCTCGCGGGATGCGGAATCGGTGAAGGACGGGTTTACGGTGCAACATCACCCGAGCCAAAACTAGATGCCTCAAATCCTCTCGAACACGTAGAAAATCCGGTTACCATCGGCGATCTCCATGCGACCATCTACACCGCTCTGGGACTCGAACCGCACCTTGAGTACCAAACCCCTATCGGTAGGCCAATGAAAAGAAGTGATGGCAACGCGATTCGTGAGATCCTGCGCGAAGCATAGAATGATCCCATCGATTTACCGAGGGAGTTGACGCCGAGTAAAAATGAGGTGATCTCTGCCCGAGCCAATTCCTTTCAAAGTTACACTCGATGCCAAAACTGCGTCGCTACGTCGCCACTCAAGCTCTTCCTGCAAGTCCTATGAGTGCGTTTGATTACCATGAACGACCAGGAGCGTTGAATCGATTGATCCCGCCGTGGGAGACGGTGACAATTGAATCTTCTGACCGCTCACTAAAACCGGGTAGCCGAGTTGTCCTGAAAACATCGGTCGGGGGCGTCCCCCTGCGTTGGGTGGCCGAGCACACCGAATACAATCCACCCAATTTATTTGCGGATCGACAAATCTCGGGCCCCTTCGAGACGTGGAACCATCAACATCGCTTCGAAACTCGGGAAAGAGCCAATAGCGATCATCCATCTCAATTAATTGATCAAATTGATTACCGATTACCTCTCGGTGCGTTGGGAGATTTCTTCGGATCGGTGAAGGCTCGTCGAACCATTGAAGCGATGTTCGCTTACCGCCATCAGATCACCCATGATGACCTTCGATTGATGCACGATTATCCCCTGAATCATCTCAGAGTCGCGGTCTCGGGTAGTAACGGTTTAGTGGGCAAGGCTTTTTGCAATCTGCTCAATCTGTTTGGCCACGAAGTGCGTTCAATTGTCCGAGGTGACCAGCAAGAAAGCAATCAAGAAGCACCATGGTCTCGCAATGCTGATCAACACACTCTCTCGGGGCTCGATGCAGTTGTCCACCTAGCTGGAAAGTCGATCGCCGATGGTCGTTGGAATCAGACGCAAAAAGCAGAGATCAGAGACAGTCGAGTCGAGAAGACAAGACAACTATGTGAACTATTAGCAACAAAAAAACAACCTCCTAAAGTTCTGGTCTGTGCATCAGCGACTGGAATTTATGGCGACCGAGGTGATGAGATTCTTGATGAACAGTCGCCACTCGGTGAATCGACAGCGAACGGAGCAGGCTTTTTAGCCCAGGTTGGCAAGGAATGGGAGGAAGCGTGCCAACCGGCTCGCGATGCCGGGATTCGCGTGGTGCACGCAAGATTTGGAATTATCCTGTCACCTCGAGGCGGAGCACTTCAAAAAATGCTCACCCCAGCAAAACTCATGGGCGGATCACTAGGATCAGGGAAACAGTGGTGGAGTTGGATTGGCCTCGATGACGCATTGGGCGCCCTGTATCACTGCATTCAGTGCGAGCAGGTTCACGGAGCCGTCAATCTTGTCACACCATCCCCAATTCAAAACAGAGACTTTACTCGCGAGTTAGGTCGAGTCATCGGACGACCAGCCCTATTTCCAGCCCCCAAGCCGATTCTGCGTCTCGGACTGGGAGAGATGGCTGACGCGCTCCTGTTGAGTAGTGCTAGAGTGATTCCAAAAAAGCTCATGGACTCAAATTACCATTTCCGATTCACCGATCTTGGACAACTCCTTCGATACTCGCTCGGACGAAACCTCAAGCACTCGGAAGCTTAAAGACGCGATGACAACCAACTCAATTTTCCTTCTCAACCTGCTTTCTACTTGGTACATGGTTGGCCTGATTTGGATGGTGCAGATCGTGCACTACAACCTGTATGATCGAGTTGGCGTCGACGTCTTCGCACACTACGAAGCAGAACACAATCGACTGATTACTCCCATCGTCGGCATTCCCATGCTGATCGAGATTGCGACTGCAGCCATGCTGATTTGGCAGACACCAAGCTTCATGCCAAAGTCTGCAGTGTGGATAGGACTTGGACTGATACTGCTAATCTGGTTTTCAACGCTGCTATTGCAAATTCCAGCCCACCAACGATTACTGGAAGGCTTCGATGCAATCACCTACAAACGACTGGTCTATAGTAATTGGATTCGCACCGTTGCCTGGTCGGCTCGCGGCTTGATTCTTGGTTACTATCTATACTTTGGATTAGAGCGAATCAAGTAATTAGCCGTTGGCTTTCGCAATCGCTTGTACCACCGCATCACCCATATCGGCGGGAGTTGGGGCGACAACGATACCGGCATCCTCGAGCGCTGCAACTTTTTCTTCTGCAGTTCCTTTGCCGCCGCTAATGATTGCACCAGCATGCCCCATTCTCTTTCCGGGAGGTGCTGTTCGGCCTGCGATGAATGCAGCAACGGGTTTGGTGACATTCGCTTTTGCAAATGCGGCAGCCTCTTCCTCGGCCGACCCACCAATCTCGCCGATCATCAAGATCGCTTCGGTTTGGTCGTCATCCTGATAGCGTTTTAACAGATCGATAAAGCTCGTACCCACGATAGGGTCGCCACCAAGACCGACGCAAGTACTTTGCCCGAGACCTAAATTGGTGGTCTGCCAAACCGCTTCATAGGTCAGCGTACCACTTCGGCTCATCACACCAACCTTTCCGGGTTGGTGAATATAACCCGGCATGATTCCAATCTTGCACGAACCGGGTGTAATCACACCGGGGCAGTTAGGACCAATGAGCACCGAATTACTAGCTCGCACTTTCTCATAAACGCGAACCATATCGACAACGGGAACTCCTTCGGTGATCGCGCAGATCACTTCAATTCCAGCATCCACGGCCTCAAGGATCGCATCGGCGGTAAACGGAGGAGGAACGAAAATCATGGTTGCGTTCGCGCCGGTCTCATGCACAGCCTCTTCGACTGTATCAAAAACGGGGATACCCTCCACGTTCTGCCCACCTTTGCCGGGTGTCACCCCGCCAACCATCTGGGTCCCATAATCCCGACAACCGAGTGAGTGGAAAGTGCCCGCATTACCGGTGATGCCTTGGCAAATGACTTTGGTGTTACCGTCAACCAGGATGCTCATTTCTGACTTGCTAGCTGGATAGAGTTGACTGAATGAAAAAAATAAAAAATCGATCTGTATGTTCACCTGAACTATTCAATCGGTAAGTTCACCTGAACTATTCAATCGTTAAGTTCACCTGAACTATGCAACGGCAGCAACGATCTTCTTCGCCGCATCCGTTATGTCTGTTGCGCTGATGATGTCCACGTCGCTCTCAGCGAGCATCTTACGACCTTCTTCAACCTCGGTGCCTTCTAGTCGGACAACCAACGGAACGTTGAATCCAACGACCTTACTCGCCTCGATCAATGCAGAGGCAATCGTCGTGCAGCGTGCGATCCCACCAAAGATGTTGACAAGAACACCTTTGCAGTTCGGATCAGACAATAGAATTCGAAAAGCTTCGGTGACCTGTTCGGTGTTAGCTCCACCGCCTACATCAAGGAAGTTAGCGGGCTGGCCGCCGTGATACTTGATGATGTCCATTGTGGACATCGCGAGGCCGGCACCGTTAACCAGACACCCGATGTTACCCTCCAGTTTGACATAACTCAGACCGGACTCACTCGCACGAACCTCACTCGGTTCCTCCTCGGATAGATCCCGAAGTTCAAGTAGATCTTTGTGCCGGTACAGTGCATTACTGTCGAAGGTCACTTTCGCATCCAAAGCGATCATTTCATCGTTGCCAGTGATCACCAGCGGATTGATCTCCGCGAGTGAACAATCGTAGTCAACATAAAAACGACAGACAGCAGGCATGAATTTGAAAGCCGCTTTGGCTGCTGAACCTGTGATCCCCAGTTTCTTACAAAGCTTTCGGACTTGGTATGCCTCAAGCCCAACGGCTGGATCAAAATGTTCTTTGAAGATCAACTCAGGCGTTTCTTCGGCGACCGCTTCGATTTCAACGCCACCCTCGGTGCTTACCATGAGCACAGGCTTTGCCACGGCGCGATCCAAAACGATCCCGAGGTAGAGTTCGCGAGCGATATCACAACCGGCTTCGACAAAAACCTGATTGACCGTTTTACCTTCCGGCCCAGTCTGAATCGTTACCAGAGTTTTACCAATCAAGCCCTCAGCAGCTTGCCGAACGTCATCAACTGATTGGCAAACAACAACGCCACGTTGATCAGGATTATCGGCAACGGTTCCTTTACCCCGCCCCCCGGCGTGTATCTGGCTCTTAACCACTGCGACTTTTCCGCCCAACTTTTCATAGGCAGCCACCGCTTCGTCAGGAGTCTTGGCGACAATCCCTTCTAGGACAGGCACACCGGCTTGGCGAAACAACTCTTTGGCTTGGAATTCGTGTATCTTCATCGATGCAGAAAAATGCTGTGTGTTTCAAAAAATGGGAAAAGCATCTCGCTCCAAAACCTGCAAAGCCGCGGCAAGAATACCGCAGTTCAAGATTGGAACTGAGTTCATCAGGAGTTTAACAAACAGCCAAGGCTTCACCCCCAAACCAAGTCCTTCGAACAGAGTAGGGCGAATCGATTTCAGCATACCTGAAGGTAGTATCCACCCTCATCTGGCATTCGAATCAGGCGATGTTGTTTTTGCTCATGATTTATCTACTTCATTTATCTACTTCGGTTCGTTCTCGGCATCGCTGTCTTGAGTGCCAAGAAACCCGTTCCGCAGCAGAACGCCTAGAATATACGCGGCATTGGCCTGCTCAGGAACCACCGTTTGAGTGACCCTCCACTACCAACCAAAAATGTGGGAGATATTGGCACGTGCCAGAGGCGAAGGCTCCTGCAGGACAACATGGATGGCACGGCCGGAGCCACAATCAAGTCCAGCTCAAACTCAGTCATCCACTTATCCGAGATGACCAACACCGGTAAAACTGCTCGATAAACTTCTGTAGCAACCCCCTGCACAATCCCGCAGCAATCGGCTGCAACTACGCATTTCTAATAAACGCCAAGAAAGACTCAGCAGGATGGATAACGAACAAAACGGCCTGGTGATACTGAATCACAATGACAACGTTGCCATCGCAACCGAACCACTAGCTTCGGGAATCAGACGTACCGTGGGTGACCGCTCTGTTTGCCCGCAGCTACCAATACCAGCGGGACACAAGATCGCCATCCGTTCGATCCAGAAGGGCGAATCAATCATTAAGTACGGGCAACCGATTGGCCTGGCCAAAGAAGACATCGCCGAGGGGATGCATGTTCACACGCACAACCTGATGGACCACCATATCGTCTCCCACGATATCAGTGACCGTCATCCACCTGAACCACCCGCAACTCTTACCCGAGAATTCCAAGGTTTCCATCGCCCCGATGGCAAAGTTGGAACTCGCAACTATGTCGCAATCATTTCAACGGTGAATTGCAGTGCTTCGGTTTGTCATGAAGTCGTGAAACGCTTTGATGCTGAACGCCTCAAGCAATGGCCGAACGTTGACGGAGTTTTTGCGGTGACGCACGGGACCGGGTGCGCGTTAGAGTACCACGGGATTAAACATCAAATGCTCGGCCGTGTCCTTGCCGGATACGCCACTCACTGCAACGTAGGTGGAACACTTGTAATCGGTCTCGGTTGCGAGCAAACCACCTCGGGATACCTCACGGAGCATCACGGCCTTGTTTCGCTGCATGCACCTGATGGATCGAAGTTGACCAAGGACGATGGAATCCCAATGCTAACCATGCAAACTGAAGGAGGGACCCGCGCGACGATCGAGAAAGCCGTCACTCTGCTGGAACAGGTCCTTGACCGAGCAAACCAATTCCAACGCAAATCGGCTGACGCAAAGCACCTAACACTGGCGGTGGAGTGTGGTGGAAGCGATGGCTATTCTGGGCTGACTGCAAACCCAGCGGTTGGCGTCGTTTCCGACCGAATTGTTGCGTGCGGCGGCACCTCGATCATCTCAGAAACGACCGAGCTTTACGGAGCCGAACATCTTCTTGTCAAACGGAGTCGGTCTGAAGAGGTTGCTCAGAAACTGCTCGACCGCATTGAATGGTGGAAGAACTACGTTGCAATGTACGGCGGCCAGATTGACAACAATCCCTCCGTTGGCAACAAAGCGGGTGGACTCACCACCATCACGGAAAAGTCTCTCGGTGCTGTCTCCAAAAGCGGCAGCACGGCTCTGGAGGAAGTTTATCAGTACGGCGAGCAGGTCCAAACAAAAGGTCTCGTCGTGATGGACTCACCCGGCTTTGACCCAGCAAGTGTCACTGGCAAGGTCGCTGGTGGCGCGAACCTTGTGATGTTCACAACTGGTCGTGGCAGTTGCTTTGGCTGCAAACCAACACCCGTCATCAAAATCTCCTCCAATACGTCGCTATTTGAAAGACTCAGCGATGACATGGATCTTGATGCCGGGACAGTTCTTCAGGGTGAAGACTTACAAGCGACTGGAGACCGCTTTTTTGAGTACGCTCTACGCGTTGCAAGCGGTGAAAAAACTTGCAGTGAAGTACTTGGGCTTGGAGATCACGAATTCACTCCATGGACGGTAGGACCGACCGTTTAGAATCCAATAGCACCAATTTCCATCCACTGCTTTTTCACTCGGTCACCAACCACTAGGATTCACTCCACCACGCTAAATTATGCGTACAATACGCCGCTGAAACGCCCCGGAGAAGCATCGACCAACGTCAGCGGCGACCTTCTCAAATCATCCTTTAACAGCTGTGAACCATGAGCCAAGCCCTTCCCAAAGTTGTCATCACCGACTTCATCAACGACTCGCTTTCCATTGAAAAAGAGGTGCTTGAAGGTGTCGCGACGGTGGAAGCGTTCGACGCTTATGACGAAATGGCATTACATGGAAAAATTGAATCCGCCAAAGCCGTCATGCTTTACCACAACCTCTCCCTCTCCGCGGCAACGATCGAAAGACTAGAGGACTGTGACTTGATTGTTCGTTGCGGTGTTGGTTTCGATAATGTCGATCATGCTTTCGCTCGGCAACGCGGAATTCCCGTTGCGAATGTTCCTGACTATGGAACCGAAGAAGTGGCCGATTCCGCAATTGGCATGGCACTCGCTCTCACTCGCGGAATCCATTTCTACAACCAGCGAATGCGTTCCAGTCCGGAACCGTGGATGTACCACGTTTCTCCCTCGCTTTACCGGCACCGTGGTCGCGTCTTCGGAATTGTAGGCATGGGCCGCATCGGTACCGCAACGGCCCGAAGAGCTCTAGCAATGGGAATGGACGTTCGCTTCTATGATCCATTTAAACCTGACGGTTACGACAAAGCGAACGGTGTTACTCGAGTCGAAACACTCGAAGAGCTGATGCGTGAATCCTTTATCCTGAGCCTACACTGTCCCCTCAACGAAGAATCACGGCATTTGGTCAACGCACAGACCCTGCAGTGGCTCCCTGAAGGTAGCTACCTCGTTAACACGTCACGCGGTGATGTAGTTGACACGGATGCAATTCCAGAGGCTCTTGCAAGCGGCAGATTAGCCGGAGCGGCGATCGATGTTCTCGCCGAAGAACCGCCCTCACCAACTAATCCTCTTCTCGTCGCTTGGAGAGACCCCAATCACCCAGCATACGAGCGTCTGCTGATCAATCCTCACTCGGCCTTTTACTGTGAGGAAGGCTTGGAGGACATGCGGCGTAAAGGAGCAGAAGCTTGCCGAAGAGCCTTGCTCGGAGAAAGGCTTCGCAACATCATCAACTAATCGGCTTTCGCACAACTAAGTAACCTTAACGGTCTCCATTGCCGCTTCATCGGGTGCTGATTCATTGTCCACTGTCACTGCGGACACAGTGAATTTGCGAACGATGAGCCATAGCCCGAGTGTCACCAACACAATGGAGAAGACCGCGAAGGCACCCTCCCAAAGCAACGCGGATCTCATACTCGCCACCGGGGAGACCACCTTACGAAGTCGATATTGAACTAGAACCAAAAGGTCGGTTTGCTCCTTGTCGGCTTGCTTCCGATCGCGTAGCTGATCAGCAGATGTATCGCCAACGGTTAGCTGGTTGGGTTTGCCCCCCCGGTTCCCCGGTAGCGACACTGGCTGCATGGCTGCAATCCACTCGCCCCCAAAATCTGCATCACCACCATCTGCTCCAGAAAGCGGGTCGAGATAGTCCACGTCGCGGCCCTCAAATAATCTGGCCATCAAAAGCGGTGGAATCTGATACCGCTCGCCGGCTACATCTGCACCGCTTCTTCGCCGCGTCTCAATCATCGGGTGCTGCAGGATCGTGCCCTGAGTCGGTCCCGGTCTGGCTTCGACTAAAACAGCAACCTGATTGTTTCCGTAGCGACTCTGCAACAGATCGAAGTCACCCAGATTGACCGTGACAACGAACATCGCATCTGGCGCTGAACGATCCTCGCTCAAATAAATGGGGGTACTGATCGCAACTTTCCAAAGCTGCGTAGCGGTACTCGAGAATGCTGCCGACATGCGAGTTTCCTGGAGTGCCGAAACCGATCCAATTTCAGTTGTATCCTTAGGAAGGTCGGTGCGACCGCCGTGAAAATACGTTCGGTAACAATAGTTCCGTCCGCTACTATCTTGCCTCACGTCCACCGGAGAATCATAAGCAATGGCGATGATTGTCCCCTGCCGATCGGTCACAAACATCGACGCGAGGTGCTGATCACTCAGAGGTCCATATCGCTTCAATCTCTCCGACAACAAAGCTTTGAATTTCTGATGCGATTCAGATGCGAGCAACCGACCCCTGGGATCACTCTCCTGATGTGTCGCAGCGGAAACCCCCATCTCATTGATTTCACCAACCGCAATTGCGACCTCGGGATCATTCAGGCAAGCCTTCAGGGATGCACGAAATTCAACCTCTGCGATCTCATCTTCCGTGAGGCGATAGTAGCGATCAATCTCGCTTTCGAGCGTTTTAGCTGCAAATGCTGCGGCAAGCTCGTTACTCTCAAACGCTTCCTGGCGAAGAGCGGTGATCGTACTTTTACTGGCCTGCCGAACGGTTCGAGCAGCAAAGATGCTGGTGGCTATAAGAATAAGCAGAGGCCCAACGATTCCCATCAGCATTAATGGTCGTCTCGTGCGAAACGCTTCGCGTCGCGACAACTCCTGCAGAATCTGCTGCACATTTGCATAACGATCCTCGGGATTTGGAGCTAAACATCGCGAGACAATCCGAGCCAACGGACGATCGACACCCTCACGCTCTGTGAGAAGTTGCGGTGCACCTCGCTGCAAAATCATCTGCCGGTAGGATGACAATCGCTCCTCAAGAGAATTAGCCGTGTCCAACTGGCTTAAGCTACTCGGATCACGATGAGGTGGTCGCCCTGTCAGAAGTCGATAAAAAATTGCACCCAGCGCGTAGACGTCCCAACTTGCATCCGGTGACGCATGAAGATCTGCCTGCTCGGGTGCCATATAAAACAAAGTCCCCAATGCGGGCGTTTGATCGCCCGAAAGACGACTCTGACCAAAGTCTGCAAGCCTCGGTTCGTCGTCCTCACCAAGCAACAAGTTCGCCGGCTTGAGATCACAGTGCAAAACCCCTTTTCCGTGACAGCGATTCAAACCCACACAAATCTTCTGGAATAAATCAACCGCCTCGCCCACCGAGAGTCGCCCCCTCTCTTCCAACCGATCCTCCAAGGATCCGCCCGTGATCAACTCCATCACATAGTAAGGAGGCTCTGCATCCCACCCGACCTCCAAAACCTGCACCACGTAACGATCAGCAGAAAGCTGAACAAGGTTCTTAACCTCACGACTCAACAAAGACCAGTTTACTCCACCACGGTGGAGATAAAACTTGACGGCAACATCACGCCCCGTATTCAGATCCCGTCCAACCCACACCTGCCCAAACGCACCCGCACCCAAGAATCGGGTTAAGCGATAACCGGGAACGTTCGCCGGTGGTGTGGTTGCTTGCACCGACATCTGCTGGCTGTAGGCCATCGCATCAACCGACTGAGGTTCAGTGCCGTTATCCTGGGCACCTTCGTCTTGCTGACGCACCTGCTCAGAGTCGAACTCCTCTCGGTTGCTGGGAGGTGGTTTTTTGAAATCCATATCTGAAAACCAAGTTCGTGCCGCAACTAAGAAAGCAAATCCAATCCGAGTTTAACCTTGGAGCAGGTGGTGAATACCACCCCCACAGCAAAAGCTGGAGACAGGGAATCTCCGAGAAGCTTGGGCAGCATTCAACGGTAAACGCTGCCCGAGTCGTTTTACCTTTGGTAGGATCGTCAATCAGACCGAACCATCCCAGAACAACTCCATCGTTTACCTCATGATCGAAATTGTAACGCAACAAGAGCCCAATAAAAGCGTTCGCCGAACAGAGCACCTCGCATTCATTCTCGTGAGCCTATCATTCTGCGCCGCACCAACGAGTCTCGCCAATGCAGAAACTACCGATCAAGCAACCGAAGCTCAGATCGACGGGGACATAAACATCACAAAAGCGGCGAGTCAGGCAGATGTCGCTGAGAAGGGTGAAACCAATCCAGCAACTGACTCAAAGATTCAACAAAATCAGCAATTTGACGGCCGTGAAGGTCGGGAACTTTTACTGAGAAACTTCCGCCCGAATAGCCAACTAAAAGGATCAGAAAACCTCAAACGAGCAGCAAAATTCTCGGTAGTCGATGTCCACACACATTTCCGCTTCAAACTTCGTCAAAGCGAACAAGCTCTCGATGATTTTGTTCGAGTCATGGATCGCAACCACATTGCAATTTGCTGCTCGCTCGATGGTCGCCTCGGAAGTGAACTAGATGAACACATGAACTTCTTGTGGAAGCATCATCAAGATCGCTTCGTGATCTACGCGAACGTGGATTGGCAAGGCGATGGCATAACCGATCAACCCGCGACGTGGGCCTGTCATCAGCCGGGCTTCGCTCAAAGGACTGCCGAGCAGATTGAGCAGGCCGTTAAAAAAGGTGCTAGCGGCCTCAAAGTTTTCAAACAGTTCGGACTGGGATATCGAAATCCAGACGGCAGTCTGATCAAAATCGATGACGAACGTTTTGATCCGATCTGGGCCGCCTGTGGAAGACTTGGCATTCCGGTGATCATCCACACCGCAGATCCTGCTGCATTCTTTGATCCGATTGATGAAACGAATGAGCGATGGGAAGAGTTAAGCCGGCATCCAGACTGGAGTTTTCACGGCCCACAATTTCCCTCGAGAAAAGAACTGCATGAAGCCAGAAACCGCATCATCAAACGACATCCGACCACTCAATTCATCGGCGCACATGTTGCGAATCAAGCGGAGGATCTATCCGAAGTGAGTCAGTGGCTCGACCAGTACCCCAACCTCTGGATAGAAACGGCTTCCCGGATCGCGGAACTCGGCAGGCAACCATACACTTCGCGAGATTTTTTAATCAAGTATTCTGATCGCGTTCTGTTCGGCACCGATGGTCCTTGGCCGGAATTGAGATTGCAAATCAACTGGAGATTTTTCGAAACACGCGATGAATCATTTGATTACAGCGAGAAACAACCACCGCCCCAAGGACTCTGGAAAATCCATGCAGTGCATCTTCCCGATCACGTCCTGAAAAAGCTCTATTATGAAAACGCTGCGAAATTGATCCCCGGTGTTGCGGAACGTCTCGAGCGTCTGGAAGACAAAGTCACGGCCCCGTGACGCAGCGGTGGATTTCTTTACACTGAACGCACGAAAACTAGGGTCATCCACCGCGGCCGGAAATCCTCCCCGACATTGGGGCTTTCAAAGGGTCTCGTGCGAGTGACACAGTTCACACGATCATTCGATTGACGGACACTGCTTTGAGCCATCCCACCTTTGCCATGATCACTTGTGCTGTTGGAGCGGAAACTGCAGTGAAAGCTTCCGTCTTCGAGGAGGGCTGGCGTCTTGCATTTTCACGGCCTGGATTCGTTACGCTGAAACACGAAGACGAAAAGCCGCCGCCCACCGGCACTTTCATTCGAACATCCTCGCTATCGATCGGTTCCTCACGCGATCCATCGTTGAGTCACATTGCGGAAAACTTACTCTCCCAGCTTGACAAAAATTTCGACGCAAACCGCCCCTTCAACCAATTGCATGTGTGGTCCAAAGACCGTGCACCCATTGGACGATTCGGGTTCGAACCTGGCCCTGACGAAGTCTCCGAGGCAGTTAGCCAAGAAATTTTTCCGTTGTTCGCCAAGAAATGGCTGACCTGTGATCACCCTAACCGAATCGCGGAGAGCGGTGACCGAGTTCTTGATCTTGTTCTCGTGGAACCGTCGCACTGCTTTTTAGGCTGGCATGAAGCGAGTGATTGGCACACCCGTTGGCCTGGTGGTGTGCAACCGTTGACGCCAAACGAAGAACCAATCTCGCGAGCCTACTACAAGGCAGCTGAATCGATCACATGGAGCGGGTTTACGCTTCGACCAGGTGAAACTGCGATTGAAATTGGAAGCGCACCGGGCGGTGCCTGCGGACGACTGCTGGAACTCGGCTTAAAAGTCATCGGGATTGATCCGGCGGAAATGGATCCTCGGATCGCAGAAAACAAGAACTTCACCCACCTTCGTGCACGGGCGGGCGACCTTCCTCGAAAGGTCTTTCGAGGGGCGAAGTGGCTATTGGTTGACTCAAATGTGGCGCCGGAAAAAACACTCACAACCATCAAGAACGTTGTTCTTCATCGAGACTGCACACTCGAAGGACTGTTAGTGACCCTGAAGATTGGTAACTACCAAGCGTCACAAAAAATTGCAGACTGGAAAAGTGAGATTGAAACGTGGAATCCGCAGCGGGTCCGCGTGCGTCAACTCGCTCGCAACAAGGTAGAGGTTTGCTTCGCAATCGCCTTTTCTCGGTGAGTCAAAGTCCTCCGGACGCGTGCTCTCGATGCTGAAGCAAACGATGCTGAAGCCAGAGATCACGCGGGCACCACTCAACCCATTGCCCCTGCGCCTCCCACTTTACCAGCCTTCCAGATTCCTCTTGCGTTGCGCAACCGGCTCGATCTACTCTGCGTCGGCAGAAATGCAAGAACCGAGAAATTCCTTTAGTGTTTGGATATGCCATGGAAGGCTTACGTCGAACGTTCAGTCAGTTTTCAGCACGTCTCTACGCATCGATTCTGATCGTTGGGACGATAGGCGGCTCCCATTCCCTTGCAGAAGAAGCGCAATGGATTTGGAATCATGGGAGCGATATCCATACCGAGATCACCACCGGTGAGACATGCTATTTCCGAAAGCCGATCAACCTAAAAATTCGCTCGATCGGACGCGTTGAAATCGCTGCAGATGACCAGTTCGAGCTTTTCGTCAATGGAAAGCCGATTGGAAAAGGCCAATCATCCCGAGAACTTCAGCAGTTCGATATTACGGAACAGTTAGAGGTTGGACGCAATGTGATTGCAGTCAAGGTGGTCAACACTCATGGAACGACTGCCGCTTTGGCTGCACGGGTTTCAATCAAGCCAGAAAAACAACCCAAGTGGTTCACTTTCAGCACCAGTCCTTCATGGCGTGTAAGCACCGAAGCTAGCCCAATGTGGCAGTCGGTCGTCTTTAACGATCGCTTATGGGGAACAGCGTCTTCCTTCGGCGAACTCGGCGACACGGTTCCTTGGGATCGTGCGGTGGACGTCGTGGCCGAAGTACAAACTGAACAACAAGAACGGTTCCAAATTCAAAAGGGGTTTGGTGTTCAGCGAGTGCTGAGCGATGAAAAGATCGGCTCAATCATCGCAATGACTTTTAACGAATTCGGGCATCTGATCGTCTCAAGAGAAAACGGCCCGCTGCTACTCATTTCCGACAAGGATCAGGATGGTATCCCTGAACATGTCACCGAGTATTGCGATCAGGTGATCAACTGCCATGGAATCTTAGCACTTAACGGAGAAGTATTTGTCACTGGCGAAGGTCCGGAGGGGACTGCTCTTTATCGACTCAGTGACGCAGACCGTAACGGCCACCTTGAGGGCATCAAAGCGATTGTGAAGTTCGATCATCAAAGTGGTGAACATGGGCCTCATGGTCTTCGCTTGGGTCCAGATGGGATGATCTACATTGCTGTCGGCAATCATGCAAAAGCCCTCGGGAAAACCGGGGACGGCGAAACCCTTCGAAGCAGCTATGAGGGAGACTTACTTCCTCGCTACCAGGACCCCAACGGCATGGGTATGGGGGTCAAGGCACCGGGCGGAACAGTGATTCGTACGGACATCAACGGCAGCATGATCGAGACTGTTGCGGGCGGGCTTCGAAACGCCTATGACCTTGTGTTCAATCCAGCAGGCTCACTCTTTGTCCATGACTCGGACATGGAATCCGACCTTCAAACCTCTTGGTATCGGCCAACAGCATTGTTTGACGTCTCTGAAGGCGGAGAACTCGGATGGAGAGCTGGCTGGGCGAAATGGCCTGAGTACTACATGGACCGATTACCCAATCTTCTCGACACTGGCAGAGGCAGTCCGACAGGAGCCACCTGCTATGAGCATCACATGTTCCCGGCCCGATACCACCAATCTCTTTTCTTGGCAGATTGGTCTGAGGGTAGAATTTTGAATGTACGTCTCAAACCACGCCAATCAGGTTACGTCGCTGAAAGCGAAGTCTTCCTCAAAGGCCAACCGTTGAATGTTTCAGATTTGGAAGTGGGTCCTGACGGGGCGATGTATTTTTGCACCGGAGGTCGTGGGACCTCTGGAAGTATTTACCGAGTCATTTACAAAGGCGAAGTCCCCGACCGGATGCGGCAGCTGGGGACCGGAATTTCCGCCGCCATTCGCCAACCACAAATCGAATCCGCTTGGGCGCGTCAATCAGTAGCAGCAGTACGCCAAGAACTGGGCGACCAATGGGGTCAACTCGTCGCCGGTGTTGCACTTAGTAACGATAACCCACCTCACTATCGAACCCGAGCAATTGATCTGATGCAACTGTTTGGGCCCGTGCCGAACGAAAAACTGTTGCTGGAGCTAAGTTCTGCACCGAATGAACAAGTTCGTGCCAAGGCAGCTTGGATGATGGGGCTGCACCCAGGTGAGCAAAGCCACCAGCGGTTACTCGAACTACTTGGGGACGACAACCCAAAAGTCCAGCGTTCAGCTTGTGAGGCAATGTTACGCAGCGGCCAGATCCCCGCCGACGCCCAGCAAATCGTCCCCCTCCTCGAATCCAATGATCGAAACCTCGCCTTCGTCGCGGTACGGCTGCTTGAAAGAATCCCAAGTAGCCAATGGCAAAATCGCATCCTCGAATCGGACAATCCAAGGGTTGCGATCCTTGGGATGATGGCACTTGTGAATGCTTCACCTAGTCGCGAAACGAGCCTTCGCGTGCTTGAAAAGGCGAGTGAGTGGATGTCGGGCTTCATGTCGGACAACGATTTTCTTGACTCACTTCGCCTCTGCCAGATCGCATTACATCGAGGAAAAGTTGAGCCGGAAGCGGTTACGGGACTGAGAGATCAAATCGCTGAAGAGTTCCCAGCGGGTGACCATCGAATGAATCATGAACTGATTCGACTTGCGGCCTACCTGGAGGCAGATGCGGTATCCGATCGAGCGCTCACTTACCTTTACAGTGACCATGATGAGATGGATCGGACGCTTGTCGCGATGTACCTGCAATTCCTTTCACATCGCTGGAGTGCAGAACAGCGTTTCCGCCTTCTGAAGTACTACGAAAATGCAAGTACGGCGACCACTTCCGCATCTCTGGCAATGTATTTGCAGAATGTTACGAAGGACTTTGCCAAATCACTCAGTGACGATGACATCCTTGCCATCCTTGAACAGGGCGCCTCTTGGCGGAATGCAGCCTTGGCTTCTCTGGATCACATCCCACAACCGGTTGATGAAACGATGGCGGCGACCCTGAGGAATCTTGATCAGAACCTCGTCGATGCTCCCGACCACAGTGAAATTGAACGTCGACTACGAATCGGAATCGTTGCTCTATTGGCGACTTCCGGCGAACAAGAGTCGTTCGAGTACCTCCGAAGTCTCTGGAGAACCGAACCAGAACGCCGACCAATTATCGCACTTGGTCTCGCCCAGCAACCTGATGGGGACAACTGGGATTACTTGGTGCGAAGCTTGAATGTGCTTTCCGATGAAGCGGCAAATGAAGTCGCCAGAGCGTTGAATTCAGTCGCCATTGCAACGGATGATCCGATGGCTCTGCGTCAGCTTATTCTCTTGGGTGTGAAGGCTGAACAAAAACAAAGCTCATTCAAAGATTTTGAAGCACTGCTCGAGCATTGGACGGGAATGCAACGACCTCAAGACGCGGATCAATCGATGCGTCCGTGGCAGAAATGGTACGCCAAGACGTATCCGGATCGCCCATTGGCGGAACTTCCCAATGGAGATGATTCGCGGTGGGACTTTGACCAACTTGTCAGCTACATCAACAGCAAAGACGGAAATCAGGGGAATCCAGAAGTGGGACGAAACATTTTTGCGAAAGCGAAGTGTGTTCAGTGTCACCGAGTTGGAGAAGATGGCCAATCAATCGGTCCAGAGCTGACCGGCATTGCAAGCCGCTTTACCAAACGAGAAATCCTCGAGTCGATCCTCTATCCGTCTCACATTATCAGCGACCAATACGCAAGCAAGAAAGTCCTGACACTCGATGGGGAATCGTACACTGGGATGCTCAGTGAACTAGGCAATCAGACCCTCCAAGTCAGAGACTCCAATAATCAAATCCTCGTTATCAAAGAAGAAAACGTGGATCAGATTTTGCCGAGCAGCAGCAGCATCATGCCTGCTGGCCTGCTGGATGATTCGAGCCTTCAGGAAATCAGCGATCTGATGTCGTTCTTAGGAGCTGTCCCGAGCGTTGAGATCGCGACGAAGCCGTAACAAAACCGTCACTAATCACCACCGCCGATCATTAGATTCTGCGTTGATGGTTAGATTCTGGGATGTGTTCGCGAAAAATAGAACGATTATCCCGTCAAGAGCAGCTCGGTACGGCTCAGATCACTTCCCAAAAGCACCCATGGCGGGCAGAATATTGGTTCGCCGAGAAGGGCACGGCAATTCCTCCTGCCCTTCCGACTTTTGCTGCTCGATTACGCTTTTTTGTTGGGATCAATTGTGGAACGCCGTCTGCTAACGTTTCTCGTCGCTTCGACCGCGTTCTTCGTTTTCTACACTTGGGTGCGGATGACTTTCATCCCACCTGAGCCGAAACCAGCTGACACGGCCGCAGAGGTTTTGGTTGAAGACGGGTCAAGCTCAGTCGATGTTACACAAACCGAAGCGGACGAATCGGCAGCTGAAATGGCAGCCGAAAACACCGCCAAGGATGACGAGCCCACCGAAGAAACGATCACGGTAGAGAGGCCAGCCGATCCCACTTGGATCACTCTTGGCTCGATGGCTCCTGAAGATGGGTACTTCCTGTTGGTCACCCTCAACACCCGAGGCGCGGGGATTGAGCGAATTGAAATGACCGAGCGAAACGAATCGGGTGCACTCCGATATCGGCGCGTCGATGTTCGATCCGGTTACCTCGGGTACCTCGCAGCTGAATCATCTAGCAAGGCTGACGGGGTCGTCGTGAATGTCGTGGGGCCCGGAACGCCAGCGGAGGCCGCAGGCATTCAACCTGGCGATGTGATCATGTCCTTGGCAGGCCAAGCCGTCGCCAATCGCGAGCAACTCAATCAAGCTCTCTCCGAAACCAAGCCGGGTGATGAAATTCAACTCACGCTGCTTCGCGGCGAAACGCAAAGCGAAGTCACGCTGTCCGCCAAGCTATCCGAACATCCACTGGATCTGGTTAGACTTGCCAAGGATGGTGGTGCGGATCAGGTGCCCGGAAATCTCTCGAGAGCTTCGTGCTTGCTCACACTCAGTCAGGTCAATCGCAAAAGTATCGAACCGAGCGGCCGCAATATCGCTGGCTTGGTTGATCCCATGAATCTCATCTGGAATGTGGATTCAAGCAATTCAGTGGCTTCAGACACGTCAACATCTGCAGCCGCACTGTCTCTGGAGTTGTCCGCCGAAGAAATGTCAGTCGTCAACGGAGACGCTGTTCGACTGAAAAGAAATTACTATCTCGCTCCGGGATCATACGATCTGGACATGGCGATTCAGATTGACAACCTTTCGGATGAGAGTCAGGACTTGGCATACCGCCTTGAAGGTGCCAACGGCATCACTCTCGAGGGTTGGTGGTACAGCAACAAGATCAGTCCACACTGGGGTGGTGGAGCCGCAGCTCGAGATATTGTTTGTCAGTCACAAGCGGGAAGCCACCGACTGCTTAGCGGCTTCAACCTTTTGAACCGCGCAAAGAAAGAAACCGCGGATCCAAACGAGACCATCTTTGCCGGTGACAGCGGCGAATCGGAACGCAATCTCCGATACATCGGAGTCGACGCTCAATACTTCACCGTTGCTTACATCCCGCCCGAAGGCAAAGATTTCTTCACGACGCTTCGTCGAGCCTCCGCGGGGATCGCAGCTGAAGCAACAGAAATCCCGCGTCATCAAGAACGCGCGGTGAACACCACCTTTTTCCTCGACAGTCGCGTTGCGGAAGTCCCTGCAGGAAGTTCACTCCGACAAGAACTGCGTCTTTTTGCTGGCCCGAAGCAGCCAGCTATCCTGGAACAGTATGGACTCGAAGACTGTATCTACTACGGCTGGTTTGCCACCTTTGCAAAAATCCTTTCCGGCCTGCTTCATGTTCTTGATAACGTTGGTAACTATGCCGTAGCCATCATCCTTCTGACCGTCATTGTTCGTGGCTGCATGTTCCCACTTAGCCGTAAAGCTGCAGTGAACGCGCAGAAGATGCAAGAACTCGCTCCAGAAATGAAGAAAATCAACGAGCGATACAAAGATGACATGGAGGGTAAGCTTCGAGCGCAACGAGAACTGCAACAGCGAGTTGGCTTCAATCCGCTTGCCGGTTGCCTCCCCATGTTTATTCAGTTACCGATCTTCATCGGTCTGTACCGAGCGCTCTCAGTCGACATCGAACTGCGTCAGGCGGCAGTTTCCTCTTCGACAGACTGGGCCTCAAACCTTGCTGCACCTGACATGTTCCTCTTCTGGGGTGACTGGCTCTGGGACTACTTCTCCGGTCGCGGCACGGGCTGGCTGGGACCCTATTTCAATCTGCTTCCCGTTGTAGTTGTCGTTCTATTTTTGACGCAGCAAAAAATGTTCATGCCTCCCGCAACGGACGAACAAACTGCAATGACGCAAAAGATGATGAACATCATGACACTCATGATGGGACTTTTCTTTTTCCGCGTTCCGGCCGGTCTATGCATCTACTTCATCACAAGTAGCCTGTGGGGTATCTGCGAGCGAATCCTCGTAAAGAAGACGCTCCCTGACACAAAACATTTTGACTCGACTGTACTTGAAGGAGTTGGCGGGAAGGCAGAAAAATCTCAGAGCTTGGTTGACCGACTGAAAAGTCAGGTTGCAAAGCCGGACATGCCTATCGAACGGCCAAACCAACGTAAACGACCCCCAAAGAAAAAGTAGCGGTCAAACAACTCGATGCTTCTCGCGACCCTAGATGTAGAACATCGATGCTTCACCGCGGTGAAATCGCTCTGCGAGATCACTGAGCCGGACAGAACTGAGAACCTCTCGTGAAGCTCGGGACATCTCTTCCCAGACTTCTTGCAGCATCATCTCTGCCGCCGTGGTCTTCCCCGTGCTGGGATTGCCTGAGTCCTGATAGCCCATCGTCTCCGCGATTTCCAGCAGGCTAACATCTTCAGGACGCACCAATAGGCGATACCCCCCTTGGCTTCCTCGCACGCTCTGAACCCAACCTGCAGTACGCAAGGATCGAAAAATCTGAACCAGAAATGGCCCTGGAACCCCGTGCTGATCTGAGATTTCACGTAGAGAAACAGGAGCCTGCTCCGATGACCGAGAAGCCAGCTCTAACATTGCAAGACAGGCGTAGTGCACTCGAGCTGAAATCATGATCAAGCACCCCAGTAAAAACTCTTTCAGTAATCTTGCGGCTAGTTATGCAACCCACACTCTGTCTTCTTGAACCCGCTCCAACGCCCAGCTCGCTCATCCTCACCCGGCAAGACCGCACGGGTACAAGGGCGACAGCCCACACTCGGAAAGCCTTGGTCATGCAGCGGGTTGTAGGGGATATTCATTGAAGTGATCAGCGACCAAACTTCTCGCTTAGTCCAATTTGCCAATGGACTGACCTTCACTAACTGAAACTTTCGATCCCACCCAACGATCGGAGCCTTGGCTCGGTCCTCACTTTGGTCGCGGCGAATGGCGCTGGCCCAAGCGTGTTGTCCGCGCGCAGCGTCGTGAAGGAGACTCAACTTTCGATCGAAACAACAGCGATTAGGATCGTTTGCGTAGACCGGCCCACCATTGACTCGCTCGTATTCCTCAACGGTCAATTCAGGCTTTTTTAATTCGACTTCGATCCCGTACCGCTCCGTGACTTGCTCGCGTAATCTCAAGGTCTCTTCGAACTGATACCCCGTATCCAAATTAAAAATTGGAGTCTCCGGAGCGATCTCAGCGAGCATGTGGATGATCGTCATACCCTCGGGGCCAAACGCGGTGGCCATCGTAAACTTTGGAGCAAAACGCTCTACCGCCCAACGCAAAATATCCTGCGGCGTTGCAGTTTCGAGCCGATCACTCTCTCGCTTGAGCTCACTAAGTAGCTCATCGGTTGGCTCCAAGGGTGGCGCAGCGGCCAAGGCACCCCGATTTCTATCGGCGTCGATTGAAACCACTTGCAGCGGTGGTTTTCCCTGAGATTGAGATGGAATGTCACCATCCGGCTTCAATTTTTTCATTTTTAAACGCGAAGCATTCATGCCATTTTCACCCAGAATTCGGGCGAACAACCCAAATACTACAAACATGATCCACTTAGTCAAGTATGTGATCGGTTAAATCGTTTTCCAACTGAAGCTGAACGGTTCAAATGGGTACGAAAGCAGAAATTTAACTGCGTAGAACGGCCTGTATTACAGAACACCCTGATTCTCGGGCAAGCACTTAAACCAGAGACAATTGGCCGCTTCCAGAAGCGAAGGTCAAGGTGCTCCAGCGTCGACTCCGATGAACAAAGAGGTAAGCAGCTCCGCAGCAAACCGAAACAAAGGCCCGGGCCGGACAGAGACGCAGGTCTACCGGCAGCATTGAGCGCATAAGCGGGCTGGATCATCGGGACTTGCGTGAGGAGGCCGAGATTTGCGTGAGGAGTTCCGGTAGCCATGAGCGATCCTGGAGTTCGGGGAACCTATCGAGTTCAGTGCCGAACCGGCCAAATCGATGATCAGTTGATGGTAACAGCATGTTAAAATTTTGGGTGACGAGAACCATCGGCGACCTCAATCGGATACCAGCGATGTCACAAAACAATCACCATCGTCGATACAGCCTCCTATGTAGGCTTAGGATTTCTGCCGCAGCGTTCAACGCTTGCATCTACTTCTGCCTGCCACTTCCTTCCGCGAGTCTCTTAGCGGATACCGTCGAACTCTCTGGCGGAGGCCATCTCAGTGGGCAGGTAGAGCGTAAGGATGACTACGTGGTCGTTAGGATTGACGACTCGATTCAGATCGCCTTACCCGCAAGTCGGGTGCAAAGGGTGGTCAAAAGCGAATCACTTGATGCCTATCGCGACTTGGCTGCAAAGCTAGGAGACGACGCTGAGAAACATTACCAGATGGCGCTTTGGTGTGTTCGCTCGGAACAGGTGCCTGGTGAAATACAAAAATACAAAGACTACCACCTGCAACGTACCATCGCACTGGATCCCGATCATGCGAAAGCTCGAGCCGCACTGGGATTCACACAAGAAAATGGACGCTGGATTCAGACCAATCAATTAATGACCGATCGTGGAATGGTACCGGGAACCACGGGTTGGGAACTTCCCGAGGCTGCAGCGATTGCCGACTATCAAGACTCGCAGAATGTAGATGCCAGACAGTGGACTCGTGAAGTCAAACGTTTGGTCGCGGTGGTACTTCGAGGTTCATCCAAGGCACCGGAGGCACTCGAGAGTCTCAAGGCGATTGATGATCCTCTTGCTGCAGGCGCGATCGCGGGTGAACTCCTCGAGTCTCGTGGCAAGTCGATTCAAAGTCGCCAACTGCGAATGGTTTGGATTGAACGCTTAGGACAGTACCGAAATCTTGTCGCGGTAGAAGCGTTGGTGCGCACTGGTCTCGAAGAGCCTGACAATGTGATTCGAGAAGCGGCGCTCGAGCAACTCGTTGATTATGGATCTGATTCGGCCATCGCAACCTACCTGCAATACCTAGGTAGCAATGACAACAAGCTGGTTAACCGAGCCGCTCAGGCACTCACTTGGTTTCCTGACCCGGAACGATCCATTCAGTACATCAAATCATTGGTCACCACCCACCAATATGAATCAGCGCCGGGCCCAGAGATGCAGGTCGGTTTTGGAGAAAACGGAGGTGGTTTGCAGATGGGGGGCAAAAAGCAAGTTCGCACTGAAAGACGCAAGAATCCCGCCGTGCTAACCTTGGTTAAAGAGGTGATGCCTGAGGAAGTAGACTTTGGATATGACGAACAAGCGTGGCTCAAATATGTCGCTGAGCAGCGTAATCAATTCAGTGGTGATTTAAGACGAGACCCCTAGGTTCTATCGAGTCTCTCGAATGACCTCTCGCACGAACTTTTGATCGACATCACCAACCAGATCAACTGCACCTATGCGGCTCGGCAGAATGAATCGAAGCTTTCCGTGCTCCACTTTTTTGTCTCGCATCATGACCGGGAGCATCTGATCAGGATCCGCTTCGGGTAGCACAACAGGGAGTCGACACTCCTCGAGCAATCGAGTCTGTCGTTCTAACAAGTCATCGCTAACCAATCCTAACCGCTGAGCTAATCGAGCGGCCATCTCCATTCCAATAGAGACGGCCTCACCGTGCAGCAGCTTTCCGTATCCACAAGTTGCTTCAATCGCGTGTGCAAAGGTGTGGCCATAGTTCAAAATGGCACGTCTTCCGCTGGTTTCTCGTTCGTCTTCACCAACCACTCTTGCTTTACTCTCGCAACTCTTTTCAATGGCGTAACGAACCGCATCACTTTGTCGATTGACGAGATGCAAAGCATTCGCTTCAAGCCAACTAAAAAAATCGGCATCATCAATCACGCCATACTTGACCACCTCGGCCAAACCACTGAGATAACTTCGGTCCGGCAAAGTTGAAAGCACATCAGAGTCAATCAGAACAAGGGATGGCTGCCAAAATGCTCCAACCATATTTTTGGCCGTTGGTAGATTGATCCCGGTTTTACCACCAACGCTACTGTCAACCATCGCCAAAAGTGTGGTTGGCACCTGAACAAACCGAACACCTCGGGCAAACGAAGCGGCAACGTAACCAGCTAGGTCCCCAACGACACCGCCACCAACGGCAATTACTACGCTTTTGCGGTCTCCACCCTCAGCAAGAATCCACTGCAATAGGCGATTGAATTCTTCAATTGATTTACTGCCTTCACCTGATTGCACAGAGGTTTCGCTAACGCGAACCGAGACGGCCTTCTGCTCGAATGCCACCTTGAGTTGGTCAGCCCAGGGTGATTTCACTGCTTCATCTGAAATCAATAAGGCATGGCTCAAATCTGGAATTGCTTCCAGTATCAAGTCGACAAACCGACCAACCTCTCCACTGGAGATTTGAATATCGTAACTTCGATCACCAAGCTGAACTCGGACGCAGGATTGACTGTCCGAAGAGCTTCTTTCAGAGTTCATGAGGTCGGAGATCCAGTTTTCGCTAATTTGGTACAAGCAGGCAGAGACAATCTTTGGGAATAGGTTATTCGCAAACCCCACCACGCGCCCATCACCCCAAGTCAGACTCTTCCAAGAGGCTTGTAGCTTGCGTCCCCCTTTACTGAGAAAAAGGCTGATCAACCTAAAATGTCAGGATTGCTGCCAAACCGCATTCAAGCTGAAGCGATTCGACGTTAATCTCCGTGAACAGGTCGAGGGACGCCGAATCAGACTCACATCAGCATCTTCTGGTTGCTCGATTTACAGAATTCTACAATCCTTTCGTAACCAGCAACCTTCATTCACTTTTTGCACCCAATCTCGCCATGTCGCAAGGCTCAACAAACCCGATCAGCGATCACTCTGACAAATACAACGACCCACGGGTGAGCATTACCTGGCGGGGCATTTTGATTGCGGTGGGAATCGGCATTTTCAGCATCGTCGGTGCGGCAGTGAGTATCGTTGGCCGCAGCACAAAGCTTGATAAAACCACGCAATTCTGGGGTAAAGAAGTCATTCTCGCGCTACAACTTGGTGAACGCATGGAACTCCGTCCGCGTGGCAGGGAGACATTCACGCCGGTCGATCTATCAGGTACCCCCGGACTTGGGCACCTGCGTCGGTTGCTGCTAGATGAGCGGAATTATGACTTTACCACGCCCGGCGAGGGCAATGCGATGGAAGACTGCGGGGAGCCGATTGAAAAAAAACCACGTTGCATCCAACTTCGACTGACCGACCCCACAGCACACCGCTTTGACGTGGTGGAATTGGATCTGAATCTGGAGACAGGTTGGGTGGGAACCTCGGACGGTCAACGCCGAATTCGCGTCCTCGAAAGAACGCTACCAAAGCTACGTAAATACTTCGAGACGACCATCACCGTCCAACAACTTCGCTCGGACTTCCGTGATAAGTAATCCGAGGTAAAGCTAGGGCACCGCGCTGCAAAAGAGTCTCTCACTCACGATTCCACGACTATTTTCGGGAATCAGGCGGCGAGATGGGCGGCAAATTCAATAACTCTGGGGATATAGCGAACACACCCATCAGTCGTGGAAGACCAGGGCATACGCCTCAAAACTGCTACAACCGCCATTTCTCACCCACCTCTATTGGACAATTTACCGCCCTCGGCGAGAGGATCGGGTATACTTTTACGATGAGAAAAACAGCCCGAGCGGTTTGTGAGGAGCGAACGTGAAATTCGCCCGCTAACGTTTAACCCTGCACACAATGCGTCCCTTTCGAACAACTTGTCGGGTTGCACGCCTTATCTCGCACGAAACTCGATCCCCATTGTCTCTTTGAAAATAAGACAATTATGCCCGAGCAATCCTCACCAAATCCCGACGATCTGATCCCACAACTTCCTTCGGATCACGATGCTCACGCTGATTCGGAAGCTGAAGTCTACGAAGATGCTGACCCCACACGCCACTTCCTTTGGTTCCAAGCGGCTCCAGCTTGGTTGGTCAGCATGGTGGTTCATGTACTGATCTTGCTTGTCCTTGGATTGGTTACGATTGCTGACCCGATCAAAATCGTAAACGTCCTCTCAGCAAATTACTCGGGCGAAGAAGGTCCTGAGGTCGAGGAATTTACCATCGAGGAAATGGACCCCGGGGACATAAGTGAACTCGAGGAAGAAGTGGTGGAACCAGTTGATGTCGCAGAAGCGATGGAAATGGTTGAGCCGACTCCGATGGATCCAATGGAAATTGCGACCGTCGACTTTGAGGTAACGGACTTCGCCTCGGAAATGGCGCCCACTGCAATGTCGCTTCAAACTGTCTCTTCGCTGAATGTTCAGCCAATGAGCAGCCGAACGGCCGACATGAAGAAAAAGCTACTGCGCGATTATGGCGGAAACGAATCCAGCGAAGCTGCCGTAACCGAGGCTCTTAAATGGTTGTCACGACACCAGATGCCCAATGGTGCTTGGACATTCCAGCACAACCTCGTCTGCAACGGTCGCTGCGGCAACCCCGGTGAACCCAATCGTGCCAAGGCATTCAATGCAGCAACCGCAATGGGTGTTCTGCCATTTATGGGTGCAGGTCAAACGCACAAAGCAGGAGAGTTTCGTGAGGTCGTGTTTCGCGCCCTGAGATTCCTTGTCCAGAACGGAAAAGCAGGAACTCAGGGTGGTCTTCCTGTGTTGGACCTGAGTGAAGGTGCTGGCAACCTTTATTCTCATGGGCTAGCAGCTATCGCGCTTTGTGAAGCATACGCAATGACCGAAGATCCAGAATTGCTTGCTCCAGCTCAAGCAGCAATCAACTTCATTGTGTATGCTCAGTGTCGTGACGGAGGCTGGAGATATCGACCACAGCAACCCGACGGCGGTGATACATCGGTAACAGGCTGGCAGGTCATGGCGCTCAAGAGCGGTTACATGGGGCACCTGATCATCCCACCACGCACCATCCAAGGCACTTTGCTCTTTCTAGACAAAGTCCAGTCCAACAACGGCGCCATTTACGGATACGCCGGCCCAAGTACGAGCATGCGGCCATCAACCACCGCAATTGGCCTCCTTTGCCGCATGTACACAGGCTGGGACAAGAAGCACCCTGGGATCGTCGCTGGTGTTGAAGGCCTTGCGAAAGTCGGCGTTCTCAAAAATGACATCTACTACGACTACTATGCTGCTCAGGTCCTGCGTCACTACGGTGGAGAAAAGTGGGACAAGTTCAACGTCGAACTTCGTGATTGGCTCGTCTCCACTCAATCACAAGACCCGGGATCCAAAGGTAGTTGGCACTTCCCTAACAGTGCTTCACATCGTGGACCCAAAGAGGGTGGGCGGCTTGCGAGTACAGCATTCGCAACCATGATCCTCGAAGTCTACTACCGCCACATGCCACTCTATGCGGATGCTGCGGCTGAAGACGAGTTCCCCCTCTAAGACTCAACCCCGCGTAAGCGAGCGGCACCTTCGGGATCTAGAAGATCATCAAACAGCAATCATGCTACGTCGTGGTCGCTGATTGCTCATGCAGATCAGGAAAAGGTGAGCCAGCAAATCAAGGTAACAACGACGGCACCGATCACGTTGAGCGCAAACCCTTCTTTAGCCATCTCGCGAATGGTCAGTTGATCACTACCGAAAACAATTGCATTGGGCGGTGTTGCGACTGGTAGCATGAATGCAAAGCTAGCACTTATTGCGGCAGGCACCATCACCAGACGAGGGTCAATGCTCGCCGCAACTGCGGTCGCTGCAAGGATTGGCAGAATCAAATTCGCGGTCGCGGTGTTACTACTGACCTCAGTCAAGAAAGTCACCGAAAAACAGACAGCAGCAATCATGACCAACGTAGGAATATCGGAAAGCCGAGTGAGCGAAGAAGCGATGACCTGATCCAATCCAGATTCAGTGAACGCACGTGCGATTGCGATCCCACCGCCAAAAAGAATCAAAACGCCCCACGGTATTTTCTTGCAGTCTTCCCACGACAACAACGTACTCCCCTTTAAGTTTGGGATGCAATGCATTGCCACCACTGCAAGTAAAGCCACGCTTGCATCTGAGGCTCCCTCGAGCCCAAACGCACCGGACCATCCTCCTTGGGGACCTTTACGAGTGATCCACAACAATGCGGTAATCACAAAAACCGTGAGTGTTGCAATCTCTTCAAATCGCCATGCCCCAACCCTGGGTAACTCAAGCGATTCAGACCGCGAAAGACCTCGAGTCAACCAGAAGCCAATCAGCGGAAGCATCACCAACACCACGGGTAACGCCCACTGCATCCATCTGGTGAACGACGGCTCAACCCCTCCTGCAACCTCGGTGTAGAGCCGCATAAAAACGAGATTCGGAGGTGTACCAATCGGTGTCCCGATACCTCCCACGCTAGCTGCGTAAGCTACCCCCAGCAGAAGACATTTTTTGAGAGCTAGATCACTGCTATGTGCGGTAACAGCTAAAACGATGGGCAATAGCATCAAGACGGTGGCAGCATTGGAAATCCACATGCTCAAAAATGCCGATGCAGCCATGAACCCAAAAACCAAACGCCTTCCTCCATTTTCCCCGCGAAAACCATGAACCATCATGACGGCAATGCGGCGGTGGGACCCGCTTTTTTCCATCGCCATCGACAGCATGAATCCTCCCATCATGAGTAGAACGAGAGGGTCACCATAAGCACCGCCAACCTGTTTCGAATCTAGCACTCCAACCAATGGCAGCACCGCGATAGGTATCAAACTGGTCACGGCAATTGGCACCGGCTCGAAGATCCACCAGATCGCACAGCAAACCACCACTGCCGCTGTCCATGCAATGTCAGCACCATGCCCGATCCCAAACATGGTAAGCCAGGTCACGAAGGCAAGGCCTGGCCCCAAGAACATTGTTGTCGTCTTCATTGAAACTCTCGCCAGCACATACACTCGGATTGAACACCGCCGGTGTAGCATACAAGAATCTGCCGAGTGCTGCCTGATTGCAGGGAACGGGATCCAAAACAATCACCTTGAGTTGACAAAAGGTCAACTCTCAATCAGTCTCGATTTGGCTGCCGTAAGGACGAGAACTAATCACACCTTCTTGTGGACTGCTGGCGGTCGCATAAAGCCGTTTTGGGATCCGTCCCGCCAAGAACGCGTCACGCCCAGCCAGTGCAGCATTCCGCATCGCGCGTGACATCAGAATAGGATCTCGAGCGTGAGCGATTGCGGTGTTGAGCAACACGCCATCGGCCCCCAATTCGAAGGCTGCACTGACATCACTGGCAGTTCCAACCCCAGCATCAATGATCACAGGGTAATCAGGATCATCTTCTTTGAGGTACTCGAGAATGATTCGAAGATTGTTAGGATTTAGCAAACCCTGACCGCTCCCAATTGGGCTTCCGGCTGGCATAACGCTTGCCGCGCCAGCAGCCTTGAGACGCTGAGCAGTGACCGGACAGTCGCTGGTATAGCACAGCACGCTAAAACCATCTTTGACCAACTCCTGACATGCCTCCAACGTTCCAGCGGGATCAGGCAAGAGGGTTCGACTATCGCCGAGAACCTCGAGCTTTACCCAATCGGCTCCCGAATTACCAAGTGTTCTAAGGATCTCACGCCCGAGCTTTGCCGCACGAACCGCATCTTTAGCGGTGTAACAGCCGGCTGTATTGGGCAGCAGGGTGTACCGGTCAAGGTCAATGAAGTCGAGAATATTTTGACCGCTTCGATCGTACAGTTTTTCTCGACGAACAGCGACCGTTACACAGTCACTACCAGATTGTTCCAAGGAATCTCGCATCTGCTCCATCGTGTCATATCGACCGGTGCCTACGATCAATCGGCTATCAAGTGTGTGGCTGCCCACCACCAGCCGCTTATCCTTGCGAGTTCCCGATTGGACGACGGTTGTTTCAGAGGTGGATGACACGATTGCTTCTTTACTTTTCAAATCTAAAACAGAGTCATATTGTGACCCAAAAAACTGTCACAGCGTTATTCAGCCTCACAAATCCGAGGCACCGCGATATCAACCTCAACCGCCACCAACCAAGGTTACAACCTCGAGTTGATCGCCAGCTTGAACAACTCGAAAGGCGTGCTCTTCACGAGGCACAACCTCCGCATTGACTTCGACAGCGAGGTAATTTGGAGGAACATCAACCAACTCAAGAACTTGCTCCAACGTACTCCCAATTGGCACGGAAACCGCTTCGCTGTTAACGTGGATCTCAATCACTCTTGATGTCAAATTGTAAGAGGAAAGGAAAAGCAGGACGCGAAAAAGCGATCGGCTGATCGCTCACTCCGCGAATTTTCGCTCACCCTATGATCGCCCGTTTGTGCGGTTTCCGAAACCACCATTTAAGCAATCCAGCAAAAATCGGCTAGAACCACCAGTCGATTGGCCAAGTACCGTGATGTAAAAAAGCCTCCTGTATCGTCTGACACAGAAGGCTATTCAAAAACAACCATGATGAGCTGTGTGGCGGAGACGTCCGTACCGAGATTCGAAGGTCGGTACGGAGCTAAAACCGCTGACTAATTACCTTCGTCAAAAGCCGCATCGAAAGCACGATTGCTCGGTGAAAAGTCCAAACGCTTGGTGAATTCGCAAGCCTCTCGAGCACCGAAGGTTCGCTCCATTCCACTGTCTTCCCATTCGATAGACAGAGGACCTTGGTAGCCGATGTCATTCAACGCGCGAATGATCTCTTCAAAATTCACACCACCACGACCGGGACTGCGAAAATCCCAACCTCTTCGATGATCACCAAAATTGATATGGCTGGCCAAGATACCGCTGCGGCCATCAAGCTTGACGATGGCGTCCTTGATGTGGACGTGGTAGATCCGGTCAGGAAACGCTCGAATGAATTCAACCGGATCAACTCCCTGCCAAATCAAATGACTGGGGTCAAAGTTGAAGCCAAACTCGGGTCGATGATCAAGTGCTTCCAGAGCACGCTGAGCGGTGTAAATATCAAACGCGATTTCCGTTGGATGCACTTCCAACGCAAATCGGACTCCGCACTCTCCAAACACATCCAAGATCGGATTGAACCGCTCGGCCAAAAGATCAAAACCGGCATCAATCATGCTGGGCGGCACGGGCGGGAAAGAATAAAGAAGATGCCAAATGCTGCTGCCGGTGAAACCATTGACAACATCGACGCCAAATTTTTGTGCGGCACGAGCCGTATTCATGAGTTCTTCGACCGCTCTCTGATTGACCCCCGCCGGATCTCCATCACCCCATACGTACGGAGGCAGGATGGATTCGTGTCGCTGATCGATATTGTCAAGCACTGCCTGACCTACGAGGTGGGCACTAATTGCGTGGCACTGAAGACCAGCATCATCCAGTTGCTTACGCTTGTTTTCACAGTAGTCATCCTCGGCGATTGCTCGATCGACCTCGAAATGGTCACCCCAGCAAGCTAATTCGATGCCGTCGTAACCGAACTCGGCGGTCATTCGAGCCATTTCTTCGATGGGAAGATCTGCCCACTGGCCAGTGAAAAGGGTGACGGGACGTGCCATGAAGGTCTCCAGCGTGATTGGTATAAGAAGAACACAAGAATTCCGGTCGCGATATTTTGCGCGCTCCCGCCCTCACCCTGCAACATGCCACCGGACCCCCTCCTGCTTTTCCAAGGGACAGGAAAGGACAAAAGTGGTGTTCCGGCAGGGAAGATAGGGTTAAAATCACATGTTCGCTCTGAGTCATTCTCAGTGGTGAGTCAGTCTTAACGGATCGACCCATCATCATTTCCACGTCCAATACGCAAGAGCCAAACGATGCCGACGCGATTCGTTTTCATTATTTTTATTTCTGCGTTCTCATTTTTGGGTCTCCAAGACGCACCTGCTCAGGAGACGACCTCGCCTGCGAATGGAAAAAAGGTTATCTCGAAGGCAGCCAATCCAGCTGAAATCGAACTTGCTGCATCAAAAGGTATCGAGTTCCTTCGTCAAAGGGGGCAAGGTGACGACGGAGCATTCAGCCCCGAGTCAGGCGCAGCAGTGACGGGACTCTGCGTTCGAGCCATCCTCGAGCATCGCCCCCAAGCAATCAGTGACCCGGTCATTAAGCGAGCACTGAAGTTTCTTGAATCCAAGATCCAAAGTGACGGAGGGATCTACACACAAGGCTCCAAGCACCGTAACTATGAGACTTCTGTTGCCGTCGGAGCACTGATCAAAGCCAATCAGGACGGTCAGTATGACAGCGTCTTGGATCGTGCAGAGCTTTTCCTGAAGGGGCTACAGTGGGACGAAGATGAGGGAGCCAGCCCGAAAGACCCCGCGTACGGCGGCGCCGGGTACGGTAGCCATGAACGTCCCGATCTCTCCAACACCTCGTTTTTGATCGACGCACTTCGTGATCTTGGTAACGACGCAAACGACCAAGCGATCCAGAAGGCATTGCTGTTTGTGAAAAGAACCCAAAACCTACCCGGCCATGGAAACGACACACCACATGCGAACTCGGTGGGTGACGGCGGCTTCTACTACACCCCAGCCGCCGGCGGTGAAAGTCAGGCCGGCGAGACAGATGGCGGCGGTCTAAGGAGCTACGGTTCAATGACCTACGCCGGCCTGAAGAGCATGATCTACGCCGGTCTGTCCGCGGATGATCCTAGGGTCATTGCAGCAATGAATTTTATCCGCAAGCACTATAGCCTCACCGAAAACCCAGGCATGGGGCACGCCGGTCAGTTCTACTACTACCACACCTTCGCCAAATCCCTCAACGTCGCTGAAATTGACATCCTTGATGACTCAGACGGTAAGCCTCACGATTGGCGAAGCGAACTGGGTGGGCAACTAATCGCCATGCAACAGGCTGACGGGTCTTGGGTCAACCAAGAAAACGACCGCTGGATGGAAGGGGACCGGCAACTGGTGACTGCCTACGCCCTTTTGGCTCTTGCAAACTGCAAGTAGACAGCGAACTGTGACGATGCGGGCTGAATATGCTGACAGCTGAATCCCGACGCTGATTTCCTGAAACAGACCACCGAAACAGACCACTGGGGAATTGAATTTGCTTAAGCCGATGCGGTAAGCAACAGCGTTCACCTCAAAATGGTTATGCTTACGACTCATAAGAATATGCTTACGACTGATAAGAATCGGAGCATGTCGAGCGTGCAGTCGCAGAGATGAGCCGAATCGATTTGCGGTTGAGCACGAATGAAGTAAAGCGTCTCCAAAGATCACAAGGCACAATTTGTCATGATGCAGCCCCCCCGATGTGGATCGATTGTTTTGTTTCTGCTGTGTTGCTTTTCGCCAGCGATGGGAGACGAGTCGTCGCAATCAGCTACGGATGAAGCCGCGCCGAGCCAATGGATCACTTCAATTGCGCCCCTGAGTGATGATGGCACCTTTGTTGCGGCCACGGCGAACGGGCTATTAATGCAACCCGCCTCGGTGGATCGACTTACAAGTGACCAGCCTCAAGCAAGAACTCAGCTCTACACACATCCAGCTGCGGTATGGTGTGTGGTGTCTTTCTCAGAAGGAAAAAAAATCGCCAGCGTTGACTATCGCGGGAATTTAGCGATCTACGATTTGGCAGAAGCGAACCTCGCAATGCACGAGAAAGCTCTCGAGCGTTGGTGCCAGAGTCTCATCGTTGCTCCGAGCGGCGATTTGCTCGTTGCGGGCAATGAAGCGGGAAAAATCTTGGTCTGGAATGTCGCGGATTCCAAAGTGGCCAAGTCCGTCGAACTCGATGGCCATGCAATAACGGGGCTTGCGATCTCACCCGATCAAAAACAGCTTGCAGCGAGTGACGGTAGCGGGCAGATCCATTTCCTTCAGTGGCCGAATCTGGAGCCCGTAGGAAAGTCCAAAATCAGTGACTCTCCAGCATGGTGTGTTGCCTACACTCCGGAAGGAGATCAGGTTCTCGTGGGTAGTGGAGACAACCACCTTTATCAACTCGGCAATCAAGCTGATGCAGAGGCCAAAGTGGTTGCGACTGGCCTGGACTGGATAACCAATCTCGCGATTTCGGAAAGTGGCGAGATTGCCGCCGGCGAAGTGGGAGGCAACCTTCACATGATATCCAATGGGATGACCGCCACACCCGTCATCAAGACGTTCACTTCATCAAGCGGCGTTTGGTCGCTCTGCTGGAATGGAACGCAAGAACTACTTGTTGGGTCAAGAAAGGATGGCATCTCCCGAATGGGACGCTCATGGGACTGGATTGCGGAACCGAAGAAAAGTGAAAGTGAAACTGTTCCCGATGAAGCATCCAAGGAAGAAGCCAGTGAGACCGCTTCCAAAGAAAAGGAGACTGCTGAAACGAGCGAGTCTGCCGAAACACCTGAGAAGCCAGAGTCGAATCAGGCAGATCCCAACTCAAAGTAAACACTCCGCTTTTGTGACCTTGCAGCACCTGCACCGAATCAATCAGATCCACACGCTGTCACTATTGCTAAATTCGTTGACAAAAGAGAACCCAGAGAATGAAGTCGCCCCTGCAAGCCATGCGAGATTTGCTTGAAGAGGATCAACGCTACAAGCTCGAAGCGTACCAATTCATCCGCGAAGCGCTACAGTATGCTCACGAACACATTCTTGTGTCACCCGAAGCGACAACCGGCCCAAGTGGAGAGATGACACCGCGGCACATCACTGGTCAACAACTCTGCGAAGCGTGTCGCCTCTATGCGATTGAACAGTATGGCTACCTTTCCAAGATGGTACTCGCCAAATGGGGTGTGCACTCAACGAGTGACTTTGGCGAAATTGTTTACAACCTCATCCGGATCGAGCAGATGAGAAAAAGCGAGTCTGACCAACGTGAAGATTTTGACGATCTGTACACGTTCGACGAAGCGTTTGAACCAAATTTTGAATTGGCACCTCATGATCAAACCTAACCGGAACAAGCAGATGCTTCACATAAAAGAATTCACTCGCGTCTTCGTGCCGCATCGGATGTGGTTTCGCATCGCAGTGATTACCGTCATGAGTTGCCAACTCGCGACGGCGATTCATGCCCAATCCACCGAGGCATTAGACCAGCAGGCGATCACCCAGGAGCAGCCCTCCGCCATCACGACCGAATCCAAACGGGTTGAGAGACCGAGACCGGAGGAAGATGCGAGGCGCACCTACCTCGGCCGTGTGCTGGCTCAGCCCATGTCTCATCTCGGTGCGAACTGGCTTGTCCGACCGGAACGGGACCAAGAGGAAAACGCGAGCTTGTCATTCAAACAACTGCAACTGAAAGAGGGCATGACGGTTTGTGACCTCGGTTGCGGTAATGGCTACTGGACGCTTCCGATGGCGCGTGATGTTGGAAGCACAGGTCGAGTTCTTGCGGTCGACATCCAACCTGAGATGCTCCAAAAACTCCGCGAACGCTCCGCACAGTTCAATTACACGCACATCGAACCGATCCGCAGTACGGTTAGCGACCCAAAGCTTCCCAAAAACGAGGTGGATCTATTGTTGATGGTTGATGTCTACCATGAATTCTCGCATCCTGAGTCGATGCTTTGGGGAATTCGCCGATCTCTCAAACCCAACGGTGTTGTTGCGTTGCTCGAGTATCGTGAGGAGGACCCACGTGTGCCCATCAAACCGCTGCATAAGATGTCCAAGAACCAAATTTTGAAAGAGTATCAAGAGAACGGGTTCAAACTGGTTCGCGAATTCAACGAGTTACCTTGGCAACACCTGATGTTTTTTGCCAGGGATGACAGCCCACTTCCAGAAATTGAAGCCAAGCCGACACAACAGGTACTCGAAGAACTCGAGTAGGTTATACTGCCGGCCATCAAAAAAGACCAACTTGCACATAGAGCCAAAAACCAAAGAGCTTAGACGCATGTCCATCCTGCTACGTCTCAATGTCATGATGTTCCTTCAGTTCTTTGTCTGGGGTGCGTGGTTCGCCACACTTGGACTGGCTTTGGGGAATTATGACCTTGGCGACATTACAGGGGATGCATACAGCTCAGCACCCATCGCCGCAATTTTTGCTCCTCTTTTCTTAGGCCTGATAGCTGATCGATTCTTTGCCTCTGAAAAGGTCATGGGAATCCTGCTTTTAATTGGTGGAGTTCTCCTGCTAGGCATACCGATGGCCGACGCGGATCCAAAGTTGATCTATTTGTTCATACTTGGGCACATGCTTTGCTATATGCCAACCCTTGGTCTTGGAAACACCATTGCTTTTACTCACATCCAAAACCAAAGCGATTTCCCAAAGATTCGCGTATGGGGAACGATCGGTTGGATTGTTGCTGGACTTGTGGTTGGAGGCCTAGGATGGTCAGCAAGCATGAATATGTTCTGGCTGGCTGGATCTGCATCCATCATCCTTGGAGCATTTTGCTTCACTCTGCCAAACACACCACCACCTATGAAGGGTGAGCCAATTCAGTTTAGATCCCTGCTGATGGTTGACGCTTGGCGTCTTTTGAAGGATCGCAATTTTTTCGTCTTTGCGATCAGCTCAACCTTGATATGTGTTCCGCTTGCCTACTATTACAGCGTCACTTCAGTCTACCTCGGCCAAACTGGTTTTACAGAACCAGCTGCAACAATGACGTTGGGCCAAATGTCCGAAATCTTTTTCATGCTTTTGATTCCCTTCTTCTTCAGGAAACTCGGACTTAAGAGCATGATCCTGATTGGAATGGCTTGCTGGGTTTTGAGGTACCTACTTTTCGCTTTCGGTGCTCCGAGCCAAATCACTTGGATGATCTTACTTGCGGTAGCAATGCACGGTATCTGCTATGACTTCTTCTTCGTGACCGGATTCATGTACACCGACCAGAAAGCGCCTCGAGAAATTCGCGGCCAAGCCCAATCGCTGCTCGTTTTTCTAACACAGGGAATCGGCATGTTTTTCGGGTACAAAGTCGCCGCTGCGGGTTCTTTTCTCGGCATCGACCTTGGATTCACAATTGGTGAGTACGGCAAACAAATCTCAAGCAGCAAAGCCTACGAAAATGCGATAAAAGAAGCTTCAGGTGAACTTGAACCTGTTAGCTTCTTTGAAACCTTCGCAACCATGTTTTCTCGGCAACTACCGGATGGCCTAGATCAAGTTCTCTTGAGCGAGACAATGCTTCAGTGGAAGAACTTCTGGATCTTCCCATCCATAATGGCAGGCGGCATCTTCATTTTGTTTTTCTTGCTCTTCCACGACAAAGCAAAATCAAGCGATGAGTCTGATGGAGGTTCGAACAGCGAGCCTGAAAATATTGCCACAAACTAAGCAACGTGTGCAGGACGGCGACGCCCAAGATCGATCACCTCTGTGGGTGACATCTGACGTAGCCTAGCGGTGACAAACTCGGGTGCATTCATCGATGACGTGATCGCTGACCACCGATTGATCGATTGAAGAATCACATCGGAACCGAGGCGATCAAAGAATGCGGACCAAGTGCGTTTGGAATCAAACCCGAGTCCTCCCCGCATCGCCAGATCCAACTCAGCGGTTGAACCAATGACTCCGTCAAGTCTCGCCAAAACCGCTTCGATCCACATCGGCACAGCGAGCAGCATCATCACCTGCTGCTCGTCAACGACTGGCGATTGACTTTGATATTGCTGTATCAACTGTGCCGTTTCTTGAGCGACGTCCATTGAGCGACGGCCATCGACGTAGTCATAAAAGCCACCGCCAGCGAATCGTCCAGACCGACCTTTTTTCACCAATGCAGGTAACAGCGGGGCAGGGCATAGCCGTTTGGGAAAAGCTCTCCAAAAGACACGCCCCGCATCAAAAGCCGTTCGCGTCCCAATCCAGTCAATCAACTCCAGCGGTGAGATTGGCATCCCGTATCGCCTTGCCGCGCGGTCAATAACGCGAGGAGAAACGCCGCGACAAAGCAATTGCATTGCCTCGTTGAGGTAAGGGGACAGCAGGCGATTCACAATAAAACCAGGAGAGTCCTCAACCTGAATCGGTTGCTTATTCAGTCTTAGAACATGCGAAATCGCTTGATAAATTGTCTCGCGATCGCTGCCCAAACCACTCGCTACTTCCACCGCTTGGCGAGCGTGAACGGGCATGAAAAAATGCATACCACACAGTCGCTCAGGAAACTTCAGCCCCGTCGCAATCTGTTGAATTTGCAAGTTGGAAGTGTTGCTGCAGTAAACAGACAACTCTCCAAAGACCGCCTGCGCCTGTTGAAAAAACTCCTGCTTTACCTCGAGACGCTCTGAGATGGATTCGATGACGATCGTCGGATGCCCTGCTGCCCTCGCATCGGCATCGAAAGAGAACTCGAGGGCATGCCCAAGTTCCTCAATGCCTGACACCGAACTCGCCGAAACCGGTGCGTGGCGAGCATCGCGAAGGAGCTCTTCTCCTGCAACCTGCAGGTGCGTTAGATCGTGATCGATAAGCGTGAATGGGATTCCCGCCATCAAATGACATCGAGCAATCTCTCGACCTACCACTCCAGCACCAACCAACACCGTTGACGCTTGTGGAGTTATTCGTTTTTCAGACACTGAAGATTCCTTCAACAAAGTGCTGATCGTGTATCGCCCCTGCAGATTGGACCTACATTAGGCGGCTAACATGCTTCGATCCTGAAGCGTCGCTCGAACATCCCTAAGATTCTCCGTTGACTCCAACCAATGGATGGGAACCTTTCCATAAAACGCAGCCCAACCGGTGAAGGTGCTTGGTGGACCAACCAACAAGTCCGTCCCGGCAAACCCATACAAATCCTCGATCACCCCATCGCTCTCGCAAGACACGGTGAGCCCAGAAAAATCATGTTCTCTCAATATGCCATTACCGCACACCAAGAAACCAACACGCGCCGGGGCTAGCTGTTCCCGGATTTGACGCATCACGTCGGCATATTCACTGGTTGGGTAAAAGTACTTGCCGTTGAGATAGGTAGCGTAATCGCCGTGTCGAATGTGAACACCAACAATCACATCCGCTTGATCACGCAATCTGTTTAATCGTGCATCGATCGAAGCCTGCACGGTTTCAGGGATCGCAAAATGTGTGCGAATCACCTCGGCGTGCTGATGAAGTAGTCGCTCACTTCGAAACAACCACCCTTGGAGCAAGACATGCCGACTCCAGACCAACGAAGCAAATTCATCGCTGCCCAGATCCATCGACTCGCCGTGGCCCAAACGAATCACCCTAAGCTTGGAAAAGTTCCCACCTAGGGCGTGAAGTCCGCGACCACCGAACTCCACCGCCTTACTCAAAACGTGCCGGCCCCACTGTGACGGTTGACCTGACTGACGCGGTGATATGGGATAGTGACACCAACGATCATGAGCGGTACGCGGAAACATGCTGGCGTACTCAGCGAACGACGGATTGACTAGCTCAACACCGTACTCTTCTGCGGCAGCGATCAGGTGCGCGTAGAGAAAGAGACGATTCCCTAGTTGGCCAAATTTTTTTCCAAGGATCATCATGATCATCGTTCCCGTGAGCACCCTCGCTCGAGGATCGGATTCCGCTTTGATGTTGTGATCGCTTATTGCAGATCACCGCCACCAAAAACCGTCCGATCGCCCCCCATCTCAACCCCATCCTGCACACTGGAGAAGTAGGCAATATACGTCTGTGGGATAAGCTATTGTGAATAGCCCAGAACAACAAGATCGTTTCTTCAGCCGAGATACGTCGGCAAACGAATCCCGGTCAGTAAATCGATACCTCAAACGGGATTCGATCACCCTAAGAGCGTTATTAGCCTCTCTGCAACCACGTTCGTTACGAACTTCTTCTCGCCCGCCCAAGATGGAAGGCGTTCCAGATGGAAGACGCCATTGACGAAGCCCCAGTTCATGAAGTTGCCAGTTCATGAAGTTGCCAGTTCATGAAGTTGCCAGTTCATGAAGTTGCCAGTCCATGAAGCCGACCGCTTGCAGAAATTGCTAGCTTTTAGTGGGCGGTTAGGAATCTCGGCAAATCCCAATCGCCCTGCGAAGCTTAAATGCTCCTCAGGGATAAGCAATTCCGCCGGCAGTCGCTAAACTGGCAGCGAGTCGCTTTGCGTGTCGCGAGTTGACTGCTCACCTTTTGACTGCCGAGATAGGGAAGATGAATAAAATTTGCGTCGGAATAGTTGGCGCCACCGGGTATACCGCTCTGGAAACCGCACGCCTTCTCCTTCAGCATCCTGAAGCCGAGGTGGTTGTAGCGACGAGCCGAAACGATGCGGGGAAGCCTCTCTCGGAGGTTCACCCATCCTTAAGTGGCCGTTTGAATGTCACCATCAGTGAACTGGATATCCAAGAGATCTGCCGTGATTGCGATGTAGTCATGTGTTGCTTGCCACACGGAGCATCTGCGGAGACAGTCAAACAGTTAGTTGAAGGCGGCACACGAGTCGTCGACTTCAGTGCAGACTTCCGGCTATCGAGTCTTGAAACATACGAGCGTTGGTACGGAGTCAAACACCCATGGCCCGAGCGCATTGGCTCAGTCGCTTACGGGATGCCTGAATTCTTCGCCGAGCAGATACGGGAAGCGGACATTGTCGCAAATCCAGGATGCTATCCAACGTCCGCCATTTTACCTCTCGCGCCGCTCGTTGAGTCTGGACTCATCGAATCCGACGACATCATTATCGACAGTAAGAGCGGCGTTAGTGGTGCCGGCAGGAGCGCGAAGGTTGCAACGCTCTACTGTGAGACGAACGAGTCGATTGCTGCTTACGCGGTGGGGACCCATCGCCATCAACCTGAAATCGACGATCTGGTGACTCGAATCAGTGGCACAGCGATCGAGAGTCTCTTCACTCCACACCTCACTCCGATGGATCGAGGCATTCTGTCAACAATATACGTTCACTCCAAAGCGGAAGTATCGGACATCATGGAATGCTGGCGAACCAAGTATGCGGATTCTCCATTTGTTCATCCCGTTGACCATCTACCTGCAACCAAATTTGTTTCAGGTACAAACCACGTACAGATGACAGCACGCAACTCTGGTCGTCGGAAAGTCCTTGTTTGTGCGATCGACAATTTGGCCAAAGGTGCCAGCGGTGCAGCGGTGCAGAATCTCAACGTGATGTTCGGATTGCCTCAAAGTCTCGGATTAACTTAGCCCACGCTAAGTTCACCACAAGCTAAACTGAACATTCATCTAATCTCATGCGATCTCTCATAACGTGAAGCGACTTTATGTCGGACAGCCCCAAACAAGACGAGTCGGATCGATCTAATGGCGGAAATTCCCCTTGGACTCCCAGCCATGACGATTCAAAGGAAAACCCGATATCGGCTCAGTATGATTCACTCAGTGATGCTCCGGTCACGGCAGAACTCGTTACAAGTTCAACAAATACTGAAGCAGATGGCGAGTCTTCCGAAGCGATCATGGAAGCCTCCGATACTGACACATGGAGCGATCAGAGTTCAGGACCGATCGCTCCGCGACACGTAAGCGATTCCACCGATCGATGGTGGTCGGCGGTGGCGATGGTCGTGATTTCGCTGGTCTCGTTTTTGATGATGAGTGTTTTGATGGCGGCTGTCGCAGTTGTCATTGTCTCGGAAAATGTTTCGCTCGAGATGCTTCAGACCCCAGAATTGATGGAACAAGCGCTCGCGGAAACGATGAAGTCGCGTCTCGGACTATTCATTTCGCTTGTAATTCCTCAGATCGCGCTCGTCGGCCCATGTCTTCTAGCTGCAATTCTTTCTCCGGTTCCATTCGCACAAAGACTCGGTCTCGTTCGCGGACGTTGGCCGATCTGGAGCTGGCTGGCCGTTGGAGCGGTATCGCCACTTGTGGGAATCATCTCGGGCCTATTTCTGAGCCTGTTTGTCGAAGAAAGCGAAAGTCTCAGAAATATGAACGAGATTTTTCGAGATCATGGGACCAATGGTTTCTTCCTTCCACTCGCGTTCATGATCGGTGTAACACCAGCCCTGTGTGAGGAACTACTTTTTCGTGGCTACATTCAGCAACGATTAACCCGTTCGTTTCGCCCATTGTGGGGGATCGTGATTTCTTCGTTCCTGTTTGCCGCTTTCCACATGGACTGGGTTCATGTGCTTGCAGTCTTCCCGCTCGGTCTGTTTCTCGGCTGGGCTACTTGGCGAAGCGGATCACTCTTGCCAGCAATGGTTGGTCACTTTGTGAACAACTTTGTAAGCGTGATTGGAATCGTGGTCGCACCGAGTGAAAATCAGGACACACTTGGGTTACCTGCCGCGGCACTCAGCTTGAGTGTTTTTGGTTTTGGTCTACTTGGAGTTGCGGCGATTGTATGGGTCGCCCGGCGGTACAAAGACTCTGAGGCAGCGGTGCAGTGTCAGACGGTGTCTGGTCAGACACCTGTGAGTCCGAGCCTAGATCAAAACGATCTTCATATGAATTAATCAGGTCGAGGTAAATGTTTGGACTACGACTCGGCTTTGAACAACCGATCTATCTGCTGCTGTTGGCGATTTTGCCACTGATCTGGTGGATGGGTGCGGGTCCACTTCGAGTCCTTGGTTCTGTACGTCGTTGGCTAGCCATGAGCCTGCGCACCATTCTTTGGCTGATTGTTGTTTTAGCTTTGGCGGGCGTGCAATGGGTATGGACCAGTGATCGGCTGACGGTGATGTACATCCTCGATCAGTCCGAAAGCATCCCCGTAAGCAAACGACAATTGATGCTTGATTACGTCATCGATTCGGTACGTGAACATCGAAATCGTGAACGAGAAGATCGCGCCGGGATCATCGTCTTTGGAAGACAAGCAGCAATTGAAATCCCCCCCTTTGATGACGACATCCCTGAGATCGGAAAACTCGAAAGTCTCCAAACTCCCATCGATGCCACCAATCTTGAGTCCGCGCTCAATCTCGCTCAAGCCTCCATGCCGGAAGACACAGCCCGAAGAATCGTTATTATCACCGATGGTAATGAAAACATGGGCCAAGCATCTGCAGTCGCAACACGCTTAACCCAGTCGGGAATTGGTATCGACATCGTGCCGATCGTGCTCGACACCCCGAGTGAGGTGGTGGTTGAAAAGATCGATCTCCCCAGTGATCTTCGCAAGGGTCAACCGTTTGAAGCGAGAGTCGTCCTCAGCCAGTACAGTGATCGTGAAAATCCCCAACCAGTTTCGGGAAAAATCCGAATCAAGCAGAGTGTCCGCGGTGAAGAATCATTGCTGATGGAAGAACCCTTGGTTCTCAACCCCGGCAAAAACGTGGTTCCGATCCAACACCAGATCGACCAACCGGCAGCCTACGTTTACGAAGCCGAATTCATTCCGGATACCTCTCAAGACGACGCGATCCGCAAGAACAATTCTGCAACCGCCTACACCTACGTGAAGGGAAGTGGTCGCGTATTACTGATCGAGGAGGCTTCGAGAGTTGGTGACTACGACCTGCTGATCCAATCATTGCGGGACGCGAATATTGAAGTGGTTAATGAAACCAACGAAAGACTCTTCGGCTCGCTAGCTGAACTACAGGCCTATGATGCAGTGATTCTTGCTGGAGTCCCTCGGGTATCGGGAGAAGAAAGCAGCAGCATCACCTCTTTTTCGGACGAGCAGATTGACATGCTCGTCAGCAACACGCAAAAACTCGGAGCAGGCTTGTTGATGATCGGTGGCCCCGAGGCCTTCGGTGCAGGGGGGTGGACCGGTACCAAACTTGAAAAAGCGATGCCGGTAGATTTTCAAATCAAAAACTCCAAGGTCAAAGCGACCGGCGCGTTAGCTCTCATCATGCACGCGAGCGAAATGCCGCAAGGAAATTACTGGCAAAAGGTGATCGCCAAAGCGGCAATTGAACAACTTGGTTCAAGCGATTACGCGGGAGTCCTTCACTGGACAATGAGAGGTGATGCGTGGCTATGGGGTGGAACCGATGGCAATCTTGGAATGCTCGAGGTCGGCGGAAACCGACAGGCGATGCTCGCGAGAATCGGGAAGATGACCCCTGGCGACATGCCACAATTTGAACCGGCGATGAAAATGGCTGTCGCGGGTCTGGCTGGATGCCCCGCAGCGGTCAAGCATTGTGTGATTATTAGCGATGGCGACCCAAGTCCACCCAACGCATCGACGATCCAAGCTTTCATCGATAACAAGATCAGCATCAGTACCGTTGCGGTCGCTTCGCATGGCCTGACGGAAAGCAAGCGACTTAAAGATATCGCTGAAGCAACCGGTGGGAAGTACTACTCTGTTTCTGACGGCAGAGCCCTCCCACGAATCTTTCAAAGAGAAGCTCGACGCGTCTCGCGGCCACTGGTCTATGAACCAGATGGGGGCGCGGTACCGCAGATTATCTTTCCTCACGAATCGATGCAGGGGATCGAGAAAGTACTCCCGCCGATCACCGGTTTTGTCTTGACACAAACCAAAGAGAGTCCGCTCGCGCAGGTCCTGATCCGAAGCCCAAAACCTGAATCTCCGGAAAATGCGACAATTGCAGCCACATGGACTTACGGATTGGGTCGCACGGCGGTGATCACAACGGATGCGGGCGCCCGATGGGCGGCTAACTGGTCCAACTGGGATGGCTACCAGAAACTGTACAGCCAGATCGTTCGGTGGCTCATGCGTCCCACCGGTGATACCGGGCAATTCAGCATTTCATCGACAACGCGAGATGGGGAGGTCGAGGTGGTCGTCAACGCGCTTTCTGACGATGACGCCTATCTCAATTTCTTAGATGTTCAAGCGACGGTTATCGCCCCAGATTTAACCTCCGTTCCTCTGAGACTGCGTCAATCAGCACCTGGACGATACATCGGCTCATTTCCCACAACCCAAACTGGAAGTTACTTCGTCAACGTGATTCCTGGAATTGGCAATCCGCCCCTGAGCACTGGGGTCTCCGTTCCTTACAGTTCAGAATATCGAATCCGAAAATCGAATCTCGCGTTGATCGATGCCCTCGCCAGCCAAGCACCGCCTGGCGGGACAACAGGCAAAGTCTTTCCCGCCTTGGACGCATCCACAAACGCACGCGATCCCAACTCGAACCCCTTCCGGCCCGGTCTCGCCTCAGCTCGCAGGATGCAAGATGCATGGCCATGGTTTGTGTTGGTCGCCTCCTGTGTCTTGCTTGGAGATATTTTCGTTCGTCGTGTTGCCATTCGTTTCAACCTGCTAACCGCTCAAGTCAAGACACCGCAAAAAGCCAGCGAAGCGGATCTTCAAAAACAAGAGAGACTGTCCACACTTGGAAAAACCAAGCAGCAACTTGCAAAGTCCATGCGGCAAAATAGTGAAGGACGATTCAAAGTCAACCAAATCGACGAAACAGCACAAACAGACAATGATGGAATTGAGGGAGAATTCAGGACGACCAATAGAAAGAAGGATCCTCAAGAAGACATTTCAACCAGAGTTGGCAACTCACCTGAACCAGGCACAAACGAGAATGATTACACAAAACGATTACTCGCAGCCAAGCGTCGTGCTAAGAAGTAAAAGCCATTGAACGTGTAATCTCAAAATGCCGCAGTACCTCGAGAACTTGCTCGAAGTGGAAAATCGTAGCGAAAGAGATAATCACCCTAAAGATGCAGTCCCGTGGTGAACAAATGCTCTAATCCTCACAGCTTCGGAAAACGATGCCGTTTGGGATAGCCATTCCCATCAGTGAAAAGATAACGATTAATCGCATCCATCTACTCTTAACGCCGGTACCGGCAACGTTGTCAAAACGGCACTGCCACTTGCAAATCTTAATATTTCTCAGGTCGATTCAACGACGAAGTCACTCCACGGGCGGGTAATCCATTGTTGATTGCGTGTTTCATCGCCTCAACACTGAATGGATGTCGCCCGAAAAACCTCTGTATCTCTGCCCCTTGGATAAAAGGCAAATCAGGATGCCACAGGGGAGCAGGCACCCCGCAGCATGATGCGGCGGGTCATTAACTATCCTCCAGCATGGAAGTATTCTTATGAAAACTCTTCGCCATCGGGCTCGCATGGCTCTGCTGACGGCGATTGGCGCAGCTGTCACCACCGTATCAGGTGGTATCTTCTCAGTTTCATCAGCGGATGAATATTCCACCGCTGAGATGCTTCAATTGGCACAACTCGAAACAGAAGTCGGTCAGCTTGATCAGTCCATCGAGTTAGTTGCCGCAAAAAATGCCAAAGAACCTTCCGTTCAGGAGCGTCTTGAGGCGATTAACGCAAGACTCGCGGAAATGGAAGCATCCATTGACGATGTAGCGGCGAAAGCTGGCGACAAGTCAATCGTGAAGAGTGGTTCGAGTAAATCGACCATGAAAGTCAGCGGTCGTGTGCACTTCGACGCATGGGGCTTCGACAACAATGATGACACGATTGTAGATTTCAACGGTGGCGACCCTGAAAATCGCCTCGGCTTCCGTCGTCTCCGTTTTGGAGTCAAAGGGAACGTCGCGGACAACATGGTCTACAAGATCGAGATGGAATTCGCGGGCGGGAACAAGTCTGAGTTCCGCGATGCCTACCTCGGCTGGACCGATCTTCCGTTTCTGCAAACGGTTTTGATTGGTAACCAGAAGCGTCCTTACGGTTTGGACCACCTGAACAGTTCGCGTTACAACGTGTTTCTTGAGCGTCCA
>JBMHCO010000059.1:0-4018 GCA_049889895.1 Rubripirellula sp.
GCTAACAGCAAAAAGAGTTATCGCTTAAAGCAGGGGGATGACTTGTCAGGGAAAGACGCGCCTCATTACGGTGGAGGAAGTGTGACCATCATCGCTTCGTTCGACAGTAAGGGCGCAGACGGTGTGATCGTGGCACAAGGAGGCGATAAGCAGGGCTACGCCCTTTACATTCGAGAGGGTAGGTTGGTGTTGGGGGTACGCGACGGATGGAAGCTCACGGAAGCTGCGGCAAACGATCCAATTCCTTCGGGAATCAATAGGGTGACGGCGACGATCTCCGCTAATGGAAAGATGGAGCTGCTCGTGAATGGAAAGTTGGCGGCGACGGCAGATGCTAGGTGTGTTCTCGCGCAAGCCGGCGACGGGCTGCAGGTGGGTGATGACAAAATTAAGCCGGTCGGGAACTACTCGACAAGCCGCTTTACCGGAAGCATTAGCGAATTGAAGCTCGAAATAAAGTGATCAACACAATCTCAGCAGACGGCGGTTATTTAGGTAATTTTTTGAGATCACTCTCAGGGTAGAAAATCACCGTTCTCTAGCTCTCTTTAGATAGCCACGGCAAGTTAGGGGTGCGATCTGCCTTTCTATTTACGGCACTTTCTACATGTCGTAACGACTTTAGGCTGACATTGTCGTTTTTTCTGGCGTTTTTGCCCATTGCTGGACGATAAGGCTCATGTGGAAGGTGTTTCGTATTCGCTCGGTGATCTTTAGGAAGCAGTTGTCGTGTATCGAAGATGTGCAGGAATGCTGTGGCTGATGGTCATCCTAGGCAGTGGAGTACAGGCTACAGATTCTGCCAACCAGCCCACCAGTAATGTGCTCAACCAAACGTCGATCGCTCGCTTTGCACAAAATGGTGCTGATGCCAGTCCAGTGGATACCCTTCAGGTTGCTCCAGAGCAAGTTTCTGAAGAGCGTTGGCTAAAGTCGGAGCCGTTCAAAAAAATTCCATTTGGGGAAGACGGATGGCTAAATATTGGCGGTAGCTATCGCGCAAGGTATCACGACGAGAACAACATTCGCCCGGGGAGTACCGGTGGTCTTTCCGGTCTTGATGATACCTTTTGGCTCCATCAAACACGTTTTTGGGCTGAGGGACAGTGGAATCCACGGATTGGCTTTCGTGTGGGGATGATCGATGCCGCGAGTGCAGGGGAAGTGTATCCTTCCCGAGCCCGCGAGGTGAATCGCCTCGATCTCTATCAAGCTCACGCGAATATCGTCTTACACGAGGGTGAGGGGAAGCTCACGGCGAGACTCGGACGGCAGGAAATCCGTTATGGATCTGCTCGTTTGATGATGGCACCAGGTTGGGCTAACCGACGCCGAAGCCATGACGGCGCTCGTTTTATTTATGAGAGCGAGGATTGGGAGGTGAATTCCTTTTGGGTTCGACCAGCCATACGCGATAGTTCCTCATTTACAACCTTTGACGAAAGTAACCCAAATCAGCAACTGTACGGCATTTTCTCTACCTTCAAGGGAATGGAGCATGACCAGCTTGACTTGTACTGGCTAGCGTATGATCTGAGAAATGTTGGGAGCGGCGCGCGTTACGACACGCTTGCAAGCCGATATGTTGGCGAACGCAATGATTGGCTCTACGAAATAGAGGGTGGCGTACAGCTCGGAGACAACCCCGATCGCACCAACCATGTTGCTGGTTTTGCAACTTGCGGCCTTGGCCGCAGATTAAACGCGTTCGCTTGGAAGCCCGAATTCTGGGTTTACTATGATTGGGCATCAGGTGACGATACCGTTGGTAACGGGTTCCATCACTATGTTCCTCGAGCTCATTACTACATGGGTTTCATGGATCTGTTCGGGCGTCGGAATATCGAAGACATCAATATCCAAGTGACGGTCAAACCGACCAACAAATTAACCGTGCTCGCTTGGTGTCATTTCTTTTCATTGGCGAACGGTAACGACGTTCCGTATAACTTGAACATGAAGCCATACGCCGGATTGGAAGCTGGGTCAGCCGGCAGTCAAACGCTGGGTACCGAGCTGGACACGATGATCACTTACGATGTCAGTGACCAGACCCAGTTGAGGTTTGGCTATTCGTATTTCTGGGCGGGTAAATTCTATGACACCACGCAAGGCGTTCCGACCAATGCAGACGCAAGTTTCCTGTATAGCCACGTCTCTTATCGCTTCTAAGTGAAGACCAATATGCAAACCGGATCGTTTGTGATGTAAGCGAAACTCGGGGCGGTTCTTCATTTTTCGGCGTGGAACAAGGTATCAAGCCGTGCGGTTATTCGCCCACAGGCTTGTCTGAGAAGGTCACCTTGGCAAAGACTTCTGGAATGTGTGAATCCCAGATTCCGTGATGGTTTAACGCCCACCCACCAGAATCACGCGCGGGACTCGGTGCTCGATATTGGTTGAAACGCGAGAAATCCATTCGCCAGAGATCACCAGATAGAGGTGGAATGGCTCGATTGTCTCCATGAGCGAGCGTCTTCATCCCACTCCAAGGGATAGCAAGTTCAACCGTCCAGCCGGAATCTTCATCTTGGTCGTCATTCAAGGTGCCGTTTACATGAACCCCAGAACGTAACCCGGGGAAGTCCCATGCCAAAAAAGCAATTCGTTTACCGCGTGGGTGAGTGGTGTAGCCAACACCATTGAACGGCTGATGCTTCACCTTTGGATCCTCGGTGTTGATCTCTTTGAATCTCGAAAAACCTAATTGCTCGTATGCTTTTTCCCAAACAAATAGACCTTCATAAATGGTCCCGTGAGCATTGATCTCGAATTCATAGTACGCGTGGTCAAAAGCGATAAAGAGTTCGACATCGTTATCCTGCCAGATCGGCGCATCTCTCTCGAGAAACTTTGCCTGCACATTTGGCTCTTCGACCTCGTAACCCACATATAAATATTGGTCGTCCCAAAGCAGTTTGACGTTCGTCTTGTGCATTGCCGGTTTCCCTGAGACGAGGTCAACGAATAGGCTCGATGTCTTGGCCGCCTTCCAGCTTGGTTCATCTAAGACACCATCAGGCTTAATGGGACTCAATGATCGATGAGCAACATATTCAGCGAGAGCCGAATCCGGCACGGGAGGAAAACTGACATCCTTTGGGTGCCGGATTTCCGCAAGGGTTGGTTCGTCTGCATTGATTGAGTGCGGACTAAGAATCAAAGCAGAGGCGGCAAAGCTAAAGCTCAATACAAATAAGCTCTTTAACATGACTTACTTCGTTGTAGTTTGCGGTGACTGAATTTGAAACTCTGCGCTAAACATACCTTCTTGTTCACCGCGTTCCGAGAGTGTTTTTGCAAGCGTTGAAATCGTTCGCTCCGTCTTGATATTGCCCAGTGATGCCGGCCCCCATGCTAAATCAATTGGCTCGTCAAGGTTCATCATCGCATCGGTCAGACGAATCGTCAGTCGCTCCACTTCGGATTGCTCGATCTCGATGGCTTGGTCTTTGATAGTGGCAATGACAAGTGGCCGCCCATTGATGTCTTTGTTGTCAACGGCTAACCAGTAAAACCGATCACGGTGAACATCATCTTGTTTCCAGACGATGCGATCTGGGTAACGGTTGCGACGGTACTTTGCCATCCATGGGATCGCAGATGCATCCTTGCGATCCATCCAATGTCCATTGTTGGGGTAAATCTCGACCCAATGCTCGTACCCGTTTGGATCTTTCTCGCGAAGGTCCGATAGTTTCGCTTTCCACTCAGCGGCAATCTGATTTCTGCGATAGGCAGCATCTTTGCCGCCCATGTGAATTGTGAAAGGGATGTTCCTAAGACCGAGTGGTGACGTCTCGTTGGGGTGACCAGCCATCATTGCGGCAGCTGCAAAACGATCTGCCATTCGAGGAGCAAGTTGATAGACTCCATCGCCACCGGCTGAATAACCCATGAGATAGACTTTGTCTGGATTAACATCCTCGAACACAATCATGTTTTCAATCAACCGATCGAACATGCCATCGATATGACCTTGGTGCCATAGGTTCCAAGTGTTGGTGGGTGCCCGTGG
>JBMHCO010000060.1:0-17789 GCA_049889895.1 Rubripirellula sp.
CACTCGCCGCTACACCCAAGCAGCAATTGACTTTGTTGAAACGCATCAAGACAAACCGTTCTTCGTCTACCTCCCACACTCAATGCCACACATTCCGCTCTATGTTCCAGACGACGTTCGTGACCCAAATCCGTTGAACGCGTACATCAATGTGATCGAGCACATTGATCACGAAGTGGGGAGATTACTTGACACTCTCGATCGCTTGAAGTTGACCGAAAACACCTACGTCATCTACACCACTGATAACGGCCCGTGGCTCCCATTCAAGCACCACGGAGGATCTGCTGGTGTGCTGCGTGATGGGAAAGGCACCACTTTCGAGGGCGGGCAACGAGTGCCATGCCTGATACGAGGCCCCGGTATCCCCGCCGGAACCGTATGCGAACAACTCACGGGGACCATTGACGTACTGCCTACCATCGCAGCAATCACTCAGGCACCGTTACCGAGTGATCATAAGATCGATGGTCTGGATGTCTCAGATCTTTGGATGGGAAAGACAGCCCAATCTCTTCGAGAGGAGTTCCTTCACTACACCTCTCAAGGACAACTCGAGGGACTACGGCAAGGGGATTGGAAACTACTCGTAAAAAAACCTCGGCAAAACAGGAATGCCAAACAACAAGCGAGCAAACCGCAAACCATGCTCTTCAATCTTAAGTCCGACCTGAGTGAAACAAAAAACGTCGCTGAAGAGCATCCAAAGATCGTGGAAAGACTCAAGCAACGCATGACCGAACTCGATGCAGAAATCACCAAGAATGCTAGAAGTCCTTGGTTGATGAACGAGTAACGACTGATCAGACAACAATGACAGCTCGGCTAACCTTCGACGAGTGATCAAAAGCGATTGCAGCACTGGACGAACACGAACCAAATCCAATGACTCGATTCACCTGATTGTTTACGAGAGGAAACCTGATGATTCAGTTTGAATTTGGAAATCGATTTGCGAACTGTAACGGTTTGTCTCGCCGAACTTTCTTGTCGGCTGGTTCTTCGGCAATTGCAGGGATCAATCTGCCATTTTTACTCGCTAACGAAACTCTTGGTGGTGAAGGGATTGGTGACGCGAAACGCGCAAAATCGTTAATCCTGATTCACCTCGATGGTGGCCCGCCACAAATGGATCTCATCGATCCCAAGCCCAATGCTCCGAGTGAAGTAAGAAGCCCTTTCGCCCCGATTCGCACAAACGTCCCCGGCATCGAACTCACTGAGCTTATGCCTCAATGTGCAAAGATCGCGGACCGTTTGGTTTTCATTCGGTCTCTTGTCGGCTCAGATGGAAAACACCACGCCTTCCAATGCCAATCCGGTTATCACGAGAAAGCCCTGCAGTCGATTGGCGGTCGTCCTGCGATCGGCTGCGTGGTCAAACACCTTAAATCCAGTCCGCAAGATACCGTTCCCCCCTTCATTGACTTGATGCAGGGGCGGCCACTGGTAAGAAACAGCGCCCGACCCGGATTCTTGGGTATCAAAAGCAAGCCATTTCGTCCTGATATTTCACACCTTTGGCACCGCGAACTGGAACCGGCTATGAAGGGTGAACTCCAGCGACTCGGTGCCGGTCACAAAACCGAACTACGACTGAACCCGAATCTACCCGCAAAACGTGTCAACCAAAGACTTGATCTACTGCAAAGTCTCGATCGCTTCGATCGCTCGCTCGATCCATCGGGCTCAATGATTGCCATGGATCAATTTCACGAACAAGCATTTCGGGTTCTAACGTCCGGAAAATTCTCCGAGGCGATGAATCTTCGGAGCGAAGATCCAAAAGTCATTGCCAACTACACGCCACCGGTGAACTACAGCGGCACCCAGTCCGTGACCAGCGAAGGTCCTGATGCAATCTTGAAGTTCATGCTTGCACGAAGGCTGATCGAGGCGGGCGTCCGTGTCGTCAGTCTATCTCTTAGCGATTTTGACACACACTCAAACAATAATGAAAGAATGCGAAATCTTGGTCCACTATTTGACTTTGGTTTTCATGCCTTGATCAATGATCTCGATGCGAGGGGTCTGCTAGAAACCACCACGGTCCTAGCGTGGGGTGAATTCGGACGCACTCCGAAGGTGAACGAAAAGGGGGGACGCGACCACTGGCCGAATGCTTCGATGGCGATGATGGCAGGTGGTGGCCTGCCCGAAGGATTGGTCATCGGCGAAACGGATCGAGAAGCGGGTCGTGTCACCGAGCGGCCTATCTCATTCGCCGATGTTGCCACGACGCTATACCGACAACTTAACATCGACCCGCAAATGATGATTCATGACCAAACAGGCCGCCCCCACATGCTAATGTCCGAGGGCGCTCCGATCGCAGAATTGATCTAACTAGAGATTGCAACCGAACACAGAAGCGGCACACACCGCTACGCCAGGACATCCTCGACAACGTGCCCATGAACATTCGTCAATCTTCGTTCCAAACCGTTGTGATAGAACGTCAAACGCTCGTGATCCAATCCCATCAGGTGTAGTAAGGTTGCGTTGAAGTCGTAAACCGAGACAGGATCCTCTTCGGCCTTGAAACCAAACTCATCGCTCTTACCGTGGCTCACCCCCTTCTTCACTCCCGCTCCAGTGAGGAAGCAGGTAAACGCATTTGGGTTATGATCTCGCCCAGTACCGTTGGCCTGAAGGAATGGCATTCGACCGAACTCCGTTGCCCAAACGACCAGAGTATGATCCAACAACCCTCTCTGTTTCATGTCAGCGATCAAAGCCGCAGTTGGCTGATCCATAATCTCGGCCTGCATCGCATGAGTGTTGAGCAAGTTAGAGTGGGAATCCCAATTCGTCACCCCATTCCCACCCGATGGATCACTGCCATTAAACAATTGCACCACCCTAACGCCCTTTTCAATCAGTCGCCTCGCGAGAATACAATTCTTGGCATATTCCCCCCGCAATTCTGACCCACCTTCAACACCATAGGATTGAAGGGTCGCTTCTGTCTCATCCGATAGATCCATCACTTCAGGAACGGACATTTGCATTTTCCCAGCGAGCTCGTAGCTGGCAATTCGGCCAGCAAGATTGGCATCTCCGGGATAACTCTCAAGATGCTTTGCATTGAGTCTTTGAAGTAAATCAATGGTGCTCCGGTCATCCATGCTGGTCAGTGAGGAAGGTCTCACAAGATGATTGGGTGGGTTCTTCGCGTTGAAGTCCGTTCCTTGGTAAGCGGCCGGCAAAAACCCATTACCGAAATTATTCTTACCACTTCGCGCAAGACCTCTCGGGTCATTGATTGCGACAAATGCTGGCAGCTCCTGATTTTCGGTACCAAGTGCATAGGTGACCCAAGACCCAAAGGATGGAAATCCTTCCATCGTGAATCCAGTATTCATAAAGTTCTCACCCTGAGGGTGGGCACTGGTATCGGTCGTCATTGAATGAAGGAAACAGAAATCATCGACGTGCTGAGCAAGATTCGGCAAAAGCCCAGAGACCATTTTCCCTGTCTCGCCATGCGGCTTAAAATCCCAGAATGGTTTGGCAATGTTCCCACTGGGTCCCTCGAATGTCACCGCCGGAAGCCCTGGTGGCTTTTTGCCGTGTAAACGAAATAGCTCAGGTTTATAGTCGAACGTGTCCACATGGCTCACCGCTCCGGGCAGGTAGATCACCAAAACCTGCTTGGCAGTTGCAGCAAAGTGGGAAGGGCGACTCTTGTAAGGCTGATTCGGATCGATGATCGGACGAATCGGAGCCTTTCCGCCGACGGTTTGCACTTCCGATGCGAGTAAGCCATCGCGATCAAGGATCGCAGAGAGTCCTAGCCCAGCGGCAGATAGCCCAGCCGTACCGAGGAATCCGCGACGATCGAGCAAGCGTCGCCCGTGCATTGAAAGGTGTTCTGGATTTTTCATGGGATCACCTATGGCAAAAATGCGAATTCGTTTGAATTGATCAAAGCCCTGCAAACGAGTGTCAGGTCTTCCATCTCGGCACAAGCCTCTCGCTCACTTTCACTCGGCTGTCGTCCGAGAAGAAGATCAAAGCAGTGATCAAGTGAATCACCACCAGCTTCCTCTGCACGATGAGCTGCTCGCTTTGCAATTTCGGCAGCTTGCTCCATCACAAACTCGCTATTCATTAGATTGAGCGCCTGTAATGGAGTGGTAGAAACGGGTCGGCGCGACCGCACCTGACCGCAGTCAGGGAAATCAAAGGCAGTGAATAACTGATCGTCCACTCGCCGCATTCTCTCCTGATAGATCATCCTGCGCCAGGTTGTGGGACCGTGATTATCGATCACCTGCCACTGAGCGTAGGTTTTCTTCTCGTTGTGAATTCGATAACTTCGCCCTCCGACGGTCTCATCCAAGTTGCCAGAGGCCTGCAAGACTGCATCACGAATCACCTCAGCCTCAACTCGCTTTGGTGGAAACCTCCACAGGTACTGAGACGCCGCATCCACTGCGAGCCCCCTATCGTTGGGCTGACTCGATTGCCGGAAAGCTTGGGAGGTCACCAATAGGTGAATCAAAGATTTCACCGACCAAGGCTTCGCGGGATCTGCTTCCGGATTAAGGAATTCACTTGCCAACCAATCCAACAATTCAGGATGCGTCGGTGGCGCACCAGCGTTTCCAAAATCACTCGCCGTTGTGACAAGCCCCGCTCCAAATACATGATTCCAAATTCGGTTCACCGCGACGCGAGCGGTTAGCGGATTCTCTGGAGACACCACCCACTGAGAGAAAACCTTTCGACGCTCTGGGCCTAAAGTGTCCGAGGTTAAATCCAATTGACCGTTGAGCGCAACGGGTGCCGATGGATAGACTTCATCCCGTGGGCTCTCGGGACTACCTCGTAACAGCACATGGGTCACTGACGGCTCAATCAAACGCCCCACGAATGATGGCCGTGGACCTTGTTCTCCTAATTGTGCAATCAGCTTTTGAACCTCCTGTAAGACCGGCTGCCGATCCGGATGCTTTTCCTTGAGCATGACATTGACCGCCCAGGTTCCCGTCCATGGTTTCCATTGCCCGTCTTCACCACGCACTTCAACATCGAACTCATATCGAGGCAGGTTCGGTTTCCTGTCCAAGTAATCGGTGTCATAAAAATATTCGCGGTTGTTGCTGACACGAATTCGATTGATCACTTGAGCACTCGGCAACTCAAACTGAACCCACGGACGCTGCTCATCCTTGTCCACCTTGGCTCGCCAAATCATCGTTCCATATTCACCGTCACTCACTCGCTGAATCGGATTACGATTCTCAAAACCTTTCTCTGGGTATCCGCTGACAATCGTACCCTCGCTTGCTGAAGAAAGATTCTTTTCGGTCCATTGAGTCCCCAGCACTTCCAATTCATCGATGAATACAGAATTCATTTTGAAACGAATCCGAATGCCATCCGTTTTAATCGCCCGGAAGTGAAGCTCACGGTAAGCCCCCCAGTTTTCCTCCCAACCACCATAGGACAGCAACTGTTGGCGTTTTGAATCAAGCTGTTCACGTAATTCTGCTCCGCGTCTCGCGACGGGATGCTCGGGCGAGAATTCAGGATGCCTACCACCGAATTCGACATCTTGGAAAACTGCCGTCAACGCGTAGTAATCCTGAATCGAAATTGGATCAAATTTATGATTGTGACAGCGAGCACATCCTATGGTCATTCCCATCACGGATGCTCCTATCGTTTGAACGATCTCATTCATCCGATCGGCACGTGCCTGCCGAATGGCCGAAGGCTCGCGGCCCACCGTTGCTGCGGGAACGTGGGGTCCAGCAACAAGAAATCCCGTTGCTTCACCGGCACCGAAAGAATCACCAGCAATCTGCTCGCTCAGAAACTGATCGTACGGTTTATCTTCGTTAAAAGACCGAATCACGTAATCACGGTAGACCCAAGCATTCTTTCGATAAAGGTTCGCCTCGGAACCGTTCGTTTCTGCCCAACGAATCACATCTAGCCAATGCTGGGCCCATCGTTCGCCAAAATGCTTGGAATCAATCAAGCGATCCACGGCCGACTGGTAAGCCAATTGCGGATCCTGTTGATAGTCCGCAAGGAATTGCTGCAATTCCACAGAGGTCGGTGGCAAACCAGTCAGAACAATTGATAGTCGTCGCAGTAACGCCTGAGGTTCGGCTACGGGAGAGTAATTCAGCTCCTTCGATGCCAGTTGATTGATTAGGAACGCGTCAACCGGATTATCTGAATGCATCTTTCGGTCAGTGTCTTGGGAGACCTGTGGCACTCTGGGGCGCTGAACCGGCTGAAAGGACCACAGATCAACCTCCTCAACTTCGTCAGAGGTTTCCATTTGCCCTGGCCAGAGGGCGCCTTGCTCAATCCATGCCTCAAGAGCAGCTATCTCGTCGGCCGGCAATTGATCTTCATCCGGCGGCATTTCCATTCCCGCGTCGAGATGCTTGATAACCTCAATCAGGTAACTCTGCTTTGGCTCGCCCGGAACCACTGCCGCTAAGCCAGAATCCCCGCCGCGGATCATTCGGGAGCGTCGATCGAGCCTCAAACCCGACTCTTGCTCGTCTTCGCCATGACAATGCCAACAGCGTTTCTCCAAGATGGGGGCGATTTCGTCATCGAACTTGATCTCAGCAGCACTAACCTGTGCAGGAAAGGGGAGAGCGATCAAGAAAGAGAAAACAACTGCAATTGGACGCATCAATACTCTCGTTTTGCAATGAACCAAGACTCGATAAGACTCTGTCGAGGGTAACCGTTTAAAACGCATCTTTCCAACCCGCCTCAAATCTCTCAAGAAGTTCGCCGACGATCTCAGGCTCGCTCGCGGCAAGGTTCTGCGTCTCTGTGGGGTCATTCTGATGGTCATAAAGCTCAAGATCAATTGGCGCGGCTTCGGGCTTTCGACGATCACGCCACAGGATCAGTCGGTAACGATCTGTTCTCATGGAATACCCCATCAAATGCTCTTCAAAAAGCTCTCGATCCCAACCGACTCCGTACTGATCCGCGATCTTTTTCTCTACCGTATCAATCAGAGGGCCAAACCATGTTTCTCGCATCCCCTGCGAAAGCGGATTGGCAGCCCATTCACGCAGGGCCGGATTTGGATACTGGGTGAAAGCAGCTTTCTTCCATGACCGCGTGGGATCTTGCAGTAGCTGCGCAAAACTATGGCCTTCGAGATGCGATGGTTTAGGGACACCGGTCAGATCACAGAGCGTTGGAAATAAATCAACCAGCTCAACCAACGCATCGGTTTTCGTACCGGTTTCGCCATTGCGAGGATCTATCACAATCAGGGGAACTCTAGCAGCGATCTCGTAATTGGTTGCCTTCCCCCAAACACCCATCTCGCCAAGGTGCCACCCGTGATCACCCCAGAGAACAACGATGGTTCGATCACGCAATCCAAGGTCATCCAAAGCGACCAAAAGATGGCCAATCTGAGCGTCCACATAACTTGTACTCGCAAGGTACGCGTGCTTGAGAGTTCTTGCTAATCCTTCCGAGATCGGACCTTGCTTGGGAATGTTGGATCGTGTCCTCAACTCAAACGAGGCATGCAAGCCAACGGCCGAACTATCACGGGGTGGAGAATCATCTGAAATAAGTGGAATCTTGTTGGGGTCGTAAAGATCCCAATACTTTTCCGGAGCACACCAATTTAGATGTGGAAGATGAAATCCCATTCCGAGGAAAAAAGGTTTCTCTGCTGCAGCCATTTGTTTCATGGTTTTGATGGCGAGTAGAGTGTTGTATCCATCAACGTAAGCGTGGTCGGGTACGTCCGCTTTTTCAAAAGCAGGCCCGCTCGCCAAACCTCTTTTGGCCGCCTCGCCATACTTTGCAAACATCTCACCAAAGTTTTTCTTACGAAGCGAAATATTTTCCTCGAGACGATACGGGCCAGCCGGTTTCATGATCTCCGGACCTACCCACTTAGCCCCTTCACGACTCCAAGAACGTGCGTCGTCGGTATCTCCGTTATGAAAAATCTTGCCAAGATAAGCCGTCTCGTAACCGTGTCGAATCAGATGCTCCGGCAAAGTCAGAATATCGGGCTGAAGATCTCGAAGTGAAACATAGTTATGGAACAAGCCAGTTGACTCGGGTCGCATCCCCGTCATCAGACTCGCGCGCGACGGTCGACAGATTGCCTGTTGGCAATAGGCCCGATTGAACAGCACGCCTCGGGATGCCAAATGATCAATGTTTGGCGTCACGGCGATGGGTGATCCATAGCAACCCAGTTCGGGCCGAAGATCATCAACTGCGATAAAGAGGACGTTGGGTCGCTCCTGACCTGCGACAGAACCCGTCACTAAAAACAAAAACAGCAAAGCTTTCCATACACGCATTATTTACTTCCTTTTGCTGCCGGCCTGCGCACCTTGAACGTCTCATCGTACCGAGGCATTCGATTCTCAACCCATGATTGAAAACTTGCCTCCGTATCATGCCACAACGGGTCAACATGCGTTCCACTCCACGCCTGAGCCGCCACGATCTGCTGAGTCAAAAAATCATCATGTTCCGCAGCAATGTTATTTTGCTCACCGAGATCTTCACTCAAGTTGAAGACTTGCCAAAAAGCAAAGTTCTTTCGATATGCCTTCAGATGATTTCGCCGAATAGCCACCTCGTTACCGACACCATGATGTCGAAGCCAATAGAGAGTCTCGTCCTGATGTGGATTCTGGTTATTGCCCAAGCAAGACCAAATGTCCTTACCATCCAATTCCTTCGTCTTCGGAATCGTGGCTTCCGCGAGACCAGAAAAGGTTGGGTATAGGTCCAAAGCTAAAACGGGATGACGGAATACTGAGTTTGCGGGTAGGTGACCGGGCCAGTGCATCATCATCGGCACACGAATCCCGCCCTCGTGTGTCGATCCCTTGTCATCTTGCAAAGGTGCATTATTACCAGCTTGCAAAATCTTCCCGCCATTATCACTCAGAAATACAATCAGAGTCTCATTGAGAATAGAATCCTTCTCGGATCCATCTCCGTTTGGATCCTTCAGCGTCTGAACAAGTTGCCCGATACCACGATCAACCGCGTAGATCATCGCCACATAGTTCTGCCGACTCTCGTAGTCTCGATAATCTACTCCGTTACCTGGATTCGATGGTGAGTGCATTGGAAACAGTTGACGTAAGTCCTCTGTCTTGCCCTGCAACGGCGAGTGCGGTGCGTTGTACGCGAGATAGAGAAAGAATGGCTGCTTCTCGGACGCTTTCGTTGTGACAAACTTACTTGCACGCTCACTCAACAAATCAGTCAGGTAAGCCCCCTGCGGCGATCGCCAGTCTTCCCACTGATTTTGAAGAAAGTATTGGTAGTCATTCACCTTAGGCTCAACTTGATCACTCACCGACGGATAGTACTGATGCCCTCCACCGAGAAACCCAAAAAACTCATCAAAACCTCGACGCAGCGGATGAAACACCTCGGCATAGCCTAAATGCCACTTACCAATGCAGGCGGTGCTGTAGCCCGTTTGCTGCAATAACTTGCTGATCAACGTCTCACTGACTGGAATGCCCTTACTGTTGTAGCTCCGCAGATTTTGCGAAAAGTTCGGTAGGTTTTTCTGACCACCAAACGTATGTGGCATGCGTCCACTGAGCATCCCCATCCGACTTGGCCCACAGAATGGATGAGGGACATATGCGTCGGTAAAGATCATCCCGTTTCGTGCAAGATCGTCCAAATACGGTGTTACCACATCCGTTGGCACATTGAACTCGTTCGCATTGAAGCCGACATCAGCAAAACCCAGATCATCACATACGACGAAAATGATATTCGGCCGTTTCGTTGGCGATGCCGCTCGGCAAATCTGCGGAGTAACCAAGAGCAGACAGCAAATCAAAATTGAGATGAAACTCACAACGCTTCTGACCTTCATACCCAAGCAGACGCTCTCCCTCACGTAACCGCCGAACTCTCGCACCCCTGAAGCTAATCGATAACTCCTCATTTCATCTAGCATCGCAGAAATGCGTCAAAATTCAAACCACCTCGATGATCGCCATGGCTCCCCCCACACCCAACCTCGCGCGCGCCCACATCGCAATTTTCAACACAAAAACAATCCAACAACCCGCACTGGATAAGTGCTGAAACCACTCCAAGTTCAAATCCCCGATGAAATGGCCTACAACGTGAACCAACGCGGCACCGGAAATCGAACTCTTCGCGTACCCGCTCACTGGCAGCAAGTGGATTCACTCAGCAAAAAAGGACCTGAAGCCAATCAGCGAAAACCAAGAACATCGATTGGGATCACCGCCATTTCAGCACTGTTATTGTTCGCGCGTCGCGGGCCATTATTGGAATAACCGATATACAACTTGCCATCGTGTTCGGTGGCATACGGATAAGACAACGCGGCGTTGCGATCGGATTCTCCGGGTCCCGCTTCGAAAATTGCATCACGGATGACATAGAGTTTCGAAAAACCAGACTCACTTGGCTTTCCAATCGCGATCGTCAGTGGTGAGCGACGACCACCACCATCAGCGGAGATTGAATTAATGAGGTAACGCACTCCCGTGCTTAACACACCACAGCATGGCTTACTGGTAGCCATCGGAAGGTTACTTGGCGACACTTCGCTCCAAGTCTTTCCGTAATCGTTACTTTCACTCACCAGTGCAGTCGACTGAGCCCCATACCGAGCGACATTAATAAGCTTCGATCCGCTTACCACTACCGAGGACTCGCCCCAACATTTCAAAAGATCATTCGAGAGCGGTAGAACATGCAAATCCCAAGACAACAAGTCATCTCCGTGACTAATCGCAACCGCTGGCGGATTTTGGCCAGAAACAATGAAACCAGGCATCACCCAGTTGCCGTCATTCATTCGCGTTGGCTCAGTCATTGGCCAAAAACCATCGTTGATCACCGCGCCTTGCAGTTCCCACAAATCGTCCTGTTCATTCAAAACGTAGGCACGTGTGTGAACGTTCTTTCGGGTGCCATAAAATGAACCAAGAAAAGCCCACAACTTTCCCTCGTGAGAAAGAAAAACGCCGTGACTGACCGCCAGATCATCTGCATCAAGACCAGAATCAATGGTGGTCACCGGCGACCATGTTTTCCCTGAATCATTACTGACACAGAATCGCCCTTCCTCAGTGTAGGTATTCTCACTTCCCTTGTTATGGCCAAAGGATGCGAACAAGCGGTCTTTATGCCAAGCAAGCGCAACACCATGCAGGAAACCGTATCCATCAACATCCGGCTCGTAACGCTTGATTACCTCAAAGCTCACTCCCTCAAGATGCTCGATCTCTTCCGCTTTAGCAATCTCGTTACCAGTCCAAAGGCGATACGGAGGCTTATCAGGTGAAATGATGTGCGTCCGCTCGGTAGGTTGATAAGTGGACCGCATCAGTGATTCCTCGATTGGCTTTCGCCACAGCACGACGTGATCGATTGCGCCATAAAAACCCTGGCGAAAATGACCGTTATCATCTACGCCCCCAAGTGTGACTGGGGCGGATGTCGCCGGCACGGCTCGTTCGAGTGAAATCCGAGCAGTGAGTTTTCCGTTGACCCATAAATCAGCACGTGTCTCACCCAGAATGAATCCCACCTGATACCAGCGTCCGCGAGATGGACGTACGTCACTTCGGGCTACCTTCCAGCCATCCTGATAGACATACAGCACAAAGGCACCGTCTCGGTCGATCATCAAACTCCACTCGCGCTCACCACGAGAATAAACATTCTTTGCCGCCAACATCTGTTGTCCATCATGCAAACGATGAACATTGATCCACATGGAGAAACTCAAGGGCGAACCAGACGACGGAGCCCCCTCTTCTTCTTTTTCAAGTATTGAGACGGGGCGAGTGACATTACCCAATCGCAATAGGGACTCGCCTCGAAACATCGCCGAACGCCCAAACACGCCCTCCGCTTCTTCTCGCTCACCGAGCCAATCCAGTGTTTCGCCACGATCTGGATCGAACGTCCACTCGACTCTCTCCCCAGACCAAACGTTGGAAGTCAGGAACCCGACTAAAAAAACTCCGATTAAGGAGTGTATCGAACACATTAAGCCCACCGACGGTACCGCTTTGAAGGAATGTGCGATTTTAAAATCCATGTAAATTAGCCAGTTGATGCAGGTGGTTGCTCAGGTCGTTCGCGATATGGTAACCGAATCACGAAAGCGTCTCACATCGCTGTACATATCGCCAATAATCTTCAATTCTTTTTCATATCTCTGCCTCCCCGCCTCAGCGACACGATCGGCAGTGACTTCGCTATATTATCGCCGCAAAGATTTAGGCCAGCGTATTCTCTGGATGAGTCGCGACGCGCCTAACGAGACAGGCAAAAACAAACTGAAGTAGTTCGCTGATGCACAGCGATACGAATCACCACTGACGCAAAGGAAAATAGATGCGAGTAGTCCTCACACGAACAGCCATCACAATGATGATTGCGATGGCGTGCTCAATCGCGCAAGCAGAAGTCAAACTTCCCAACATCTTCACTGACTCGATGGTACTCCAAAGAAATCAGGAAAATATAGTTTGGGGAAAAGCAGATGCTGGTGAAGCAGTCGCGGTACACATCGGTGATCAGCAAAAGTCAACAAAAGCAGACAGCGACGGTAACTGGAAAGTAACGCTCGCTTCGATGGAAGTTGGTCCACCACTTGAGCTCATCGTTAAGGGCAGCAACGAGATTCGGATCAAAGACGTTCTGGTGGGTGAAGTCTGGATCTGCTCGGGGCAATCCAACATGCAGTGGTCAGTCAATGCATCGAATAATGTTGACCTTGAGAAGGCTGCTGCTAACTTCCCGAACATCCGCATGATCAACTTTCCTCAAGTCGGTGTCCAAGAACCAATTTGGTCACACGACGATCGCAAATGGATGGTTTGCAATCCCCAGAACGTTGGCAATTTCTCCGCGGTAGGGTACTTCTTTGCGCGGCAATTGCATCAAACCCTTGGGGTTCCGATCGGGATGATCAACAATGCTTGGGGCGGATCGGCTTGTGAAGCGTGGATCAACCGAGAAACGCTCGCGGCTGACGCACAATTCAAACCACTCATTGAGCGTTGGGAATCTAGCGAAGCAAGGTTTGACGAACTTTCCAAGAAACAGGATCTGAGCGAAGACGAGAACAAACAACTCGGCGGCCTCCGAAACCAAATGCGAGGTAACAGTCGCCCGGGCAACATCTACAACGGTGTTCTCAAGTCACATCTGGGATACGGCATTCGCGGCGCGATCTGGTACCAAGGTGAAAGTAATGCAGGACGAGCTTATCAATATCGGGAGCTATTCCCGCTGATGATTTCATCCTGGCGCAAAGAGTGGGGACAGGGAGATTTCCCGTTCTACTGGGTGCAACTTGCTGACTTCATGGCTGAAAACAGTGAACCGATGGACAGTGCTTGGGCAGAATTGCGTGAGGCACAGACCATGACCATGAAAAAACTTGCTCACACCGGCCAAGCCGTCATCATTGACATTGGAGAGGGAAAAGACATTCACCCTCGCAACAAAGTCGACGTCGGTATGCGTCTTGCACGGTGGGCGTTAGCCAACGAATACGATGTCAAAATTCCTTACCGCAGCCCAGAATACAAATCGATGGAGACTAGCGGAAATCAGATCATCCTGAGCTTTAATCATGTTGACGGTGGATGGCGTCCCTTTGACACCAACGACCTACTCGGATTCACGATTGCCGGTGAAGACAAAAAGTTTGTCAACGCAAAAGCGACCCTAATGCAGGATGGACGGATTGCAGTTTCGGCGGATTCCGTGAGTAACCCTAAATCGGTTCGCTACGCTTGGGCCAACAACCCGAAAGTGAATCTCTATGACCGAAGCGATCTGCCACTGACTCCATTCAGAACTGATGACTGGCAAGGTGTCACGGCTAACAATCACTAAGTTTCGTTAATCGGACTTGGTGATTTAGATCCAAGGGAAAATGGACAACCACGAAAGAGAAGTCCCACTGCCACGCTGCAGTGGGGCTTATTTAATTTCCCCCGATTGTCCTACGCATCTTTATTCCCATCACATTAATCAACTGAATAGCAATCAAAGCGATATTATGAAGCCTCAATCATCAATCTCGATCCAACACACATCCGGATTCAACGCGGGACCTAGATGGTTCTGGTTCACGGTTGCAGCGATTCTATCTTTTACTTCACTTTCACACGCTGAATTAGGCGCAAAAGAAATTGACCTCGGCATTAAGCGAACGGGACAGCGAATCCAGAGAATTTATATCGGCACCTACACTGGACCGAATAGTAATGGGATCTACGTTTGTGAGATCAATTCAAAAACAGGCGAACTGACAAAACCGAGACTTGCGGCTGAAATGGAAAGCCCTTCTTGGGTTAGCATTCATCCCAATCAAAGATTTTTATATGCGGCGGGCGAGTCGAACAACTATCCCAACGGCGGCTCGATTGCAGCATTTGAAATCAAGACCGACGGCAGCTTAAAAACCATCAACGCTGTCGCTCCAAATGGCAGCGGACCCTGCCACCTCGGAATCGACGCTTCGGGCTCAAACATGCTCGTTTCGAACTACGGAAGTGGCAATGTTGCGAGTGTTGTGATTGGCGACGAAGGCAACGTCCACGAATCGAATTGGGCTGACCAATACCCAACTCTCGACAATCAACAAAAGCCTCACGCCCATCACGCATGCTTCACTCCTGATAACCGCTTTGCAGTTGTTTGCGATGCCGGGCTCGATCGCATTTATGTTTACAAAAACGATGCATCGACCGGAGCTTTAACTGCTAATGATCCACCTTACTTTTCGACAGCGGCCGAAACACATCCTCGGCACCTAACCTTCAGCAACGACGGCAAGTTTTGCTACGTAATTAACGAAAAGGCAATGAGCGTTACCGCCTTCTCGTTCAACCTCATGAAAGGCACGCTGCAAGAAATCCAAACCATCTCCACGCTTCCGTCAGGCTACAAAGGCGAAGTGGGTTCAACCGCGGAACTAATCCTTCATCCTTCCGGCAGATTCCTGTACGGTTCTAATCGTGGCCCAGACAACCTCGTCTGTTACAAGGTGGACGAGGAGAGTGGAACATTGACCTTGGCTGGCCACACTTCCACCGGCGGAAAAACGGCTCGCAGTTTTGGCATCGATCTCTCGGGACGATGGATGCTGATCGGAAACCAAAACTCAGACACCGTTGTGCAGTTCAAAATCAACCCGAAGACTGGCAAACTGACCCCCACTGGAACGGAATACCCGTTGGGATCACCGGTCTGTTTTCAGTTCATACCATCCGAACTGCGAAGCAAGAACCTTCGCTGAAAAACTCCAACCGAGGCACGTTACCGCCTCACGCCACGCCGAGTAGCGTGATGATCGTCTGCTCCACTGTTGCCCTTGATCGGATTCAACTGGATCGGATTCAACTGGATCGGATTTACTCGGGTCGGGTTCACGTCGATCAAATTCACGCCGGTCCGCAATCAAGTCGATCGAATTCACACTGGGTGGCAAACAAGTTGGGTCTCAACACGAGGGCGCCAGAGGTCACGGCAATCCGAAACAGCATCAGCAGCAAAAAACTATTCGTCGAGTCAAAAAGTGTTATTCAAATCCATCCACCTCATCCTTATCACCTTAGTCTGCATCCAGATTGCTGCTGGTAAGGCTAATGCTGAGACGCGTCCGAACGTTCTGTTCATCATCGTGGATGACCTGAACGATATGCCACTGCATCCAAATGGCAAGCCTTATGTCCCGACACCAAACTTTGATCGGCTTGCCACTCGCGGTCTCAGCTTTACCAACGCACACTGCAACGACCCGATCTGCGCTCCCTCTCGATCGAGCATGCTGACAGGTCTGTACCCGCAAACGTCGAGCCTTTATTGGTTTGAGGACTGGCGTCAAAACGCGATTCTTAGTCAATCGGTCACCGTCACCGAACATCTAGCGACCAACGGTTATGACGTCTTCACCGTTGGCAAGATTTACCATGGCAACCAAGACCCTAAAGGTTTCTATGCAGGTAAAGGAGCAGGCGGCAATGTGGGTCCGTGGCCTTGGGATGGCACGAAGCAATACCGCAGAGGCTATTTACCTCACCCCGAGCAAAGGTATTTTTACGCCGATGATGCAGACCCAGACATGGATTATAAGTGGGAGCATACCTTTGGCCCTCTGAGCAAGATTCCCAATTACCCCTCGGCCCCCTCGAAGGATGTCCCAGGTTATCGAGGCTGGATCCTGTCCGGAGAGCCATTTCGCTACATCAGCGACCAAGACCGTGATGCGATGCCGGACGAGTCCCACGCGCAGTGGGCAAAATCTGTTTTAGAGCGAAAGCACAATACACCGTTTGCGTTATTCACCGGATTCAGTCGCACCCACACGCCGCTGTACGCCCCAAAAAAGTATTTTGATCGATTCCCGCTTGATGAAATACAGATACCCAAAGGATTGATGGAGGGCGATCTAGAAGACTGCGCGCCAAGCCTAGCCAACCGGAGTCTTTATGCCTTCCGGCGATTTCAGATGCTACACAATCATCCAAAAAAGCCTGATCTTTTCAAAGAGTGGTTACAAGCCTACATGGCCTGCGTCTCGTTTGTTGACGAACAGGTCGGAACCGTTCTTGATGCCTTGGAGCAAAGCGAATACGCCAACAACACAATCGTCATTCTGACGAGCGATCACGGGTTCCACGTGGGCGGAAAGGAAGCACTTTACAAGCAGACTTTATGGGATAGCGGAACCCGAATCCCCCTGATTGTTGCGGGACTTGAAGGAATGCCTCACGGTGCGACGTGCGATCAACCTGTTTCATTAATCGACATCTACCCTACGTTGATCGACGTTTGCCAATTACCACCAAATCCACATCGGGGTCGTAGCGGTTACCCTCTGGATGGACACAGCCTCAAGCCGCTGTTCCTCGATCCAAAGGCAACATGGGATGGACCTTCCGTTGCAATCACTGCATTACCAGGAAAAGACCACAGCCAACACACGATGCACACGGGAACGCTCTACCCCCACTTTTCCGTGCGTTCCAAAGATTGGCGGTACAGCTTGACGTCCGATGGTCAAGAAGAACTCTATCACTATCCATCTGATCCAAACGAATTCGTCAATCTTGCAGAAGCCCCCGCTCATCAAAAGCAAAAAGCGATCCTCAAGGAACAATTACTCCAACTACGAGACGGTGGGCCGTGGGAAGACCTTGATCATCAGATGGTCAAAGGCTTTGAATTAACCGCAGAAATTCAGGGTGCTGTTGAATTCCGTTTCAACTCAAAAGCGCTCGCGGAAGTAAACGCTAACGAATACTCCCCCGAGTGGACTTCTATTCGCATTCGCGCGGCCGGTGATCGAAATCAAGTCTGGGTCAACAATCGCGTTTTCCTTGACTCAACGCTCGACTCAGATTTCAAACTTGGATCAATCCAAACCAAGGCGCTCACCAAGGACGGGCGTGTGAGGTCAGCAAAGATCAAACGAATCTTGCCGGACTAAAGATGGTATGCAGCTGCGAATGATCAACTAGCGTTCGTTCCACCCTTTGCCAGCCAAAATACGATCCCGACATTTGGCAATTCGGTTGATACGGGTGCTTGCCTGTTTTGCCGAGGTGAAATGAAGTAGGTAGCCCCTGCGACGACCGGGGGTTAACCTGCCGAAAGCATCTTTCAAGTCGGGCTGCTGATCCAATATCGCATTCAACTCATCGGGATATTCCATCTCCTTCGATGGTTTTGATTTTACAGCTCGCCCCTGACGCTCCAACTCGATCGCCTCCCCA